>NZ_JBEXGX010000018.1:0-119063 GCF_040607495.1 Streptomyces sp. NPDC005281 | reverse complement strand
CGCCGGTGTCGTACGAGTGAATCCGGCCGTGCGGCTGTCGGCGGGCGGCGCGGCAGCGGGAAGGCCATCCGTGTACCGGACACTCCACGGGCAGGGAGCCCCCTATGCCGAAATACCTCATCCAGGCCCGCTACACGCCCGAGGGGGCGAAGGGCCTGCTCAAGGAAGGCGCGAGCGGCCGCCGCGCCGCCGTCGAACATGTCGTCGCGGGCCTCGGCGGGAGCGTCGAGGCCATGTACTTCTCCTTCGGGGAGGACGACTTCGTGTGCGTCCTCGACTTCCCCGACGCGGTGTCCATGGCCGCCGTCAGCCTCAGCGTCAAGGCCAGCGGCGCGCTCCACACCCGGGCCACGCCGCTCCTGACTCTCGACGAGATCGACGAGGCCGCCCGCAGGCAGGTCTCCTTCCGCCCGCCCGGCGCGTAGAGAGGCCCACGCCGAGGGTGTTCAGGGTCTACCTCGAGCACGGCCGGGCGCCGGGCGTGCAAGCGGCATAGGAACAGTCGGGGAAAGCCCGAGGCGCTCGATGTCCGTAGCGGAGCAGAAGGAGCCTCAACCAGCTTGACCGCTTCCGCCCACGTGGCCCGAGAGATGGCGGCGGAGCAGTCGGATGGCGAGGAGATGGTCGTACTGCTCCGCCACCTGAAGAGGCGTCTCTCCGCTCCCGTCCGGCAGTCCAGGATCCGCGCCGTAAGCCAGGAGCACCGCCGTTGTGGCAACGGTCAGCGGCTTGCCGCTCTGGAGTGCCCCGTCTCCTTCACTGTCGATCGCGTGGGTCAGAGGCGTCGCGCCGTCACCGTCGTTCGGGTCGGCTCCGGCGTCAAGCAGTCGAGCCATCAGCTCCACGTCCTGGTGTTCCGCGGCGAAGAGCGTCGGCGGCCACCAACCACTGCCGTCAATGACCGCTCGCCGGCTCGGCGGAAGTGCCATGAAGGTGCTGATACGTCGTTGCGTCCGCTCGACAGCGGCACTCAGATACGGCCGTGCCCTGCTGATCGCGGTGTGAACCTCGCTGCCCGGCTCGTACCGTTCCAAGATCTCGTCGATGCGCCGAGCGAACTCGAAGGACTGCCCGGCAGGCCCGGTGGTCATGTCGGCGAAGATCAGTGCGTCCAGGACTGCCGAGTCCTCCCGGTCGTACACCGCGAGTTCAGCAGTCAGCTCACGCTGTTCGGCCTCATGGACCGCGCCGGAGTGGTGGGCGACCAACCGCACGAGGCGCGGAGGAGCAGCCAGCCTTTCCAAGTGGCGTGCGCCGTCGAGAGGGTGGAACCCTGTGTCTCGAAGTTCCGGCGCGTAGCCGATGTCATGCAGCCAGGCGGCCGCGACGAGCAGCTCCCGGTCATCCCTGGACACTGCCGCTGTGGCCTCGGTTGCTCGTGCGGCCACGGCCTGCGTGTGCAACCAGCGGTTCCCGAGCGGGCGCAACAGCGATTCGGCCAGCTCAGCCGCACCTCGGGGCGTGTCCAATCCGGAAGACATGGATCGCACGGTAACCCAGACGGACACGCTTCGACGGTCACCCCGGGACCCTCACGACCGCTCACCCCGGGACCGGGACCATCAGGAGGAGACGAAGGCGATCGCGCCCGCACCGGTGCTGCCACCGGCACCGGGACCGGCCCTGGCACCGGGACCGGCCCTGGCACCGGCACTGGCGCTGGCGCGAGGTTCCGGCCGAGAGCCGTGCTGGGCCGTCCCTCGGCCGTCCGGGGTCGACCAACGCTGACCGTCGGTATCCACTGGCGACCGCTCCGGCCCGGGCCGCCTGAGTTGATCTGCGACACTGGTACAGCCATGCCTAAGCCCGGAGAACTCACCTTTGTCGCGCCGCGCGGAGCCCAGAAGCCGCCGCGGCACCTTGCCGATCTCACGCCCGCCGAGCGCAAAGAGGCGGTTGCCGCGATCGGCGAGAAGCCGTTTCGTGCCAAGCAGCTGTCGCAGCACTACTTCGCCCGGTACGCGCACGACCCCGCCGAGTGGACGGACATCCCGGCCGCCTCGCGCGGCAAGCTCCAGGAAGCACTGCTTCCCGAGCTGATGACCGTCGTGCGGCACCTTTCGACCGACCAGGAAACCACCCGCAAGACCCTGTGGCGGCTCTTCGACGGCACGCTCGTCGAGTCCGTGCTGATGCGCTACCCGGACCGGGTGACCATGTGCATCAGCTCGCAGGCGGGCTGCGGGATGAACTGCCCGTTCTGCGCCACCGGACAGGCCGGTCTCGACCGGAACCTGTCGACCGGCGAGATCGTGCACCAGATCGTCGACGGCATGCGGGCGCTTCGCGACGGCGAGATCCCCGGCGGTCCCGCGCGGCTCAGCAACATCGTCTTCATGGGGATGGGTGAGCCGCTCGCCAACTACAAGCGTGTGGTCGGGGCGATCCGGGCCCTGACCGACCCCGAGCCGGACGGCCTCGGGCTCTCGCAGCGCGGTATCACCGTGTCGACGGTCGGGCTGGTCCCGGCCATCAACCGGTTCTCCGACGAGGGCTTCAAGTGCCGGCTCGCGATCTCCCTGCACGCTCCGGACGACGAGCTGCGCGACACCCTCGTCCCCGTGAACACGCGGTGGAAGGTGCGCGAGGTGCTGGACGCCGGTTTCGAGTACGCGGCCAAGTCCGGGCGGCGCCTGTCCATCGAGTACGCGCTGATCCGGGACATCAACGACCAGGCGTGGCGTGCTGACCGGCTCGGGCGGATGCTCAAGGGCAAGCCCGTACACGTCAACCTCATCCCGCTGAACCCGACCCCGGGCTCGAAGTGGACCGCCTCGCGGCCCGAGGACGAGAAGGCGTTCGTCGAGGCCATCGCGGCCCATGGCGTCCCGGTGACCGTCCGGGACACCCGGGGCCAGGAGATCGACGGAGCGTGTGGTCAGCTCGCCGCGACCGAGCGGTAGTCTGAGCCAAGTCAGTCCGTCTCATAGTCCGACATCTTCATATTCCGACAGGGGAGCGCCACAGCGCTGAGAGTGCGGGACAGCCCGCAGACCCTCTGAACCTTGCCCAGGTCATTCTGGGTAGGAAGTTCGGTCGTAACTCAAGCTGTTGCGCCCTGCCCGGGAACCGTCAGAGGTCCCGGGCAGGGCCGCGTCTCTTCCTGGTCACCCAGGAGGAATCAGTGAGCACCACCATCACCAGCGGTAAGCGGTTCGCGACCCTGGCCGTCGGCCTCGGGCTCGTCGCGCTGCCCGCGCTGTCCGCGTGCGGCTCGTCCGGCAGCGCCGGTTCGGGTGACTCGAAGACGATCACGCTCGTGAGCCACGACTCGTGGCTCGTGTCGAAGAACGTGCTCAAGGACTTCGAGAAGCAGTCCGGGTACAAGGTCCGGGTCCTCAAGGACGGCGACGCCGGGCAGGCCGTGAACAAGGCCATCCTGACCAAGGACAACCCGCAGGGCGACGTCTTCTTCGGCGTCGACAACACCCTGCTCTCCCGCGCGCTCGACAACGGGCTGTTCCAGCCGTACGTGGCCAAGGGTGCGGACCAGGTCCTGCCCGCATACCGCGTCGACCAGGCCAAGCACCGGGTCACCCCCATCGACACCGGCGACATCTGCGTCAACTACGACAAGGCGTACTTCAGTAAGCACAAGCTGGCGCCGCCGCAGTCCTTCGACGACCTGGTCAAGCCCGCGTACAAGAACCTCCTCGTCACCGAGAACGCCGCCACCTCCTCGCCCGGCCTCGGCTTCCTGCTCGGGTCCGCCGCGCACTACGGCGACAAGAGCTGGCAGGGCTACTGGACGAAGCTCAAGGCCAACGGAGTGAAGGTCGTGGACGGCTGGGAGCAGGCGTACAACGACGAGTTCTCCGGGTCCGCCGGCGGCAAGAAGGCCAAGGCGGACCGGCCGCTGGTCGTCTCGTACGCCTCCTCGCCTCCCGCCGAGGTCATCTACGCCGACCCCAAACCCGCCACCGCCCCGACCGGGGTCGCGGCCGGCACCTGCTTCCGGCAGGTGGAGTACGCGGGTCTGCTCAGCCACGCCAAGAACGCCGAGGGAGGCAAGGCGCTCCTCGACTTCCTGCTCACCAAGGAGTTCCAGGAGGACATGCCGCTCAACATGTTCGTCTATCCGGTCCGTGAGGGCGCGCAGGTGCCGACGGAGTTCGCGCGGTTCGGTCCGCAGGCCAAGGATCCCGAGACCCTGTCGCCCGCGAAGATCGCCGCCGACCGAGACCAGTGGGTCAAGTCGTGGACCTCTCTCGTACTGAAGTAACCGAAGGGGCCGAAGGGCCTGGAGGTGCTGAAGGGGCCGAGGCGGCCGGCGGCGCCGAGGCGGCCCGGGGAGCCGGCGCGGCCGAGCGGGTCCGCCGGGCCCATCGCACCGGCGGTCCCGGTGGTCCCAACGGTTCCAGTGGTCCCGAGGGGCCCGGTGCGGTTGCGCGAACGGCCCGCAGGGAGAGCGCGGTGCGGTTCGGGCTGATGGTCCTGCCCGTCGCGTTCTTCGCGGTGTTCTTCGCCTACCCCGTCGCCGCGATCGTCTCGCGCGGCCTCCACGGCGACGGGGGCTGGCAGCTCGGCCGGATCTGGGACATCGCGACCCGGTCCGACATCCGCCACGTGCTGTGGTTCACCACCTGGCAGGCGCTCGCCTCGACGGCGCTCACGCTGCTGATCGCGCTCCCCGGCGCGTATGTGTTCGCGCGCTTCGAGTTCCGGGGCAAAGAGGTGCTGCGGGCCGTGGTGACGGTGCCCTTCGTGCTGCCGACCGTGGTCGTCGGCACCGCCTTCCTCGCCCTGGTCGGCCGGGGAGGGCTGCTCGACGAGCTGTGGGGCGTACGCCTGGACACCACGGTGTGGGCGATCCTGCTCGCGCACGTCTTCTTCAACTACGCGGTCGTCGTACGAACCGTCGGCGGCCTCTGGTCGCAGCTCGACCCGCGCCAGGAGGAGGCCGCGCGCATGCTCGGCGCCTCGCGCCTCGCCGCGTGGCGCCGGGTGACCCTCCCGGCGCTCGGGCCGGCCGTGGCCGCGGCCACCCTCATGGTCTTCCTCTTCACCTTCACCTCGTTCGGTGTGGTGCAGATCCTCGGCGGCCCCACCTTCTCGACCCTGGAGGTCGAGATCTACCGGCAGACCTCCGAGATCTTCGACCTCACGACGGCGGCGGTGCTGACGATCGTCCAGTTCGTGGCGGTCGGCGCGATCCTCGCCGTCCACGCGGCGACCGTACGCCGACGGGAGACCGCCCTGCGTCTGGTGGCCCCGGGGACGACAGCGCGCCGGCCGCGCGGTGCCTGGCAGTGGGCGTTCCTCGCGGGCGTGCTCGTGAGCATCGCGGTGTTCCTCGTGCTGCCGCTCGCCGTCCTCGTCCAGCGCTCCTTCGGGGCCCCGGGATTCGGCTACTACCGGGCGCTGGCCGACGACAGCGGCGGTGTCTTCCTCGTCGCCCCGATCGAGGCGGTCGGCAACTCGCTGGAGTACGCGCTCGCCGCCACCGCCATCGCCGTGCTGATCGGCGGTCTGGCGGCGGCCGCCCTGACCCGGCGCGCCGGCCGGCTGATGCGGGGCTTCGACGCGCTGCTGATGCTCCCGCTCGGCGTCTCCGCTGTCACCGTCGGCTTCGGGTTCCTGATCGCCCTGGACGAGCCGCCCCTCGACCTGCGCGCGAGCTGGATCCTGGTGCCGCTGGCGCAGGCTCTGGTGGGCGTCCCCTTCGTCGTACGGACGATGCTGCCGGTGCTGCGGGCGGTGGACGGGCGGCTGCGGGAGGCGGCGGCCGTCCTCGGGGCGTCGCCCTGGAGGGTGTGGCGCGAGGTCGATCTGCCGATGGTGCGGCGGGCGCTGCTCGTCGCGGCAGGCTTCGCCTTCGCCGTGTCCCTCGGCGAGTTCGGGGCGACCGTCTTCATCGCACGGCCCGACAACCCGACGCTGCCGGTCGCCGTGGCCCGGCTGCTCGGTCGCGCGGGCGACCTCAACTACGGCCAGGCGATGGCCCTTTCGACGATCCTGATGGTGGTCTGCGCGGTGTCGCTGCTGCTGTTGGAGCGGGTACGGACCGACCGGACCGGGGAGTTCTAGATGCTGCTGAGCCTTGAGGGCGCGACCGTACGCTTCGGCGGGCGGCCCGTGCTCGACGCCGTCGACCTCGATGTCGCCGAGCACGAGATCGTGTGCGTGCTCGGCCCGAGCGGCAGCGGCAAGTCCACCCTGCTGCGGACCGTGGCCGGCCTTCAGCCGCTGGACTCGGGCCGTGTGCTGCTGGACGGACAGGATCAGGCGGCCGTCCCCGCGCACAAGCGGGGCGTCGGCCTGATGTTCCAGGACCATCAGCTCTTCCCGCAGCGGGACGTCGGCGGCAACGTCGCCTTCGGGCTGCGCATGCACGGCACGTCGAAGAGCGGACAGGCCTCCCGGGTCGGGGAGCTGCTGGAGCTCGTCGGCCTGCCCGGAGCCCGGGACCGGGCCGTCGCCTCGCTCTCGGGCGGCGAGCAGCAGCGGGTGGCGCTGGCCCGCGCCCTGGCGCCGCGTCCCCGGCTGCTGATGCTCGACGAACCGCTCGGCCAGCTCGACCGCTCGCTGCGCGAACGGCTCGTCGTCGAACTCCGCCAGCTCTTCGGCGAGCTGGGCACGACGGTGCTCGCCGTCACACACGACCAGGGCGAGGCCTTCGCGCTGGCCGACCGGGTCGTGGTGATGCGGGACGGGCACATCGCCCAGTCCGGTACGCCCCTGGACGTCTGGCAGCATCCCGCGGACGCCTTCGTGGCCCGTTTCCTCGGCTTCGACAACGTGGTCGAGGCGACGGTGGGCGCGACGGCCGCCGACACCCCGTGGGGCAAGGTCCCGGTGCCCGAGAGTTCCGCGCAGGGGCAGGGCACGCTCCTCGTACGGCCCGCCGGTGTACGGCTCGTGGCCGCGGTGGACGGGCTGCGCTGCACGGTCGCCGCCCGCACCTTCCGGGGTACGCACGTCGCCGTACAGCTTCAGCCCGAGGGCGCGCCCCGGCTGGAGGCGGCGTGCGCGCTGCGGGACGCGCCGGAGCCCGGGGACGTGGTCGGGGTGGAGTTCGACGCCGCCGAGGTCGTCGTCCTCGGGTCTCCCGGGACGCGATCCGCCGCGAAGAGCCCGGCGCGGCAGGCCGGTTGAGCACGGCGTCCGGACAGCCGTGTGGCCCGCCCCCTCGACGGGGGCGGGCCACACGGTCGTTCAGGGCGCGGGGTCAGCTCGCCTTCGAGGCGCCACGGCGGCGCATGCCGAAGAAGACCGCTCCGCCACCGACGACGACGAGGGCACCGGCGATACCGGCGATCATCGGGGTGTTGGAGTTCGCACCGGTCTCGGCGAGGTTGGACTCACCGGCGGCCGCGGACGGCTGGTTGTCGCCCGGGGTGGCCGGAGCGGCGCTGCTCTGGGAGTCGGACGGGCTCGCCGAGTCCGACGGAGTGTCCGAGGGGGTGGACTCCGACGGCTCCGGGCTCGCCGACGGCGACGGGGACTCCGACTTGGTGGTGCAGGCCGGCCCCTTCGTCGTCAGCGGCGCCAGGTCCTTCTCGGTGACGCTCGCGACGCCCGGGACGTTGACGTGGACCCGGTACACGGCGTCGGGGGCCCAGTCCTCCGCGAAGGAGATGGTGGCGCCGTCCTTGGTGCCGACGAGCTTCTGGTCGGAACCGACCTGCCGGGCGTCGGAGCCGTTCTGCTCCAGGAAGACCGTGACGGTGGCCTCCTTGCCGGAGGCGTCCGTGTCGGTCACGGTGATGATGCCCTTCCCGTTGCCGTCACAAGTGGCGGCCGCCGAGAAGTCCTTGATGTTGCAGGCGAGTGCGTTGCCGGCGACGCCGAGCGCGAGCGCGGCAGAGGCGGAGGCAACGCCGAGGATTCGCACGGTACGTGCGGTGCGTCGAGATATGGACACGATTGCCCTTCACAGGTTGCGCAACTGCGGGGGGTGTGGGGGGATTTGCTGCAATTTTTCCAGCAACAGCGCCCCCGGGAGTCTCACAGGTCTATAAGCGCGACCTAAGTGCTGTCAATGCGTAGGTGGTGCCTCGCTGTTGGCTTTGCCGAGTTGTTAGCGTCCCAAGTGTTTGAGCGCTTCCGGAGCGTCATCGACTCCGTCGACGAGCGCGATCCGTGACTCCATCGCCCGTTCCCGGGCCAGCGACTTGAGCAGCTCCCAGGCGGGATACCTCTCGGTCCAGTGCGCACGGTCCACCAGGACCATGGGGGTCGGCTCGCCCCTGGACCCGTAGAAGTTGGGGGTCGCGTTGTCGAAGATCTCCTGTACGGTCCCGGCGGCGCCCGGCAGGAAGACGACTCCCGCGTTCGAGCGGGACAGCAGCCCGTCCTCGCGGGTCGCGTTGGCAAAGTACTTGGCGATGTGCGCGGCGAAGGCGTTCGGCGGTTCGTGGCCGTAGAACCAGGTGGGGACGCCGACCGAGGGGCCGCCGGAGGGCCAGCGCTCGCGCACCTCGAAAGCCGCGCGCGCCCAGTCGGTGACGGAAGGGGTGAACGACGGGACGGCGGCCAGCACGCGCAGCGCCTCGTCGAGCATGCCGTCGTCGAACGGGGCCGCGTACGCGCCGAGGTTCGCCGCCTCCATGGCGCCGGGGCCGCCTCCTGTGGCGACCGTGAGGCCGGAGCGCGCGAGGGTGCGGCCGAGCCGCGCCGCCCCGGCGTAGGCCTCCGTGCCGCGTGCCATGGAGTGTCCGCCCATCACCCCGACCACCCGTTCGCCGGCGAGGAGCTCGTCGAGCGCGTCCGAGACGGAGTCGTCATGGAGCGCGCGCACCGTCGACGCGAATATGTCGCCGTCGGCCCTGGTCCGCTGGAACCAGGCGTACGCGCGGGCGTCGGGCGTCGAGTCGTACCCCGTGCCGAGCGAGGCGAAGAGCTCGGCGGGGGAGTAGAGACGGCCTCGGTAGGGGTCGAGCGGGAGGCCAGGTACGGGCGGGAAGACGAGGGCGCCCGAGAGCCGGACCCGCGCGGCCGCCTCGGGCTCCATCGGGCAGCCGAGGAACACGGCTTCCGTGGTCTCCACGGAGAGCAGGTCCCGCGTACGGTCCGTCAGATCGACGGCCTGGACACGGAATCCGGCGAGCGAGCCGCCCGCCGAGACGACCTGGTCGAACTCGGCGAGGGATTCGATCTCGCGGTCGTGGGAGACGCGAAGGGGAGTCGGCAGCACCCGGCCATGCTAGGGGCTGCCGCCCAGGGTCACCCGAGTCGGGGTCAACCGGCGCTGTGACCTGTTCCGCGGGTGCCGTGGGCCGGCATTGCGACCCGTCCCGGTTCCGGGGTGCCCTGCATTGCTACCCGTCCGGGGTCCGGGGCCCGGCCTTGGGTGTCCCAGGGTCAGGGGTGCCCTGCATTGCGCCTGTTCCCGGGATCCGGGGTGGCCGGCATTGTGTGACCCGTCCCGGGGCACCGGAGTCCAGGGCAACCGGCGCTGTGACCTTCCCGGAGTCCGGGGTGGCCCGGCATTGCGACCTGTTCCCGAGGCCAGTGGTGCTCGGCATTGCGACCTTTTCCGGGGTCAGGGGTGCTCGGCAGTGCCCGCCTGTTCCGAGCGGCTCCGTGCCCCGGCGTCCGGGGGCAGTGTCGGGTGGCGTGGGCGCCGGGCGCGGGGGCGGGTGGTGAGGCTTCCGGGGGAGGCCCTCGGCGGCGCGGTGCCGGGGGTGGAGCGGGCCCGGGTGAACGTGCCGGGGCCGACGCGCGGACCCCTGTACCGCGCGTCGGCCCCGGAACGTCTGCTCGCGGCGGGGCTCAGCCCTGGACCGCCGCCGGGTCCATCCACATGACCTCCCACGTGTGGCCGTCCGGGTCGTCGAAGGCGCGGCCGTACATGAAGCCCTGGTCCTGCGCCTCGCCGGTCCCCGAGCCGCCCGCCGCGATGGCGGCGTCGACCAGCTCGTCGACCTTCTCGCGGCTCTCGGCGCTCAGACACAGCAGCACCTCGCTGGTCTTCGTCGCGTCCGCGATCTCCTTCTTGGTGAAGTCCGCGTAGCGCTCCTTGCCGAGCAGCATCGCGATGATCGTGTCGCTGATCACCACACAGGCGCAGTCGTCGGTGGAGAACTGGGGGTTGATCGTGTAGCCGAGCTCCGTGAAGAACTTCCTGGAGGTGGCGACGTCGGACACGGGCAGGTTCACGAAGATCATCTGCTGGTACATGCGAGGTTCTCCCGTCGGTGTTGTGCCGTTCGCAGGGTTAGACCGGGGGCCCGCCCGGAAGTCATCGCCGGTACGGACCTTTTCTCCGAGTGATCGTGCGGAGCTGTCCACGGGCGCGTCGGCTGACCGGCCCGCGGACCGGTCAGCGGATCAGGGGGATCGCGGCCAGCTCGGCGACCGCCCAGGTCAGCGGGGCGAACGCGACGAACAGCGCCCCGGCGCGCAGGGCCGCCGCACCGCGCAGCATCGTGGCGGGCGCCCCCAGCCGCAGCAGGGCCGCCGTGGTGTCGGCGCGGACCTGCCTGGCCTCGACGGCGGCGGTCGCCAGCGTCAGGAGCGTGCACCCGGCCACCAGCAGGGCGCCGAGGGTGGTCAGCGGACCGAAAGCGGGCCGGGCGCCGGTGTACAGCGTCGTCATGGCGAACCCGCCCGACGCCACCGCGCACACCACGCCGAGCGGCTGCCCGATGCGCTTCGCCTCCGCCTGGAGCACCCGGCCGGCCAGCAGCCGCAGCGCGCCCGGCCGTACGGCCTGGAGCAGCCAGCCGCACAGATAGGTGATCGCGGGCCCGGCGAGGGCCAGGCCGACCGCCGTCAGTACCCAGCCGAGCAGGACCCCGGCCGGACCGCCGACGAATCCGCCGGGCAGCGCGAGCGCGGGCGCGGGGCCCGAACGGCTCGCGTACGTCTCCACGGCCAGCCCCGCGGCCAGCGTGGCCGCACCCCAGGGGAGCCCGTTGGGGTAGCCCTGCGCGGGAGGCAGCGGGCGGGAGCCGCTCTCGACGGCCCGGCTCCGGTCCGGGCGCGCCCCGGGCACGACCGCGCCCTCGTACGCCGCTTCCATGTCCAGGTACGGCACGTCCACGCGCTCGTACGAGGAGGGCTTCCCGTGCCGATCGTGGCCGGCGGGGTCCGCGCGGAGGCCGTCGGCGACGGTGGCCGGCCGGTCCTCCGCGGCCGCCCCCAGGGCCTCCCCGGAGGCGTACGCCGCGGCGGTCCAGTGGAAGTCGGGGCCCGCGGAGCCGTTCGCGCCGGGGGCAGTCGGGTCGGGCGCCGGCAGGACGGCGCCGTCCGGCGAGGCGTCCCGGAACCCGTCCCCCGTGCCGGTCACGGTGAGACCTCCGCCCGTGCCGGTCACGGTGAGACCTCCGCCCGTGCCGGCCATGGTGAGGCCTTCGCCCGTGCCGGTCACGGTGAGCCCCCCGGCCGTGCCGGTCGCCGCCGAGACCGCGGGCCCGCCGGGTGAGGTGACGGGCGCGGGCCCACCGGGTGTGCCGCCCGGGGGCCGCCGGCCGCCGTCGGTACCGGGGCGCTGAGCGCCCGCCACCGCGTTCTGCCGGGCCGACATCCAGGTGCGGCCGTACGACCACGCCGCGCGCGCAGGACCGCTGCCCCGGGGGCGCAGGGCCAGGGCGGCCGCTCCGGAGGCCGCGGCCGGCACCAGGAGGAGCAGCGTCAGGGCGGCGGGCAGGGGCAGGGACCGGCCGGAGGCGAGGAAGTCCGCCGCCGTGCCGCCGAACGGGACGCCGGTCAGGTCGCCGCGCAGATGCAGGAAGAGGAGCAGGGCGAGCAGCGAACCGAGGAGCGTGGACAGGGCCGTGGTGACGGCGGAGATCGCCATCAGCCGGCCAGGACCGAGGCCGATGGCCGACAGGCCGGGCCGGGGGCGGGTGGCGGGGTCGGTGCGGGCCACCGCGACGGCGAAGTAGACCGTGGCGGCGAGGGGAGCGACGCACCAGGCCAGGCGCAGCGCGCCGGCGGCCGAGGCGTCCGGATGGCTCATCGCGTAACCCAGCGTGCACAGCAGCAGGAACCCGGTGCCCGCGGAGGCGGTGGCGACCAGGAGCCGGCGGAGCTGGACGAGGGGGTGGCCCCCGCGGGCTAGACGGAGAGCGAGCACGCGGCCCGGCCTTCCGTCTCGGTGACCGGGGGCAGGTGGACGGTGTTCACACGCCGTCCGTCGAGCAGGGACACCGTGCGGTCGGCGAGGGCCGCGGTGTCCGGGTCGTGGGTGGCGAGGACGACGGTGATGCCGTGCGAACGGGCCGCAGAGGTGAGGGTGCGCAGCACGTGAGCCCGGTCGGCGCGGTGGAGCGGCGCTGTCGGCTCGTCGGCGAACAGCACGGTGGGGGCCGGGGCGAGGGCGCGGGCGACGGCCACGCGCTGCCGCTCGGACTGGAGCAGGGCGTGCGGGCGCTTGCGGGCGCAGCCGCCGATGTCCAGGCGCTTCAGCCACTCCAGGGCGGCGGTCTTGGCGTCGCGGCGGGTCCAGCCGCGCAGCATCAGCGGCAGGGCGGTGTTCTCCCAGGCGTTCAGCTCGGGGACCAGCATCGGGACGGGGTCGATCCAGCCGAACCGGTCCCGGCGCAGCCGCTCGCGGGTGAGCGGACCCATGGTGTGCACGGGCGAGCTGTTGAACCAGACCTCGCCGCGCTGCGGCAGCAGCTGGCCCGACAGGCACCGCAGGAGGGTCGTCTTGCCGCTGCCGCGCGGGCCGCCGACGGCGAGGATCTCGCCCTCACGGATGCCGAGCGAGACACCGCTGAGCGCGGGCGAGCCGTTGTGCTCGACGTGCAGGGCGCGTGCCCAGAGCACGTCGTTGTCGGGCGGGGCCACCATCGCGTACACCTCGTTCAGAGCTGATGTGCCGTGCCCGGCGATCTCTTCGAGGTCGCTCGGTCCCCCGGACGGGGGAACGAAGGCAGGGCCGATCGGTCACAGGGCACGCTAAGGAGTCGGGGCCGGGAGGGCGGACAGCACGCGGCCCCGGGCCGCCCATTCTCACTCGAACGGGCGCCACCGGGGCCGGTGTTGATCAGTCGGACGGAAGACCGGAGCCCGCCGGGGGGAAATCGGCGGGGCCGGGCTCACGGCACGGGATCAGAGCTTGGTCCACGCCTCCGTCAGGACCTGACGGACGATCCCCTCGATCTCGTCGAAGGTCGACTGGTCGGAGATCAGCGGCGGCGACAGCTGGATGACCGGGTCACCGCGGTCGTCGGCGCGGCAGTAGAGGCCGTACTCGAAGAGCTTCTTGGAGACGAAGCCGTAGAGCACGCGCTCCGACTCCTCGTCCGTGAAGGTCTCCTTGGTGGCCTTGTCCTTCACCAGCTCGATGCCGTAGAAGAAGCCGTTGCCGCGGACGTCGCCGACGATCGGCAGGTCGTGCAGCTTCTGGAGGGTGTTGAGGAAGTTGGCCTCGTTGTCCAGCACGTGCTGGTTCAGGCCCTCACGCTCGAAGATGTCGAGGTTGGTGAGCGCCACGGCGGCGGAGACCGGGTGGCCGCCGAAGGTGTAGCCGTGCAGGAAGGTGTTGTCACCCTTGTAGAACGGCTCGGCGATGCGGTCGGAGACGATGCACGCGCCGATCGGGGAGTAGCCCGAGGTCATGCCCTTGGCGCAGGTGATCATGTCCGGCACGTAGCCGAACTTGTCGCAGCCGAACATCGTGCCGAGGCGGCCGAAGGCGCAGATGACCTCGTCCGAGACCAGCAGCACGTCGTACTGGTCGCAGATCTCGCGCACGCGCTGGAAGTAGCCGGGCGGCGGCGGGAAGCAGCCGCCGGCGTTCTGCACCGGCTCGAGGAAGACCGCGGCGACGGTCTCCGGGCCCTCGAAGAGGATCTCCTGCTCGATCTGGTCGGCGGCCCAGCGGCCGTAGGCCTCGGGGTCGTCGCCGAAGAGCGGGGCGCGGTAGATGTTGGTGTTGGGGACCTTGTGGGCACCCGGGACCAGCGGCTCGAAGGGGGCCTTCAGGGCCGGCAGGCCGGTGATGGACAGGGCGCCCTGCGGGGTGCCGTGGTAGGCGACCGCACGCGAGATGACCTTGTACTTGGTCGGCTTGCCCTGGAGCTTGAAGTACTGCTTGGCCAGCTTCCACGCGGTCTCGACGGCCTCGCCGCCGCCCGTCGTGAAGAACACCTTGTTCAGGTCGCCCGGAGCGTGGTGCGCGAGGCGCTCGGCCAGCTCGATGGCCTTGGGGTGGGCGTAGGACCACACCGGGAAGAAGGCCAGCTCCTGGGCCTGCTTGAAGGCCGTCTCGGCCAGCTCGGTGCGGCCGTGTCCGGCCTGGACCACGAACAGGCCCGCGAGACCGTCGAGGTACTTCTTGCCCTTGTCGTCGTAGATGTAGGTGCCCTCACCCTTGACGATGGTGGGAACGGGCGCGTTCTCGTACGAGGACATGCGGGTGAAGTGCATCCACAGGTGGTCGTACGCGGTCTTGCTGAGGTCCTTGGTGCTCACGGTTATCGGGTTCCCCACATGTAGGTCTGCTTCTTGAGCTTCAGATAGACGAAGCTCTCGGTGGAGCGCACGGCGGGCATGGCCCGGATGCGTTTGTTGATGACGTCCAGCAGGTGGTCGTCGTCCTCGCACACGATCTCGGCGAGGATGTCGAACGAGCCCGCGGCCATCACCACGTACTCGACTTCCGACATGCCAGCCAGCGCTTCCGCCACCGGGTCGAGGTCGCCCTCGACCTTGATGCCCACCATCGCCTGCCTGCGGAACCCCACGGTGAGGGGGTCCGTGACGGCGACGATCTGCATGACGCCCTGGTCGAGCAGCTTCTGGACGCGCTGGCGTACGGCGGCTTCGGAGAGGCCCACGGCCTTGCCGATCGCGGCGTACGGGCGGCGTCCGTCCTGCTGGAGCTGCTCGATGATGGCGAGGGAGACGGCGTCCAGCTGGGGACTTCCGTTCCTGGACTCGCGGGAGTCCCTGGGTTCCGCGCTTCGACTGACCACGACCCCACTCTGCACGACGTCTCGACAGTTCCGCAAGGTTCGGGCGATGAAATTCGTTGTTTACGGGTACGTGTCTTGCGGATTTCGCAGTTCTGGGCCGTTCGGGGGTGTTGAAAACGCGGCGCCACGGATTAGGGTGGGGACTCAGGCATCTCAGGTAGTGGACACCTGGGTCGTTGTACATCCGACAGGAGGGCCGGGCAGTGAGCACCGAGCTGCGTCGTCTGCGCAATTACATCGACGGAGAGTTCCGCGATGCCGTCGATGGACGGACCACGGAGGTGGTCAACCCCGCGACCGGCGAGGCGTACGCGACCGCGCCGCTCTCCGGCCAGGCGGACGTCGACGCCGCGATGGCGGCCGCCGCCGCGGCCTTCCCCGAGTGGCGGGACAAGACCCCCTCCGAGCGCCAGAAGGCACTCCTGAAGATCGCGGACGCGTTCGAGGAGCGCGCCGAGGAGCTGATCGCGGCCGAGGTGGAGAACACCGGCAAGCCGATCGGTCTGACCCGGTCGGAGGAAATCCCGCCGATGGTCGACCAGATCCGCTTCTTCGCGGGTGCCGCCCGCATGCTCGAGGGCCGCTCGGCCGGCGAGTACATGGAGGGCATGACCTCGATCGTCCGCCGCGAGCCGGTCGGCGTCTGCGCCCAGGTCGCGCCGTGGAACTACCCGATGATGATGGCGGTGTGGAAGTTCGCCCCGGCCCTCGCGGCGGGCAACACGGTCGTCCTGAAGCCCTCGGACACCACCCCCGCCTCCACCGTCCTGATCGCCGACATCCTCGGCGGCATCCTGCCCAAGGGCGTCTTCAACGTCATCTGCGGCGACCGCGACACCGGCCGCGCGATGGTCGAGCACCCGACCCCGGCGATGGCGTCCATCACCGGCTCCGTCCGCGCGGGCATCTCCGTCGCCGAGTCGGCGTCCAAGGACGTCAAGCGCGTCCACCTGGAGCTGGGCGGCAAGGCCCCGGTCGTCGTCTTCGAGGACACCGACATCGCCAAGGCCGTCGAGGACATCTCGGTCGCGGGCTTCTTCAACGCCGGCCAGGACTGTACGGCCGCCACCCGCGTCCTCGTCCAGGACTCCATCCACGACGAGTTCGTCACCGCGCTCGCCAAGGCCGCCGCCGAGACGAAGACCGGCCAGCCGGACGACGAGGACGTGCTCTACGGCCCGCTGAACAACCCGAACCAGCTCAAGCAGGTCTCCGGGTTCATCGAGCGGCTGCCCGCGCACGCCAAGGTCGAGGCGGGCGGCAAGCAGGTCGGCGACAAGGGCTACTTCTACGCCGCGACGGTTGTCTCCGGCCTCAAGCAGGACGACGAGATCATCCAGAACGAGGTCTTCGGCCCGGTCATCACCGTCCAGTCCTTCTCGGACGAGGCGCAGGCCATCGAATGGGCCAACGGCGTCGACTTCGCGCTGGCCTCCTCGGTGTGGACCAAGGACCACGGCCGCGCGATGCGCCTGTCCAAGTCCCTCGACTTCGGCTGCGTGTGGATCAACACCCACATCCCGCTGGTCGCCGAGATGCCGCACGGCGGCTTCAAGAAGTCCGGTTACGGCAAGGACCTGTCGGGCTACGGCTTCGAGGACTACACGCGCATCAAGCACGTGATGACGTCGCTGGACGGCTGACCGCCGGGCGGCCGGGCGGAGTTCGCTCTCCGCTCGCATGAACCACGCGGCCCCGGACGGGAATTGATCCCGGCCGGGGCCGCGCTTTTCCCCTTCGCGCCGGGTCAGGCGCTCTCGGTCACGCCTGCGAGCGTGGGCTCGTCGGGTGCGCCCGCCGACCTCCCGTTCTCCGTGTGGAATCCGGGCAGCTCGCCCGAGCCTTCGACGGACCCGCCGACGGACCCGCCGACGGAGCCTCCGACGGAGCCTCCGACGGATCCGGTGCCGGGCCTGCCGGGCTTGCCGGGAACGGGCAGCGGAGGCAGACCGGCTCCCGGAGAGAAGGTGACGCCGGCCTTCTTCAGGACCGGCGAGCACGTCTTCACCGCGGCCCGGTAGCTCCTGGACGTCGGGTCGAATCCCTTGGACGCACTCATCCGCACACTGAACCGGATGCGGCCCCGCTCGTCCTTCGAGGCGTGGAAGACCGGGAAGATCTTCTGGCCGTGGCCGCGCATGCAGGCCGCGAACGCGTCGTCGGCGGTGTTCACGTCGCCGGGCGCGTGCGCGGTCGGCCGGTACCCGATGGCCGGCACGGCTCCCACGGGCGGCAGGCCGCCCTTCGGCGGCTTGCCGGTCGTGTGCCGCGTGAGCCGGGCCGACGTGGCGGTCCCCGCCGCCGCCGTCGTCTTCGCCGTCGTCACGTCGGACCTGTCGGACGCCGAAGCGGCCGAGGCGCTGACGGTCCCGAGCGTGGCCGCGGAGATCAAGGCGCAGGCCAGGGCGAGTCGTTGTGGCCGAGTGGCCGATGCACGCATGGGCTTCCTCCAGGGGACGGGCGGCGGTGCCGCCGGGTGGGATGCGGTGGAGCACGGTGGCGCACCGCCGTGCCGCGTCGCGTCGTACCAGGACGCCGCGCGGCGGGATGCGTGCTGCCGTGCCGTGCTCCAGACAAGCCCGCCGGCGGTTACGGCACGGGAACGGCGGTCCTTATCGCGCGTCAACAGGGAGACGGGGGCCGCCGGGGCGGCACGGTAGGGGCGGAGTGCGGGGCCCGGGCCGGGGCAGGTCCTCGCCCAGGAGACGCTTATCCGCGTGTAACCGCCGGCCCGTCACACTGGCCGCCATGCGTGTGCTGGTGGTCGAGGACCATGAAGAGCTCGCCGAGACCCTGGCCGCCGGGCTGCGCCGCGAGGGCATGGCGGTCGATCTCGCGCCGGACGGTCCCACGGCGCTGGAGCGCGCCGCGGTCAACGGGTACGACGTCGTCGTGCTCGACCGCGACCTGCCCGGCGTCCACGGCGACCAGGTGTGCAGGACGCTCGCGGCGGGCGGCAGCCGGGCGAGGGTGCTGATGCTGACCGCGTCCGGCACGGTGGCCGACCGGGTCGTGGGGCTCGGTCTCGGTGCCGACGACTATCTGCCCAAGCCGTTCGCTTTCGCCGAACTCGTCGCGCGGATACGGGCCTTGGCGCGGCGTGCGCAGCCCGCGCTGCCTCCTGTCCTGGTCCGCGGTGAACTGCGGCTCGACCCGGCGCGGCGGCAGGCGACCCGGAGCGGTTCGGGGCTCGCCCTCAGCCCGAAGGAGTTCGCCGTGCTCGAACTCCTGCTGGCCGCGCAGGGCGCCGTGGTCTCCACCGAGGAACTCCTGGAGCGGGCCTGGGACGAGGCGGCCGACCCTTTCAGCCAGACCGTGAAGGTCACGGTGAGCAGGCTGCGCCGCAAACTGGGGGAGCCGCAGCTGATCGCGACGGTGGACCGGGCGGGGTACCGGATCGCATGACGGACAGCCCCGCCGGCGCGACCGGCCCGACCCCGTACGACGCGCACCCGCCGCCCGCAGCGCACGGTCGCCGCTGGTGGCGGGCTGTGCGGACCACCCGCAGCCGGTCGGCTCCGTACGACCCGCACCCGCGGCCGGAACCGCACGGTCGCGGTTGGTGGCGGGCTGTGCGGATCTCCCGCAGCAGGTCGGCCCTGTACGACCCGCAGCCGCGACCCGCACCGCACGCTCGCCGCTGGTGGCGAGATCCGCGGACGCGACGCGGGCGGGAGCTCCCGAGCGGTGTGCGATCGCGGCTCGCCCCGCGCAACGTTCGGTGGCGGCTCGCCCCGCGCAACGTCCGGTGGTGGTTCGTGCCGCGCAGTATCCGCTGGCGGCTGACCCTGCTCTACAGCGCGCTGTTCATGGCGGCGGGGGCGGCCCTGCTCGGCTTCACCTACCTGCTGGCGTCACGCGCCGCGCCCTCGACGGCGGTCGGTTCGTCCGTCGCCCCCGGGCTGCCCGGGGGCGACGGCTATACCCCCGATCCGCCGACGCTCACGATGTACGCCGAGGCCCTGCGCGCCGATCAGCTGCACCAGCTGCTCGTCGAGGCGGGCATCGCGCTCGCCGTGATGACCTTCGCCTCCGTGGCCCTTGGCCGGCTGATGGCCGGACGTGTCCTCGCGCCGTTGCGTACGATGACCGCCGCCGCCCGCCGGATCTCCGCGGACAACCTCGGCCAGCGGCTGGCGGTGCCGGGTCCCGAGGACGAACTGAAGGCGATGGCCGACACGTTCGACGTCGTGCTGGGGCGGCTGGAGGGCGCGTTCGAGGCGCAGAAGCAGTTCGTCGCCAACGCGTCGCACGAACTCCGCACTCCTCTCACGCTCCAGCAGGCGATCGTGGATGTCGCGCTCGCCGATCCCGCGGCCTCGGTGGAGAGTCTGCGGGCCGCGTGCCTGCGTGTTCGCGCCGCCGGACAGGAACAGGCGCGTCTCATCGACGCCCTGTTGACCCTCGCCCGCAGCCAACGCGGGCTCCAGCGCAGGGAGTTCACCGACCTCGCCGAACTGGTGCGGGGCCGGTTGCCGGACGGCGCGGAAGTGGACACAGGCTCCCGTGGCGAGGGACCGCAGGTGCGGGCCGGCCTCGGGTCCCAGGAAGAGGGGCCGCACCTTGGGGCCGGCCTCGGGTCCCCCGACGAGGGGCCGCACGTTCGGGCCGACCTCGGTCATGCGCCCGTGCTGGGCGATCCCCAGCTGATCGAGCGGCTGGTCGTCAACCTCACGGACAACGCCGTACGGCACAACAACCCCGACGGTGAGCGGAGTTGGGTCCGCCTGTGGACCGGGACGGAGGCCGGGCGGCCGGTCCTGTGGATCGACAACTCCGGCCCGGTGATCCCGCGCGACCAGGTGGCCGGACTCTTCCAGCCGTTCCGGCGACTGGGCGCGGACCGGACCCGCCCGCACACCCGGACGCGTCCGCGCGGGAAGGGCCCGTCCCGTGAGGGCCTGGGGCTCGGCCTGTCCATCGTCACGGCCGTCGCCACCGCCCACGGCGGGACGGTCGAGGCGTGGCCCCGTCCGCTGGGCGGCCTGTCGGTGCGGGTCACGTTCCCGCCGTGCGCGGTGCCGCGCACGGAAACGGATCGACAGGGTGTCGGGTCGGCGGGCGACTGATCGACGCAGCGTCCATTGTCCCGACCCGGCCGGGGTCGGCATGCTTCGCGCGTGCCAGTGAATCGGAAGACCTCGCCCCCGTCCCGCCGGTCCCTGCTGCGAGCCCTGGGCGGCGGTGCCACGCTCGGAGCGCTCGCGGCATGCGGGGTACCGGCGGCGTACGTGGGCCCGGGCGACCGTACCGGAGCCGACCTCTCCGCCACGGACAAGCGGCTCAACTGGGCGAACTGGCCGCTGTACATCGACACCGACGACAAGGACACCACACGGCGGCCGACGCTTGAAGCCTTCGAGAAGCGCACCGGGATCTCCGTCGACTACATCGAGGAGATCAACGACAACGACGAGTTCTTCGGCAAGATCAGTCCGTCGCTGATGAACCACCAGCGGACCGGCCGCGACCTCATCGTCATCAGCGACTGGATGTGCGCCCGGTTCGTCAGGCTCGGCTGGGTCCAGGAGATGGACCGGTCCCGGCAGCCGAACGTCGCCAAATACCTCGACCCGCTGCTGAGTTCGCCCGCCTTCGATCCCGGCCGCAAGTCCTCGGTGCCGTGGCAGTCGGGCATCACCGGCATCGCGTACAACCGCCGCAAGGTCGGCCGCGAGATCAGGCACGTGTCCGATCTGTGGGCCGACGACCTCAAGGGCCGGGTCACCCTGCTGTCCGGCCTGGACGAGGCGTTCGCCCTGCTCATGCAGGCCAACGGCGTCGACATCAGGAAATGGCGGGCCGACGACTTCCACCAGGTGTGCGACCAGGTCGAGAAGCAGGTGCGCGCGGGCCAGATCCGCCGCTTCACCGGCAACGACTACATCAAGGACCTGGCCGGCGGGGACGTGCTGGCCTGCCAGGCCTACTCGGGCGACGTGATCCAGCTCCAGGCCGACGACCCCGACATCCGCTTCGTCGTCCCCGAGGAGGGCGCCGAGCTCTGGGCCGAGTCGCTGATGATCCCCAACCTGGCCCGGCACAAGGCCAACGCGGAGAAGCTCATCGACTACTACTACGAGCCGGAGGTCGCCGCGGAGCTCGCCGCCTGGGTCAACTACGTCTGTCCGGTCCCCGCCGCCCAGGACGTCCTCGCCTCCTCCAAGGACAAGGACACCGCAGCCCTCGCCGAGGACCCTCTGATCTTCCCGGACGCGACCATGCGGAGGCGTCTCGCGATCGCCCGCGACATCACCGCCGGTGAACGCACGGAGTTCGCCAAGCGCTGGAACGCGATCGCGGGCCTGTGACCCGGGGCCGCCGGCATCGGACCGGACACGCCGAGGCGTGCTACTGCTCGCGCAGCAGGTCCCGGGCGCGCTCCAGCCGGCGGGCCCCGGCCGGATAGGGCAGCGCGCCGGCGAGCGACTCGGCCCGGCTCAGCTCCTTCGCGCCCTCCCGGGTCCGGGCCAGCCGCGACAGGGACGTGCCGAGCGCGATCCGCGCCTCCACCTCGGCGAGACGTTCGCCGGTGCGTTCGGCCCGTGCCGCCTCGGCGTGCGCGATCCGCAGCGCGGCCTCGGTCCGCCCCGACAGGAACTCCGCCCAGGCCACCAGGACCGGCGCGTCCTCGGTGTGCCCCTCCAGGGCGCGCAGCGCGTGCTCCGGGCGGCGCGTGCGCAACGCGAGTTCGGCCCGTGCCGTGCGCACCTCGTGCTCGGCCTGCCGGTCCCCGAGCTCGGCGGCGACGGCCTCCGCGCGGTCCAGGAGAGGCACCGCCTGCTCCGCCGCTCCCGCGAAGACCCGTACCCGGGCCAGCGTCGCGAGGGCGTACGGAAGACACCAGGCGTCGTACGCCTCCGCGCCCGCGACCGCCTGTTCCGCGAGGCCGCGGGCGGGTCCGGGTTCCTCCAGCAGCAGCCGCAGTTCCGCGAGGTTCGCGCGTTCGAAGGAGGCGGCGGTCGGATCGCCCGACCGTTCGGCGAGGCCGAGCGCGCGGGTTCCGGTCTCCACGGCCTCGCGCAGCCTGCCGGCCCGCCGCGCGTTCTCGCGCAGCATCGACAGGACCGAGCCGAGCAGGGTCGGATCCCCGTACGCCTCGGCCGGCGCCAGTGCCTGGTCGCCCGCGTCACGCGCCTGGTCGAAGCGGCCGGCGAGCCCGAGGTTGGCGGCCTGCATCGCGAAGGCGCGCGCCACCAGCCTCTGGCCGGACGCTCCCGGCACGTTCCGTGCCGCGCTCAGGGCCTGCCGGGCGGCCTCGGCCCCAGCCGTGTAGTGACCCTTTACGCAGCGGACCACGGACAGGGCGAGGAAGTGACTGGCGGCCGGTTCCGGCCCGGTGTCCGCGGTCACCGGGTGTTCCCGCAGCGTGCGGCGGGCGGATGCCGGGGCGCTCGTCCTTGCCAGGGTCTCGGCGAGCAGCGCCGAGGCGAGGACCGCGTCGTCGTGCTCGTCGCGCCGCTCGAACTCGGCGAGCGAGAGCCGCAGGGCGTCGGCCGCCTGCTCGAAGTGGCCCATTCTGCGCAGGACATGGGCGTGGGCGAGCCGGGCGCGGGCCGCGTCGACGTCCAGCCGGGCCACCAGGTCCCGGTAGTAGCGGTCGGCGGTGTCGTTGGCGTACAGGGCCGCGGCCCGTTCGGCCGCCCGGCGCAGATAGTCGGCCGCGCGCGGGTCGTCGGCGCGCGCGAAGTGGGAGGCCAGGGTGTCGACGGCGTCGGGCCGGCGCCGCTCCACCGCCTGGGCGAACGCGCCGTGCAACTGTCTGCGGCGGAGGGTGGAGAGCCCCTCGTAGCAGGTGATGCGGACCAGCGGGTGCCGGAAGGCGAGCCCGTCCTCGGACCGTCCGGCCACCACGACGGGCCGTTCCTCGACGAGCGAGGCGGCGATGGCCTGTTCCAGGGCGTCGGCCGCCGCGGCTCCGGCCACCGGGGGACGCAGTCCGTGTTCGGCGACGTCGAGCAGTTCGGACAGTGCGATGTCGCCGCCCGCCACGGAGAGCGCCTCGACGACACGGCGCGCGTCGCTGTCGAGCCGTACGAGACG
Organism: Streptomyces sp. NPDC005281; assembly: GCF_040607495.1. Taxonomy (NCBI): domain Bacteria; kingdom Bacillati; phylum Actinomycetota; class Actinomycetes; order Kitasatosporales; family Streptomycetaceae; genus Streptomyces; species Streptomyces sp. NPDC005281. The sequence continues at coordinate 96,150 of NZ_JBEXGX010000018.1, read as the reverse complement.
GTCGGCGACCAGCCCGCGTACACCTTCGGGGGCGAGGGTTCCGGTGTCCTCGCCGTCCAGGCCGTGAGCGAGTTCGAGGGCGAACAGCGGGTTGCCGAGGGAGAGTTCCCAGACACGGTGCACCCGGTCCTCGCGAGACTGCGACTGCGACTGCGACTGCGACTGCGACTGCGACGGTGACCCCGACCCCGACCCCGACTGCGCCCCGGGCTGCGACCGCGGCTGTGACCCGTCCGCGGCCGCGTCGCGTACGACGGCCAGGCACGCCTCCTTGTCGAGCCGGCCCAGCTCCTCGCGTACGCCGTGACGCCGGCGCAGCAGTGACGCCACGGCCGAGCGGCGCGTGTCGCCCTCGGGCAGTTCCTCCTCGCGGTACGTCGCCAGGAACCGCAGGGCCGTGCCCCGCTCCACGGCCCGGCGTGCCAGATGGCCGAGCAGCCGGTAGGTGCCGGTGTCGGCGGCGTGCAGGTCGTCGAGGACGACCAGCACCGGGTGTGCCGCTGCCAGGTCGCCGAGCAGTGCCGTGATCCCCCGGAACAGCCGGTCCCGTTCCTCCTCGGGACTGCGCTCGCCCGAGGTTCCCACCTGGCCGAGCGAGGGCAGGAACGAGGCCAGTTCGGGGTACTCGGCGCCGGCCCGGGCCCGCTCGGCCGCGCTGTGCCCGGCGAGCCAGCCCTCCAGCGCCTCCGCGAACGCCCCGTACGGGGTGTGCCCCTCGGCGTCCTGGCCGCCGCCCCACAGCACGGCCGTGCCCTGCGCGCCGGCACGCCGGGCGACCTCGCTCACCAGGCGGGTCTTCCCCACGCCCGCCTCGCCGCTGAGCAGGGTGACGGGCGGTCCGTCCGCCGTGAGGAGCCGCTGGAGCTCGGCGGCGCGGCCCCGCAGCGGAGGTCCGGTGCGGGTGGCCCGCAGCGGTGCGGGGAGCGGCTGGGCGGTCGGGAGGGGGGCGGGTGCCGCGGCCAGGGCGGCTCGGTGCAGCCGTTCCGTCTCCGGGCCCGGCCGTACCCCCAGTTCGGTCGAGAGGACCTCGTGGCACACGTGGTACTGGCGTACGGCACGGCGGCGCAGACCCTGGCGCAGTGCGGCGTCGATGAGGATGCGATGGGCGAGTTCCTCGGCGGGGCTGGCGGCGAGCACCTGCTCGGCCGCGGCGACCGCCTCGGCGAGTGAGCCCTGTGCCAGGTGCGCGGCGGCGAGCGCGAGCTGCACCTGCTCGCGCAGGGCGACGAGTTGTCCGCGCCGGGACTGGGCCCAGCTCGCGTAGCGGTCCTCGGGGAGCAGTTCCCCGGTGAACAGGCCCAGGGCGGCGGCGAGCGCGCCGGGGTCCTGGGAGGCCAGCGCGGTCCGCGCCGCCGTCTCGGCGTCGTCGGCGTCGATCCGTACGGCGGCCGGGTGCAGCTTCAGCAGGGCGCCGTCGGATATCAGGTACGAGGAGGCGGCGCGCGGAGCGAGTTCGGGTTCGAGGGCGCGGCGGGCGGCGTGCAGGGCGACGCGCAGACTGCCCGTCGCGGAGTGCGGATCGGCGTCGGGCCAGCAGATGTCCATGGCCTGCTCGCGGTGGAGCCGGTGGTCGGGGACGACGGCGAGCAGCTTGACCAGGGTCTGGGCGCTGGGGCGGGTCCAGCGTTCGGCGGGCGCGGGGCCGCTGTCACGAGTCGCTGTGAAACCGCCGAAAAGGCGCAGACGCAGCAGCGGAGTGGCCGAATTCGCGCTGTCCGTTCGCTGCTCGTTCATGAGGGCGCAACTGTAACCGAGCAAGCCGAGGACCCCCTGGGCGAGGCCCAGGGGGTCCGAGTGCTCCGGGGATCTGGTCGGGTCAGGAGAGCTTGTACGCGCTTACCTGGTGGATGCCGTTGTCGGGCGTGTAGTAGCCGCCGCCGAACTGTCCGACCATGCGGTCCCGGCCGCTGACGTCGGCGTTGAGGGACACCACCTCGTCGACACCGTCCCCGTCGAGGTCGCCCGCGAAGTAGTTGTGGGCGCCCATGAGGGTGGGGATGCCGCCGACGGGGTCGGCCCAGCTGTCCTCGGAGTCGAGGATGCTCGGGTCGAAGACGTACAGGCCGCCCTCGGCACCGGCGACCAGGAGCTCACGCCCGCCGGGACCGGTGAGGAAGCCGCCGCCGAACGTCGTCGGCAGGACGAGCTGCCTCTTGTCGTCGCCGTCGGCCCGGTACCGCCGGAACGACGCCGTGTCGCCCGAGTACAGCACCCCGTCCTTGGCGAAGTAGCTGTTGTGCGTCCACAGACCGCCCGCGAGCCCGGAGTGCAGCACCTCGCCGGTGCGGCCGTCGCGGACCTCGAAGTAGTTCTGCGGGTTGAGCGAGTCATCGCCATCGGTCTTGAGCGGGGCGACGACACCCCACAGGTAGACGACCGCGTGCCCGTCGGCGTACGGGATCTCCTTGGAGGCGAAGACGCCCACGTTGGGGATGGCCGAGCGGATGCCGCCGACCGCGGTGTCCGGGGCCTTGGGCGCGACGGACCACTTGGCCTTGCCGGTCCTGGCGTTCAGCGCGACCGCGTTCGTGACGGGCGAGGTGAGCTGGAACGCGTCGAGGCTCGCGTACGACGCGTACACCTGGCCGTCGTTCACCGACGGGTCGGTGAAGCGCACGTCGCCGGCGGCCTTCGGGGCGCTGTACGTCCACAGGGCGCGGCCGGAGCCGTCGTAGGCGCGCAGGGCGTCGGTCGGCACCAGGATGTCCTGCTTGCCGTCGCCGTCGAGGTCGGCCAGCTCGGCGCTGCGCACGAACTGGCCCTCACCGGCGGTGATGGTGGCGAGCGTCCTGCCGGTCGCGCCGTTGAGCACGACCGTCGCCGTGTCGGCCGCGACCACGATCTCGGGCTTGCCGTCGCCGTTCACGTCGCCGGTCTCGATGTCGTGGACCGAACCGGGGACGGTGGCCTGCCACAGCTTCTTCGGCTTGGAGCCGTCGACCAGCGAAGGACCGGAGTAGGCCCACACGCCGTTCGACGAACCGCCCATGATCAGGTCGGACTTGCCGTCCTTGTCCAGGTCCGCGCTCCTGGCGTAGGAGATGTCGCCCTGGAGCGGCGTGACGTTCTCCGCCTTGCCGTTGCCCAGCTTGAAGGTGCGGATGTTCTCGGCCTGGTCGACCACGCGTACGTGCGTGCCCTCGCCGTCGCTGTACAGATCCTGGTACATCGGCGCGGCGGCGACACCCTTCTGCTGCCACTTGACGGTGCCCCTGCCGGAGAACACGGTCAGCGAGGCGTAGCGCGTGCCTCCGCGGTTGTCCGGGTCGTTGATCGCGCGGTCGTCCTGGGCGGAGGCGACGAGCCGGCCGTCGGCCACTCCGAGGCCCCAGACGCTGGGCGCGTTCTTGTTGTTGTCGGCGTCCCGCTTGATCGTGTTCGACCAGAGCAGCGTGCTCGGGTCGGCGCCGTCGACGACGCGGACGGTGCTGGCGTTGACGAAGTAGTTCTCGTCGAGCGAGGACTCCGCGACGGCGTACTCCTGACCGGACCTGCCGCCGAGGTCGCCGACCGTCAGGGCGGTGGGGACCACGTTCTCCCGGCCGTCCAGCGTGGTGCGGTGACCGGTCTTCAGGTCGTAGGAAGCGACCTCGTAGCGCACGGCGTCCGTGGCGTCCGCCTGCTCGACGGCGACGAGTCGCTTGCGGCCGGCGTCCAGGCGGAGCTTACGGCTGTAGATCGTGCTGTCCGTCTGCCAGACGACGGAACCGTCGGCCGCGTCGAGCACGAGGGTGCGGCCGCGGGCGTCGACGCCGGTGGCCTTGCTCAGGTTCCAGGAGACGGCGGCCTTGCCACCGCCGAGATCCTGGAGGTCGCCCCAGTTCGCACGCCCGGCTTCCCCGGTGTCGTACGTCCAGGTCTGCGCCGGGGTCAGCTTGCCGTCCGCGGACGAGAAGCGGATCCCGGTCAGGGTGGCCGTCGCGGCGGCCGGGACCTTCGCGTCGGAGCTCATCCGGGGCGCGTCGGCGATCAGCAGCGTGCCGTCGACGATCTTCACCATGGAGGCGTGGTTGTAGAGCTTCGACCAGACCGTGGTGCCGGTCTTCCCGTCGAGCACCGTCACGAAGGTGCCGGTGGTCAGGGCCGAGCCCGGCGAGGAGAAGGCGCGCGGGTACGGGGTCGCGCCGACCAGCGCCGAGAACACGAGGTCCGGGACGCCGTCGCCGGTCAGGTCACCGGTCGAGTAACCGGAGTCCGAGGTGGCGGTGAACGGCGAGACCGCGTTGTAGCCCATGAGGATCTGCGCCGGGTACGGCTCGGCCCGCCACACCTGGAGCGGCTTGACCTGCCAGTCCGGGTAGAACGAGCTGCTGGTGCGGGTCCAGGTCTCGCTGCCGTCGGCGGCGTGGCGCTGAACGTAGCCCATGCTGTTGACTGAGAAATAGTCGCCGTGCTTGCCGACCGGCACCGTGGCACCCATGCCGCGCACGCCTTCCAGCGTGGACGTCGAGGTCGTGGTGACCTTGGTGTTCGGGTCGACGTCGGTGGACGTGCCGTCCAGAGCGGAGCCGCTGCCGGAACCTGAGTCCGTCGCGCCCGAACCGGAGTCCGTCGTGGTGGAGCCGTCGGCCGGCTTCGGCTCGATCGTCTTCTCGGCCTCACCCTGGTCGTACGGGTCGAGGGTCACGTTGGCGGCCAGCGTCTTGGCCTCGGCGCCGGTCAGCTTCATGGCCGAGCCGCCGTCGTCGGCGGCCAGCGCGTGCGGCGCGGCGGTCAGGCTGAGCCCGGCCGCGACCAGCGCGGAGGCGAGCCGCAGGGCCCGCCGCGAGTTGTGGGCTCTCATCACTTGGCTCCCTGCGCGAAGCGGATGGCGGTGCCGTCGGTGAGGACGGACTGGTTGTACGCGTACTGGAGGGCGTCGGTGCCGTTCTGGTTGGCGATGCCGACCGTGGCGCCCGCGCCCTTGTCGGCGACCGACTTGTACTGGAGGGTCACGGCGCCGGAGGCCTCGTCGAAGACGGCCTCGAAGGTGGCGCGTCCCGAAGTGCCGTTGGCGTAGGCGGCGTTGTTCCACACGATGGCGAACTTGCGGCTGCCCGTGGTGCCGGTGGTGGCGGTCTGCACGGACGACTTGCCGTCGAGCGTCAGGTCGTCCCACAGCGGGGCGACGATGCCCTTGACGCCGTTCGCGCCGGTCGTCGGCAGCGCGGTGTTGCTGTAGTCGCCGACCCGCGAGGACAGGAAGTTGACCAGCCCGTCGGTGGTGACCGAGGCCGAGGAGTACGAGACGCCGTACAGCTTCACCGGGAAGGGCAGCGTGACCTTGGCCGCGTCCTCGTCACCGGACAGGGCGACCTTCTTGGAGCCCGCGATCCACGCGTAGGCGGCGGGGGCGCAGGAGTTGGCCGAGTTGTCGGTGCGGTTGGGCACCTGGACGTTCTTGGCCAGGTCGGCGGAGCCGACGGTGGCGGTGCCGTTGTAGACGCCGTTGCACAGAATCGGGGCGGCCGGCTTCACCGACAGGCTGTAGGAACCCTCGGAGACCTTGGCGAAGGAGTACTGGCCCTTGGCGTCGGTGGTGACGGCGTCCAGCGGGGCGCCGGTCAGCTCGACCTTCGCGCCGGGCAGCGCCTTGCCGGTGACGTCGAGCACGGTGCCGGAGACCTTGTGCGAGGGCACCGCGGTCAGCGCGATGTCCTGCGTGAAGGCCTGGCTGTCGGTGAGGGTGACACCGGTGGCCGAGCCGTTCGCGTAGCCGTAGCCGCCGAACGTAAAGGAGTACGTGCCGGCGGGCAGCGGCAGCCGGTACGCGCCGTCCGTGCCGGTGGTGACCGTACGGGTGGTGCCGGCGGAGGTGGCCTTCACCGTGATGTTGGGCAGTGCCGCGCCGGTCGCCTTGTCGGTGACCTTGCCGGTGACGGTGGCCGCGGTGTGCGGGGCCCTGTCGACCGAGGCGAGGATGTCGAGCTTGCCCTCGCCCCACACGTTGTTCATGCCGGCGGTGCCGCCGCAGTGGGTGTCGTCGACGTCACGGGCGCCCTCGTTCAGCAGCGCGCGCGTCTCGTCGATCTTGCCGATCAGCGACGGGGCCGCCGACCAGAGCAGGGCCACGGCGCCCGCGACGTGCGGGGTCGCCATCGACGTACCCGAGATGGTGTTGTAGGACGAACCCGGCCAGGTGGACGGGATGTTGACGCCCGGTGCCGAGATGTTCGGCTTCGCCGAGCCGTCGACCAGTGACGGGCCGAAGCCGGAGAACGACGCGATGGCGCCGGTGGAGCCGTACGCGCCGACGCCGTACGACGTGGCCTGTGAGCCGGGGGCGTGCGCCGTGGAGCAGGTCTTGCCGTCCCCGTCGTTGCCGGCCGCGAACGCCTCGAAGATGCCCGCAGCGTTCCAGGCCTCGACGATGTCCTGGTAGAACGTCGTGTCGCCGCCGCCCCAGGAGTTGTTGACGATGTTCGGGGCGAGGTCCGGGCGCGGGTTCTGACCGTTGTGGTCGGTCGGCGCGAGGATCCACTGGCCGGCCGCGAGCAGCGACTCGTCCGAGCAGGAGGAGGACTCGCAGCCCTTGGCGGCGATCCACTTCGCGTTCGGCGCGACACCGATGCCGTGCTTGGCGACCATCGTGCCCATCGTGTGGGTGCCGTGGCCGTTGTTGTCGCACGGGGTGCCGCTGGTGCCGCACTCGCCGGTCGGGTCGTAGAAGTTGTAGTCGTGCGTGAACGTGCCGTCGCCGTTGTTGCCGCGGTAGTTCGCGACCAGGTCCGGGTGGTCGTACTGCACGCCCGAGTCGACGCTCGCGACGACGATGCCCTCGCCGCGGTCGTCGTACTGGTTCCAGACGTCGTCGGCGTTGATGTCGGCGACGCCCCACTCCGGGCTGTCGTCGCCGGCGGCGGACGAGTCGGTGCGCGACTTGGTGACCGAGCTGTCGGCCGTCTCGATGTCGTCGAGCTTGTAGTGCTGCTCCTTGACGATCTTCGCGACGTCCGGGCGCGCGGCGAGCTCGTTCACCAGCTTCTCGTCACCGGTGACCTGGATCGCGTTGGCGATCCAGTAGTCCTTGTGACCGACCTTCTTCTTGTCGAGGAAGGACTTGAGCGGCGTCTGGGTGTCCGCGGCCTTGGCGCGCAACTCCTTGAAGGCGGCCTTGGCCTTCGCCGTGTGCGTCTTCTGCTTCTTGGCGTCCGACAGGTCGGCCTGGTCCTTGAGGACGACGAAGAAGGTGGCGTCGCCTCCCTCGGCGACGGCGCTGCGCAGCGACGAGTCGATCTTGGCGGTCGTGGTCGTGGCCGTGGACGGGGTGCCGGCGGCGACGGCCGGCATCACACCGGAAACCAGAGCGGTCGCGGTGAACGCGGCCGCCGTCCATACGGCGGATCTGCGCCGTGGCGGTCGGGGCAGGTGCATCGGGGGTGCTCCTCCAGGATCGGTACGGGGGAGCTCGGACGCTAGGCAGACGCCGTTACTCGGGCATTACCGGGCCTGCGACGGCCGTACAACTGCGCTTCATGCAGGGCGAACCGGACCCCGCGCGCATATGGCCCGAAGTCAACCAGCCTGTCGTGAGGGCGGGTTGACGAGAGCACTGAGGCGGACGGGCTCCGGCCCGAGGTGACCGGGCGCGCGACTCGGTGCCGCGCGGGTCGCCGAAGTCCGGCTTTCCCGGCCCCTCTTACGCCTTTGCCATCCCTTTACAACCCCGTCCGCCCCCGGCTCGTCTCTCCGCTCGATCCGTAAGCAGCCCGCCCTTCACACAGGCGGGCGGACCGAGGAAAGAGAGCGTTTCATGCGCCGAATCGTCTTCAGTGCCACGGCACTCGCGTGCACCGCCGTGCTGGTGGGCACGGTGCCCGCGTTCGCCGACGGAGGCTCCCCGCGCCCCTCGACCGGTTCGGGCGGTGGCTCCGCGCCGGCCCAGGCCAGCCCCACCGCCGCCCCGGCCCCGGCGAGCCCCACCGCGACCCGGGCACCCTCCGCCGTTCCCAGCGTCGCGCCGACACGGGCGTCGGGTTCGGGACGGGCCGCCGGCTCGGGACAGGTCTCCGTCCGGCCGGGCGGAGCGCCCGACACCGGTGTGGCCCCGACCGCGACGCCGTCCTCGGACTCGTACGGGTTCATCGGCGGGAGCGCCGCCGCCGTGGTCGCCGCGGGTGCGGCCGTCTTCGTCGTACGCCGTCGGCGGGCGACCGGGGAATGACGTCCCTCTCCAGGCGCGCGTTCGTCACCGCGGCCCTGGCCGCGCTGCTCGTGGGCTGCGGCGGCCACCCGGCCGGTCCGGCCGCTGACTCGCGGCCGGGCGGTGCGACGGCGACGCCACGGTCCGGCGGCGCTCCCGCGGCCTCGCCGTCCGCCGCGAAGGCGGTGCGCGCGCTGGGGCGTTCGGTTCCGGTCGGGCTGCGGATACCGGCCATCGGGGTCGACACCCCGCTGATGCGGCTCGGACTGGCCCCGGACGGTGGCGTGCAGGTGCCCCCGATCGCGGCACACGATCTGGCCGGCTGGTACCGGTACTCGCCGACGCCCGGCCAGAAGGGCCCGTCGGTGATCCTCGGTCATGTCACGGTCGGCGCGTACGGCGACGGCGTCTTCCGCCGCCTGGCACGCCTGCGCCACGGCGACCGGATCGCGGTGCGCCTGGAGAACGGCAGGTCGGCGGACTTCACCGTCGACGAGGTCCGTACAGTCGCCAAGGCCGATTTCCCGGCGGACGCGGTCTACGGCGACGTGGACCGCCCGGAGCTGCGGCTCATCACCTGCGGAGGTCCCCGTTCCGGGAGCGGCTACCGCGACAACGTGATCGTGTTCGCGGAGCTCACCTCCGCGAGCCCCTGACCCCCGGCCGGCTGTCCGGGATCCCGGGCCGCGGACCGTACCCCCGCGGCCCGGGATCCATCCCCTCCGGCACCGTCACGACCATGGAGAATGTTGAAAGGGTCCCGCGAGAAGGCAGCGTCCGAGCTGTTCGCCGCCCTCTATCCGCGCCTCGCCGGCTGGTGCCGCCGTCTCGTCGACGACGACGGGACGGCCCACGAGATCGCCTCGGAGGCGTTCACCCGGCTCTGGTCCCGCTGGACGTCCGTGGCCGAGCCGCGGGGGTTCCTCTACGTCACGGCGGCCAACCTCGTCCGGGACCACTGGCGCAAGCTGGAGCGGGAGCGCCGGGCCGTGCGCCGGGCCACCGCCGAGATGATCGTCGGCCCGCGCAACGAGCAGGCCGATCCCTCCGTACGTCTGCTCGTGCAGTCGCTGCCCGAACGGCTGCGCGTCCCGATCCTGCTGCACTACTACGCTGACATGCCGATCCGGGAGGTGGCCGCGCTGACCGGGCGCAAGGAAGGAACGATCAAGGCCGATCTCCACGCGGCCCGCGAACTGCTCCGCGCCCACCTGAGGAGAAGTCTTGATCACACACTCTGACGACGGCCCGGACTTCGGCCCCGACGACCCGCTCGCCGTCATCATGCGGCCCCCGTCCGAGTACCTCTCGCCACCGCCGGGCCACTACGAGGCGATCCGCCGGGGCGCGTCCCGTCGCCGGCTGCTGCGCGCCGCGGCCGGGGTGGCGGTGGCGTGTGCCGTGGGCGCTGTCTTCGCCCTGCCGCTCCGGTCGGCCGCACCCGAGGCGCCGGTGTCCCCGGTGGTCCCGCTGGCCCCGCCGCCCGCGAGCGGTCCGCCGGCCTCGCCCACGCCTTCGGTGTCGCCCGGGCCCACCGGCCCCGGGTCCGGCCGTGCCGGGTCGGGCGGGAGCGGCGCCGCCGGCCGGACCTCGGCGCCGAGCACCGCACCCGTTCCCACCGCGCGGGCGTCCGGCGTGCCCACCTTCACCCGCACTCCGGCCTCGGGGACCTCCGCGACCGCGTCCGCCCGCCCCTCCGCCGTCCGTACCGGGGCCGTTCCCACACCGTCCACGGGGGCCCGGCGGTAGCGGGAGGGCGCAGGCCGGGCTTCCGGCGTTCCGCGTTGCCGGCGGGTTCGGGCACACTGTGGGCGCCACCCATAAAGCAGTCCTTCAGCAGCCATAAGTCGGCCTTATGAGGTCATAGCCCGGACCCGCCTACCGACTTAGGTTTGCCTCAGTTTAGGCTTCCCGTCGAGTCCCCTGCCCCTGCTCGAAGGGAAACTGATCATGCCTCGCCCTCTGCGGGTAGCCATTGTCGGAGCCGGCCCCGCCGGTATCTACGCCGCCGACGCGCTGCTGAAATCCGCAGTGGCCGCCGAGCCCGGTGTCTCCATCGACCTGTTCGAGCGGATGCCGGCCCCGTTCGGTCTCATCCGTTACGGCGTCGCCCCCGATCACCCCCGGATCAAGGGCATCATCACCGCCCTGCACCAGGTGCTCGACAAGCCGCAGATCCGCCTCTTCGGCAACGTCGACTACCCGCGCGACATCAGCCTCGACGATCTGCGCGCCTTCTACGACGCGGTGATCTTCTCCACGGGCGCGACGGCCGACCGGGCCCTCGACATACCGGGCCTCGACCTCGACGGCTCGTACGGCGCGGCGGACTTCGTCTCCTGGTACGACGGTCACCCGGACGTCCCGCGCACCTGGCCGCTTCAGGCCGAGAAGGTCGCCGTCCTCGGTGTCGGCAACGTGGCGCTGGACGTGGCCCGTGTCCTCGCCAAGACCGCCGAGGAACTGCTGCCCACCGAGATCCCGCCGAACGTCCACGAGGGGCTCAAGGCGAACAAGGCCCTCGAGGTCCACGTCTTCGGCCGCCGCGGTCCCGCGCAGGCGAAGTTCAGCCCGATGGAGCTGCGCGAGCTCGACCACTCACCGAACATCGAGGTCATCGTCGACCCCGAGGACATCGACTACGACGAGGGTTCGATCGCCACCCGGCGCGGCAACAAGCAGGCCGACATGGTCGCCAAGACCCTGGAGAACTGGGCGATCCGCGACACCGGCGACCGCCCGCACAAGCTGTTCCTGCACTTCTTCGAGTCGCCCACCGAGATCCTCGGCGAGAACGGCGAGGTCGTCGGCCTGCGTACCGAGCGCACCGCCCTCGACGGCACCGGGAACGTCAAGGGCACCGGCGAGTTCAAGGACTGGGACGTCACCGCCGTCTACCGCGCGGTGGGTTACCTCTCCGACAGTCTGCCCAAGCTGCCCTGGGACGTCGACTCGGGCACGGTCCCGGACGAGGCCGGCCGCGTGATGGAGGACTCGGGCGAGCACCTGCGGTCCACGTACGTCACGGGCTGGATCCGGCGCGGTCCCATCGGTCTGATCGGTCACACCAAGGGCGATGCCAACGAGACGGTCGCGAGCCTGCTCGACGACCACGCCAACGGCCGTCTGCTCACTCCCACCTCGCCCGAACCGGCCGCCGTGGACGCCTTCCTCGGCGAGCGGGACGTCCGCTTCACCACGTGGGAGGGCTGGTACCGGCTCGACGCCGCGGAGAAGGCGCTGGGCGAACCGCAGGGCCGCGAGCGCGTGAAGCTCGTCGAGCGCGAGGACATGCTGAGGGAGAGCGGCGCCTGAGCCGTCGGAGGCCAGGACGGGGCGGCTCCGCCGCTCAAGTCCGGAGCACGCGCTCCGGACTTGAGCGGCAGAGCCGCCCCGCTCAGTCTCTGCTCAGTCCCCGCTCAGTCCCTGCGCAGGGCGGTCAGCGCGTCGATGCGGTTGGTCGTGATCGAGTCGACCCCCGCGTCGAGCAGGCGGCGCATGGAGCGGCGGGTGTCCGGGGTCCACACGGAGACCAGGTGGCCGTCGCGGTGGATTCGGGCCGTCAGGTCGGCGTTCACCAGGGGGAAGCGGTAGTTGAGCCAGCGCGGGCGTACGACGTCGAGCAGGCCCGGGCGCGGCGGTGCCAGGGTCGTCCAGGTCAGCGCGATCTCCGCGGCCGGGTCGGCGGCCCGCACCGCGAGCATGGCGGGGGCCGCCGCGCAGTAGTACACCCGCTCCCCGGCCCCGCACGCCCGCACCACGTCCACGACCGCGCGCGCGACCCTCACATCCACCGAACCCGGCAGATCGACCATGACCCTGCTGTCACCGGTCGCCCCGAGGGCCTCCGCCAGCGTCGGCACACCGCCCTCCGTGAGTCCGCGCACCTCGTCCCCGGAGACCGAGCTCAGCGGCCGGTCGTGTCCCCACAGACGTTTGAGTGTCGCGTCGTGCAGCAGGACGGGTACGCGGTCGCGCGTCAGACGTACGTCGATCTCGACGGCGTCCGCACCCCGGCGGAGCGCGGAACGCAGCGAGTCGATCGTGTTCTCACGGGCGCGATAGGGGTCGCCGCGGTGGGCGACTGCGGTCACGTTGCGCATGGGGCCATTGTGCTGGGTCAGAGGGCGAGCCAGGCCGCCGCGTACGTGTCGATCTCCGCCGCGAGTTCGGCCTTCTCCGCCTCGCCGAGGAACGAGGCGCGCACCGAGTTCTTGGCGAGCTCCGCGATCCCCGGCTCGTCGAGGCCGAGAAGGCGCGCGGTGACCGCGTACTCGGTGTCGAGGTCGGTGCCGAACATCGGCGGGTCGTCCGAGTTGACGGTGACCGTCACCCCGGCCGCCACGAACTCCTTGACGGGGTGCTCGTCGAGGGTGCGGACAGCGCGCGTGGCGATGTTCGAGGTCGGGCAGACCTCGAGCGCGATGCCGTGCTCGGCGAGATGGGCGAGCAGCTTCGGGTCCCGCGCGGAACTCGTGCCGTGGCCGATGCGTTCGGCGCCGAGGAAGGTGAGCGCGTCCCAGACCGTCTCGGGGCCCGTCGTCTCACCGGCGTGCGGCACCGAGTGCAGTCCCGCCGCGCGGGCACGGTCGAAGTACGGCTTGAACTGGGGCCTCGGTACGCCGATTTCGGGGCCGCCGAGCCCGAAGGAGACGAGCCCCTCAGGCCGCAGCCGGTCGTCGGTCGCGAGCCGCACGGTCTCCTCGGCGGCCTCCAGACCGGCCTCGCCCGGGATGTCGAAGCACCAGCGCAGGACGACACCGAGTTCGGCCTCGGCGGACTTGCGGGCGTCCTCGATCGCGTCCATGAAGGCCCGCTCGTCGATTCCGCGCCGCGTGGACGACCACGGAGTGATCGTCAGTTCGGCGTAGCGCACCTGCTGGCGGGCCATGTCACGGGCGATCTCGTACGTCAGCAGCCGTACGTCCTCGGGCGTGCGGATGAGGTCGACGACGGACAGGTACACGTCGATGAAGTGCGCGAAGTCCGTGAACGTGAAGTAGTCCGCGAGCGCCTCGGGGTCGGTCGGCACCCGGGAGTCGCGGTGGCGGGCGGCGAGCTCGGACACGATGCGCGGGGAGGCGGAGCCGACGTGGTGGACGTGCAGTTCGGCCTTGGGCAGCCCGGCGATGAAGGTGCCCAGGTCGCGGGCGTCGTCGCGGGCGGTGATGTGCTCGGTCAACGGGTTCCTCCCCGGAACGGCGTCCCCGGGCCGTGTTCGGCGGGACGCGGGTGATCGGCTGATCGACGGTTCGGGATCATCGTAGGCGGCCCCCGCGGTCGGGGCCCGGTGTCCGGCGCGTACGACGAGCGGGTTGTCCGTCCGACGGTCGCGCGGGACGAGCGGATCCTCGTACGACGGAGATCGGGGGAGTGGCGTGGGCCGTAGCATGACGGAACGTACGAGAGAGGGGACTTCGCGCATGTCCGACGACGCCCAGAGGCCGACAGCCCCACGCGACGCGGGTGCGTGGGCTCCGCCGGGCGGGGCGAACCCGATGTCCACGCCGAGCGGATCCCCTGAGCCGAGCGGGTCGTCCGGGGCGGGCACCGCGCCGGACTCCGGTCCCGTGGCGGACGCGATACCCGAAGCGGATCGCGCATCCGCTCCCGTCCCGGACCACGCGACACCCGCAGCGACACCGGGTTCCCTGCCCGCCCAGGGTTCCGTGCCGGCCCAAGGCTCCGTACCCGCCCAGGGGTCCGTACCCGCCCAGGGTTCCATGTCCTTCGCCGCTCCGGGCCCCGATGCCCGGGTCTCCCTCGGGAAGCGGGACGTCGAACGGGAATCGGAGTTCAACCCGTGGGCGTCGCCCGAGGAGATCGCGTCGCCCGGGGAGACCGTACGGGGAAGCGCCACGCCTCCTCCGGCGTACGGCCTTCCGGCGATCACCTCCCTGCCCGGCGCGCCGGTCCCGCCCGGACCGGGAAACCCCGGCGGTCCCCCCTGGGACAACCCCTTCGCCCCACCGTCGGACAACCCCTTCGCCCCACCGTCGGACAACCCCTTCGCCCCACCGTCGGACAACCCCTTCGCCGCGCCGACGGGACACGGCCCCTTCGCCGCGCCGACGGGACACGGCCCCTTCGCCGCGCCGCCCGCCCGCACCCCCTACCCGCAGCCCGCTCCCGGCGAGCCCGTCCCTCCGCCGCCCGTCGCCCCCGGCGGTCCTGGTCTCCCGTACGGATACGGCTACCCGCAGTACCCCGGCGTTCCCGCGAGCGCCGGCTATCCGGGCGCACACGGATACGGCTGGCCCGTCACGCGGCCCATGCCGAGCAACGGGCTGGGAACCGCCGGGCTCGTGCTGGGCATCATCGCGGCGGTCCTGTTCATCGTGTGGCCGCTGGCGATCGTGCTGGGCGTCCTCGCGGTGATCTTCGGACTGATCGGCGGGGCCAAGGCCCGCCGGGGAGAGGCCACGAACGCCGGGCAGGCGCTGGCGGGAGTCATCTGCGGAGCCGTCGGCCTGGTCCTCGCCGTCGGCGTGTTCGTCCTCGTCGTCGTCTTCGCTTCGGACGACGGCGGGAACGGCTCGGGCGGCGACGGCTTCTCCACGTCCCTGGTCACACACCGGCGCTGACCCGAGGCGGCCGGCCCGGCCACGGACCGGGTCCGGCGGCAGCGGTGTCAGTCGGCCGCGGCGGACGCGTCCTCGTCCTGCGGCGCCGTCCCTCCTCGGCCTCCGGGGTGGCGCAGGGCGCAGAAGAAGCCGACGGCGAGCGCGATCGCCATGCCGTAGAAGACGTACTGATTGGCCTCGGCGAAGTCCGTCCGCACGCTCGCCATCACCTCGCGCATGGTCGACGCGGCGGCGCCGGTGCCCGTGGGCTGCTGGGTGTCGGCGTTGCCCGTCACGGCCTGGGCGATGTCGTCGGCCACGTCGTGTGCCTGGGCGGACGACATGCCGTGGGACCGCAGCGTGGACACGACCTTGTCCGTCATCGTGTGTGTCAGGACGGTCCCGAAGACGGCGAGACCCACGCTCGCCGCGTAGTTGCGGACGGTCTGGGTGATCCCGGTGACCTCGCCGTAGGAGGCTCCGATGGACCGGTTGACGGCGTCGGTGGACGCGGGCGCCAGGATGAAGCCGATGCCGGCGCCGGAGAGGGCGACGTACGGCCATTGGTCGTGCATCGACAGATCGGTCAGCTTTTCGGCCCAGAGGTAGAACCCGACCGCGCCCAGGACGGTGCCGATCTTCATGGCCGGCCGTGCGCCCTGCTTGTCCAGCATGCGGCCGCCCCACTGGGAGGCGATCGCGAAACCGGCGAAGAAGTACAGCAGGTAGAGCGCCGCCTGGTTGGGCGAGGCGCTGAGCGAGACCTGCGCGTACACCGAGGCGAAGAAGAAGACCGGGACGAAGGCGAGCATGGCGAAGAAGAGCACCAGGGAGTCCACGGTGAACGCCTTGTCCCGGAAGACGGCCAGGTTGACCAGCGGGTGCTGTCTGTCCCGCTCGTAGCGCCAGAACATGATCAGGACGACGAGGCCACCCGCGATGCATCCCCAGGTCGCCACGCTGTCCCAGCCCCAGGACGCGGCCTGCTGGAAACCGAGCACGCTCAGGCCCATGCCCACCGCGATGAGCAGCGCCCCGACACGGTCCAGCGGTTCGTCCCGCCGCCGGTCGGGAATGCGCGCCAGCACGGTCAGCACGAGGGCCACGACGGCGACGGGCACGTTGACCCAGAAGATCGCCCGCCAGGTCCACGCCGTGAGCCAGCCGCCCAGCAGCGGGCCGATGGCCGTCAGCGCTCCCGACAGGCCGAAGAACAACGCCAGGGCCCGGCCGCGCCGCTGTACCGGGAAGACGGCCACCACCACGGCGAGTGCCGCGGGGAAGAGGAGAGCGGCTCCGAACCCCTGGGTCGCCCTGAAGACGATCAGCCAGGTCTGGGCGAAGTCTCCCTTGGGCACGCAGCCGCACAGCACCGACGAGACGACGAACACGAGGGTGCCGGCGACGACCACACGGCGTGGCCCGAACAGGTCGGCCATGCGTCCGCCGAGCGCGAAGAACGCGGCCAGCGACAGCAGGTAGGCGTTCACCACCCACTGCATCCCGGAGGCGGAGAGCCCCAGCTCGCGGACGATGTCCGGTGCGGCGATGGAGACGATCGTCTGGTCGATGAACGTCATCGCCACGGCGAAGAGCATCGCCGCCAGTGCCAGCGACTGGTTCGGGGCGCGGGGTGCTGTGGGCGCGGTCTCGTCCCGCGCGTCGATGCCGGTCACCCGCACAGTCTCAGCCGGTTCACCCACCGTCGCATCCGGGGCACGGCGTCATCGCGCACTCGTAGGGCCGCGCCGACGAGCCCGGCCCGGAGTCGTGCCGGCACGCACCCGTGCCTCGCGCCGGAGCGCACCGACCCGCGCCCACGGAGCCGTACCGGCGCCGCCGAGCCGAGGCCGCCGCCCGCCGCGCGGACGGTCGGCGGACCCGGGAGAAGCATCGGACGAGGCCGCCCGCGGGACCCGGCGCCCCTCTCGACTCCCGGGGCCCGACTGCCGAAGCCAGACCCCCGGGGCCCAGCGGCTAGCGCAGCCGCTCTCGTGCCTCCATCAGGGCGAATCCCAGCAGGTTCGACCCGCGCCAGCGGCGCGGGTCCGCGGCTCTCTCGTCGTCGGCGGCCAGACCGATTCCCCAGACCCGGTCCATGGGGCTGGCCTCGACCAGCACCCTCCCCCAGCCTTCGGCCGGGGGGACCCCCATCTCGCTTCGCTCACCCGTGCCCAGCAGGAACGACTTCAGGCCGGGGTGGGCGGCGAACTTGTGGACGCTGCCCTCGACGACGATCCCGAACCGTTCGCGCTCCCACACCGCCTCGTCGAAGCCGCGCACCAGCCGCCCGGCCTTCTTGGCGAGCGCGGGGCTCGCCGCGCCGACCGCCAGCCGCTCGGCCTCGGCGTCGCCGAAGAGTCGTGCCTTGGCCGCCATCATCCAGTGCTCCGCCGTCGCGTACGCGACTCCCTCGGCCACGAAGGGTGACGGCCACCACTGGCTGAGGCAGCTCGACCCCACCTCGCCGTCCGCCCTCGGGCGATGCCCCCAGAAGTGCAGATACTTCACCGGCGCCCCCGACTCGACCACACTGACCAGCGCGTCCCGTGCATCGATCTTCCCCATGCACGCCACTGTGGCACGCACCACTGACAGACCGTCCCGCCTTTTCCAGGAGGACTCGACACCTGGTCGAAGGATTCCGTCGCGTAACCAAAAGGCAACAACGGAATCACTTGTTGGAGTCCCTTTGCTCTGTCAGGATCGGCACTCAAATCGAGCTGGAGCTACGCCGACCCCCGTCTCGACGGGGAGGACGGCGGAGGAGAGCGACATGCACAATCCGGGCCATCGCTTCCAGGCGCAGGACCGCCTCGCGGACGGCGCGCAGTACATCGGAGGCCGTCTCACCAAGGGCACCTCCGGTCGTACGCACGCGGTCGTGAACCCCGCCACCGGCGAGGAGGTGTACACGTACGAGCTGGCGAGCACCGCAGACGTGGACGCGGCGGTCGCCGCCGCCCACGCGGCGTTCCCCGGCTGGGCGGCCACCACTCCGGGAGAGCGGTCCGACGCGCTGCACCGCTTCGCCGCCGTGCTCGCCGAGCGGGCCGAGGAGTTCGCCCAGGCCGAGTCGCTCCAGTGCGGAAAGCCCCTCAAGCTGACCCGCGAGTTCGACGTCCCGGGAACCATCGACAACACCGCGTTCTTCGCGGGCGCCGCCCGGCATCTCCAGGGCCAGTCGGCCGGTGAGTACTCCGGCGACCACACCTCGTACGTACGCCGCGAACCCATCGGCGTCGTCGGCTCCATCGCGCCCTGGAACTACCCGCTCCAGATGGCCGCCTGGAAGATCCTCCCGGCGGTCGCGGCCGGCAACACGATCGTGCTGAAGCCCGCCGAGCTGACCCCGCTCACCTCCCTGCTGTTCGCGGAGGCGGCCACCCACGCCGGCATCCCGGACGGTGTCATCAACATCGTCTCGGGTCTGGGCAAGGAGGCCGGCGAACATCTCGTCGCCCACCCCGACGTCGTCATGACCTCCTTCACCGGGTCGACGGCCGTCGGCAAGCGGGTCGCCGAGGTCGCCACCTCGACCGTCAAGCGCCTGCACCTGGAGCTCGGCGGCAAGGCCCCCTTCCTCGTCTTCGACGACGCGGACCTGGAGGCCGCCGTCAACGGCGCGGTCGCCGGATCGCTCATCAACACCGGCCAGGACTGCACGGCCGCCACCCGCGCGTACGTGCAACGGCCGCTCTACGAGGCGTTCGTGGAGCGCACCGCCACCCTGATGGCGAGCGTCCGCGTGGGCGACCCGTTCGCGCCCGGCACCGACCTCGGCCCGCTGATCTCGCACGCCCAGCGCGACCGTGTCGCCGGATTCGTCGACCGGGCCCGCGGCTACGCACGCGTGGTCACCGGCGGAGAGGCTCCCCAGGGAGACCTCAAGAGCGGCGCGTACTACGCACCCACGCTCGTCGCCGACGCCGCGCAGGACAGCGAGATCGTCCAGGCCGAGATCTTCGGCCCGGTGCTCGTGGTGCTCCCCTTCGACACCGACGACGAGGGCATCGCGCTCGCCAACGACACACCGTACGGACTCGCCGCCTCCGCCTGGAGCCGCGACGTCTACCGGGCCAACCGCGCGACCCGCGAGATCAAGGCCGGCTGCGTCTGGGTCAACGACCACATTCCGATCATCAGCGAGATGCCGCACGGCGGTTACAAGGCGTCCGGCTTCGGCAAGGACATGTCCGCCTACTCCTTCGAGGAGTACACACAGGTCAAGCACGTCATGTTCGACAACACCGCGGTCGCCGAGAAGGACTGGCACCGCACGGTCTTCGGGGACCGGCCGTAGCCCGTACACCGGCTACGGCCCTGTGGCAGACCAGGCCGCGACCACGGCCGCGACCCTTCCGAAAGGGCATCAGAGCATGGAGCAGTACGAGCCCGAACGCCTGTCCCCGGTACAACTGGCCGCCATGCGGCGCAGCTTCCGGAACGGCAGGGCGGCCCTCACCCGCCGGTCACTGCTGCGCGCCTCGGCGGGCGGCGCACTGGCCGTCGGAGGTCTCGGGGCACTGAGCGGCTGCGGGATCCCCGCGGCCGGCCGGACGCAGGGCGGCACGTCCGCCCAGGACCACTCGGCCACGGAGAAGACCCTCAACTTCTCCAACTGGACCGAGTACATCGACCTCGACGACAGCGGTAAGCACCACCCGACGCTGGAGACCTTCCGTAAGCGGACGGGTATCTCGGTGAAGTACACCGAGGACATCAACGACAACAACGAGTTCTTCGCCAAGATCAAGCCGCAGCTCGCCGCCGGGCAGCCCACCGGCCGTGACCTGATCGTCCTCACCGACTGGCTGGCCGCGCGCGTGATCCGGCTGGGCTGGGTGCAGAAACTCGACCCGTCCAACCTGCCGCACGCCTACACCAACCTGTCGCCGCAGTTCCGCAACCCCGACTGGGACCCGGGCCGCGCCTACTCGTACCCGTGGCAGGGCATCCCCACCATCGTCGCCTTCAACAAGAAGGCGCTCGACGGCATCGAGGTGAAGTCGGTCTCCGACCTCCTCGACAACCCGAAGCTCAAGGGCCGCGTCTCGTTCCTGTCCGAGATGCGCGACACCATGGGCATGACCCTGCTCGACATGGGCAAGGACCCGGCGAACTTCACCGACGACGACTTCGACGCGGCGATAGCCCGGCTCCAGAAGGCCGTCGACAAGGGCCAGATCCGCCGCTTCACGGGCAACGACTACACCTCCGACCTGACCAAGGGCGACATCGCGGCCTGTGTGGCCTGGGCCGGCGACATCGTCCAGCTCAAGAACGACAGCCCGGACGTCGACTACGTCATCCCCGACAGCGGCTACATGACGTCGACCGACAACCTGCTGGTCCCCAACAAGGCGCGTCACAAGACGAACGCCGAGCGGCTGATCGACTTCTACTACGAGCCGGAGCAGGCAGCCCTGCTCGCCGCGTACATCAACTACGCGACTCCGGTCGAAGGCGTGAAGCCCTACCTTGCCAAGATCGACCAGGACGCGGCGAACAACCCGCTGATCGTCCCCGACAAGGCCATGCAGGCCAGGTCCCACTCCTTCCGCGCGCTGAGCCAGAAGGAAGAGACGGCCTACGAAGAGAAGTTCGCGAAGCTCACAGGGGCGTGACGATGATGACGACAGAATCCAGCGGCGACGTCCGCCTCACCGGGATCAGCAAGACCTACGGCTCCTTCACCGCCGTGCACCCGCTCGACCTGACCGTGCCGCAGGGCTCCTTCTTCGCCCTGCTCGGTGCCTCGGGCTGCGGCAAGACCACCACCCTGCGCATGATCGCCGGTCTGGAGGAACCTTCCTCCGGCACCGTGCACCTCGGCGACCAGGAGGTGACGTACCTGCCGCCGTACAAGCGGCCGGTGAACACCGTCTTCCAGTCGTACGCGCTCTTCCCGCACCTGGACATCTTCGAGAACGTCGCCTTCGGCCTGCGCCGGCGCGGGATCAGGAGCGTCAAGAAGCAGGTCGACGACATGCTCGACCTCGTCCAGCTCGGCGAGCAGGCGCGCAAGAAACCGCACCAGCTCTCCGGCGGCCAGCAGCAGCGCGTCGCGGTCGCCCGCGCGCTGATCAACCACCCCAAGGTGCTGCTCCTGGACGAACCCCTCGGTGCCCTCGACCTCAAGCTGCGCCGCCAGATGCAGCTGGAGCTCAAGCGGATCCAGACCGAGGTCGGCATCACCTTCGTCCATGTCACGCACGACCAGGAGGAGGCCATGACCATGGCCGACACCGTCGCCGTGATGAACGCGGGCCGGGTCGAGCAGCTCGGCGCGCCCGCCGACCTGTACGAGAACCCGCAGACCACCTTCGTCGCCAACTTCCTCGGCACCTCCAACCTCATCGAGGCCGAGGTCGATTCCCGCGGCGGCGACGAGATCGTGCTCAAGGCGGGCGGCGGCAAGCTGGTGCTCCCCGTGGCACGCTGCTCCGCGACCGCCACGACCGGCGGCAAGGTCCTCGTGGGTGTCCGCCCGGAGAAGATCTCCCTCACGCACGCCGACGACGCCGGCGAGATACCCGTCGGCCGCAACCGGATCACCGGCAAGATCGCCGACTCCAGTTTCATCGGCGTCTCCACCCAGTACGTCATCGACAGCGCCGTCTGTCCCGAGTTCGAGGTCTACGCCCAGAACATCGACCGGGACTCCCGGCTCGTGCCCGGCGCCGACGTCGTCCTGCACTGGAGCCCGGCGCACACCTTCGGACTCGACGCCGCCCAGGACATAGAGGCGGGCGTCGAGACGGCCGAGGAGGAGGCCGCCTGATGGCCACCGTCACCGAGGCCGAAGCGCCACCGCTCGCGCCGCAGCCCGCGACGAAGCCGCCGAAGAAGCGCGGCCGCCTCGTCCCGTACTGGCTGCTCCTGCCCGGACTCCTGTGGCTCGTCGTCTTCTTCGCGCTGCCGATGATCTACCAGGCCTCCACGTCCGTGCAGACGGGCTCCCTGGAGGAGGGCTACAAGGTCACCTGGCACCTCGCGACCTACTGGGACGCGATCGCCGAGTACTGGCCGCAGTTCCTGCGCTCGGTCTTCTACGCGGCCGGCGCGACGATCCTGTGCCTGCTGCTCGGCTACCCGCTGGCGTATCTGATCGCCTTCCGCGCGGGCCGCTGGCGCAACCTGATCATGATCCTGGTGATCGCCCCCTTCTTCACCAGCTTCCTGATCCGCACCCTGGCCTGGAAGACGATCCTCGCCGACAACGGCCTGGTCGTGCACACGCTGAACTCGCTGCACGTCCTCTCCGTCACCGACTGGCTCGGCTGGACGGCCGGCGACCGCGTCCTCGCGACACCACTCGCCGTGGTGTGCGGTCTGACGTACAACTTCCTGCCGTTCATGATCCTGCCGCTCTACACCTCGCTGGAGCGCATCGACGGCCGGCTGCACGAGGCCGCGGGCGACCTGTACGCGAGGCCCTGGACGACCTTCCGCAAGGTCACCTTCCCGCTGTCGATGCCGGGCGTGGTCTCCGGAACGCTGCTGACCTTCATCCCGGCGGCCGGTGACTACGTGAACGCGGAACTCCTCGGCTCGACCGACACCCGCATGATCGGCAACGTCATCCAGACCCAGTTCCTGAGGATCCTGGACTATCCGACGGCCGCCGCGCTCTCCTTCATTCTCATGGCCGCGATCCTTCTCATGGTCACGGTCTACATTCGCCGGTCCGGGACGGAGGATCTGGTCTAAATGCCCTTCGTCAACTGGCTCAAGCGCCATCTCGTCGTCATCGGGGGACTGCTGACGCTGGCCTATCTGCTGCTGCCCAACGTCGTGGTCACCGTGTTCTCCTTCAACAAACCGAAGGGGCGCTTCAATTACGAGTGGCAGCAGTTCTCCACGGACGCCTGGAAGGATCCGTGCGGCGTCGCCGACATGTGCGGCTCGCTCGGACTCAGCCTCCAGATCGCCGTCTGGGCGACGATCGGGGCCACCGTCCTCGGCACGATGATCGCCTTCGCGCTGGTCCGCTACCGCTTCCGCGCGCGCGGCGCCGTGAACTCGCTGATCTTTCTGCCGATGGCGATGCCCGAGGTCGTCATGGCCGCCTCGCTGCTTACCCTGTTCCTCAACATGGGCGCCCAGCTGGGCTTCTGGACGATCCTGATCGCCCACATCATGTTCTGCCTCAGCTTCGTCGTCACGGCCGTCAAGGCCCGTGTCATGTCGATGGACCCGCGGCTGGAACAGGCGGCCCAGGACCTCTACGCCGGCCCGGCGCAGACGTTCCTCCGGGTCACCCTGCCCATCGCGGCCCCCGGAATCGCCGCGGGCGCGCTGCTCGCCTTCGCGCTCTCCTTCGACGATTTCATCATCACCAATTTCAACGCGGGCTCGACCGTCACGTTCCCCATGTTCGTCTGGGGTTCGGCACAGCGCGGAACACCCGTTCAGATCAATGTCATCGGAACGGCCATGTTCCTCGTCGCCGTACTGTTCGTCCTGTCCGGAATGCTCATCGGAAATCGCCGGAACAGGCAAAAGGCATAACACCCGCAACAATCGTCACGCTCGTAGGGAGTTGGAAATCATGGCCCCAAGCGCCATGACCAGTGGTAATCAGTGGACGAAATCCCTTTCCGACGTCCAGCCGGTCTCGTACTGGCTGGACGACCCCGGCAAACCCCGCCCCGAGCCCGCGCTCACCGGCGCCGAGACCTGCGACCTGCTGGTCGTCGGCGGCGGCTACAGCGGACTGTGGACCGCGCTGATCGCCAAGGAGCGCGACCCCGGGCGGGATGTCGTCCTGGTGGAGGGCCGCGAGGTGGGCTGGGCCGCCTCGGGCCGCAACGGCGGCTTCTGTGCCGCCTCCCTCACCCACGGCCTGTCCAACGGGCTCACCCGCTGGCCGGACGAGATCGGGAAGCTGGAGGAGCTGGGCGCCCGCAACCTCGACGAGATCGAGGCGGCCGTCGCCCGCTACTCCCTCGACTGCGACTTCGAGCGCAGCGGTGAGATCGACGTCGCCACCGAGCCGTACCAGGCGGCCGAACTGCGGGAGTGGCACGAGGAGCTGGAACGCCGGGGCCTCGCCGAGGGCATCGAGTTCCTCGACACCGAGGCCGTACGGGAACAGGTCGACTCCCCGACCTTCCTGGCCGGGCTGCACGACCGTCGAGGCGTCGCCATGCTCCACCCGGCGAAGCTGGCGTGGGGCCTGAAGCGGGCGTGCCTGGAGCTCGGAGTGCGGGTGTACGAGCACACTCCCGCCCTCGAACTGAAGCCGTACGGCGCGGGCATGGCCGTCCGCACCCCGTACGGCTCGGTCCGCGCCCGCCGGGTGGCGCTCGGCACCAACATCTTCCCGAACCTGGTCAAGCGGGTGCGCCCGTACACCGTCCCGGTCTACGACTACGCGCTGATGACCGAACCGCTCAGCGCCGACCAGCTGGCGTCCATCGGCTGGAAGAACCGTCAGGGGCTCGGCGACTCGGCCAACCAGTTCCACTACTTCAGGCTGTCCGCCGACAACCGGATCCTGTGGGGCGGCTACGACGCGATCTACCCCTACGGCGGCCGGCTGAACGCCGGGCACGACGACCGCCCCGAGACGTACGCCAAGCTCGCCGGGCACTTCTTCACCTGCTTCCCGCAGCTGGAGGGCGTCCGTTTCTCCCACGCCTGGGGCGGCGCGATCGACACCTGTTCCCGGTTCTCGGCGTTCTTCGGCACGGCCCACGGCGGCAAGGTCGCCTACGCGGCCGGCTATACGGGCCTCGGGGTGGGCGCCACCCGGTTCGGCGCCGATGTGATGCTCGACCTGCTGGCGGGGGAGCGCACCGAACGCACCGAGCTGGAGATGGTCCGCAAGAAGCCGCTGCCGTTCCCGCCCGAGCCGTTCGCCTGGACCGGTATCGCGCTCACCAAGTGGTCGCTGGCCCGGGCGGACACGCACGGCGGCCGGCGCAATCTGTGGCTGCGGACGATGGACAGGCTGGGCCTCGGCTTCGACAGCTGAAGCGAGCACCCCCGAACACCCCCCCACCCGGGGAAACGTGCCGGGTGACAGGGCTATTCGAATTCTTGTCAATTCATGGCCGGAACCCGCGTAATGCACGACCCGGACCTCCCTCTCCCCTGTGACGCGACCCGCGTCGACACGAGAGGGAGGTTCCGTCATGACAGGGCCCAAGGCGGCGGTCGAGTGGCTGGCATCGGTGGCTCCGGACCCCCAGGCCTGCCGCTGGGAGTGGGAGCGCAATCCCCGGGGCATCGCGCTGCTGCCGGCGGGAAGGGCCTGGGACGTCCTGATCCTGCCGGGCGAGCTCGGCTACCCGACCCTCGACGTCCTGACCCGGGTGATCGACCAACCGGGGCCCGTGCTGGTCGACTTCGGCGACGCCCGGATGGGCTTCTTCGTGCCCGC
Source organism: Streptomyces sp. NPDC005281 (assembly GCF_040607495.1). Taxonomy (NCBI): domain Bacteria; kingdom Bacillati; phylum Actinomycetota; class Actinomycetes; order Kitasatosporales; family Streptomycetaceae; genus Streptomyces; species Streptomyces sp. NPDC005281. The sequence continues at coordinate 71,075 of NZ_JBEXGX010000018.1, read as the reverse complement.
GGGCACCGCTGCCCGATGGCTGGGCACGGGGGTGCGCACGGCGGGCCAGGGCACCTGGATCGTGGTGCCGTATCCGGGGAGGGCGACCGGCGGGGTCCGCTGGCTGGTCCCGCCCGACGGCTCGGGCACGCTCACCGACCCGGCCCTGCTCGAACTGGCCATGCACGAGGCGGCGGCGGGCCTCGCCGGGAAACGGGACGGGAGGCGGTGAGGGCGCTGTTCCGGCGCCCGCCCGAACTCCGTTGCCTGTCGGAGGACTTGACAACCGAATTGGTCTGGACCAAGTTGGGCGCGCGCTCCATCCTCCAACTCCCCCATGCCCGGAGGCAATCATGGACCCCACCCGACACGGCAGACCCCTCGCACGCCGTCGCCGGAGGCTGCTCGCCGCCTGTACGGCCACCGCCCTGGCCGTGCCCGGCCTGGTCGCGCTCTCGTCGGCCGCCCGGGCGGCCGACGCCGACCTCGCCAGGAACGGCGGCTTCGAGTCCGGTCTGAGCGGCTGGACCTGCACGGCGTCGACCACCGTCAACTCACCTGTGCACGGCGGCAGTTCGGCGATGATGGCGACCCCGGCCGGCAGCGACTACGCCCAGTGTTCGCAGACCGTGACCGTGAAGCCCGACGCGCAGTACACCCTCTCCGGCTACGTCCGCGGCGCTTACGTCTACCTCGGCGCGACCGGCACCGGTACGACCGACGTCAGCACCTGGACCCCGTCCGCCACCGACTGGCAGCAGCTGAGCACCACCTTCCGCACGGGCGCCGCCACCACTCAGGTCACGATCTACACCCACGGCTGGTACGGCACCGGCGCCTACTGGGCCGACGACCTCTCGCTGACCGGCCCCGGCGTCGACGCCGGGCAGCCGCCGGCCGCGCCCACCGGCCTGAAGACCGGCACGGTCACGTCCTCCTCGGTCGGACTGTCCTGGACGGCGGTGTCCGGGGCGACCGGGTACGCCGTCCACCGTGACGGGGCGAAGGTCCAGACCGTCACCGGGACCTCGGCCACCGTGAGCGGTCTCTCGGCCTCCACCGCGTACTCCTTCCAGGTCACCGCGACCAACGACGCGGGCGAGTCCGCGAAGTCGGCCACGGTCACCGCGACCACCTCGGCCGGCTCGGGCGGCGGCGGCTCGTCCGACCTGCCGACGCACGCGCTCGTCGGCTACCTCCACGCGAGCTTCGCCAACGGCGCCGGATACACGCGCATGGCCGACGTCCCCGACAGCTGGGACGTCATCGACCTGGCCTTCGGCGAACCGACCTCGGTCACATCGGGCGACATCCGCTTCAACCGCTGCCCGGTCTCCGAATGCCCCACGGTGGAGAGCGACGCCGACTTCAAGGCCGCGATCAAGGCCAAGCAGGCGGCGGGCAAGAAGGTGCTGATCTCGATCGGCGGGCAGAACGGCCAGGTCCAGCTGACCACCGCGGCCGCCCGTGACACCTTCGTCTCCTCGGTCTCGAACATCATCGACACCTACGGCCTGGACGGCCTGGACATCGACTTCGAGGGCCACTCGCTCTCCCTCGACGCGAGCGACACGAACTTCAAGAGCCCGACGACCCCGGTGATCGTCAACCTCATCTCGGCGCTGAAGACCCTGAAGGCCAAGTACGGCTCGAAGTTCGTCCTGAGCATGGCCCCGGAGACCTTCTTCGTCCAGCTCGGCTACCAGTACTACGGCACCGGCAAGTGGGGCGGCCAGGACCCGCGCGCCGGAGCGTACCTCCCGGTGATCCACGCCCTGCGGGACGACCTGACCCTCCTGCACGTCCAGGACTACAACTCCGGGTCGATCATGGGCCTCGACAACCAGTACCACTCCATGGGCGGCGCCGACTTCCACATCGCGATGACCGACATGCTCCTGACCGGGTTCCCGGTCGCGGGCGACGCGGCCAACGTCTTCCCGCCCCTGCGCCCCGACCAGATAGCCATCGGCATGCCCGCCACGACCAACGCCGGCAACGGCTACGTGGCACCGGCCGAGGTCACCAAGACGCTCGACTGCCTCACGAAGAAGACCAACTGCGGCTCGTACGCGACACACGGCACCTGGCCGGGCCTGCGCGGCCTGATGACGTGGTCGGTCAACTGGGATCGCTTCGGAGGCGGGGAGTTCGCGCGGACCTTCGATCAGTACTTCGGCTGAGGAAGAGCCTGAGGGAGCACAGCAGAACAGCGCAGAGGCACCAGCTGGCCACCACGTCCAGTGGCCAGTGGTAGCCGCGCCGGACCAGACCGAAGGCCACGCACGCGTTCAGGGCCGCGCAGACGCACAGCAGCGCGCCCCGGGCACCGGCCGTGCGGAGCAGCGGGAGAAGGAGCAGGGCCGCCGCGCCGTACGCGACGGCGGCGGTGGCGGTGTGCCCCGAGGGGTAGAAGCCGGTGCCGGGTCCCATGACCGGGGGGCCCGGCCTGGCGATCAGTTCCTTCAGGGGCACGATCACCGCGGGGACGAGAGCCATCAGGACCGCGGCGGCGGCCGGGGGCAGCCACCATCGGTCCAGACCGGTAGCGCGGTTCCGCAGGGCGACACAGGACAGCGCCAGCACGAGGACCGGAACCGCCACCTGGACACTGCCCAGGTCGGCGAGCAGTTCGGAGAACCGGTCCGGGTGGACGAGAGCGCCGCTCAGCCGTTCGTCCAGGCGCACGAGCGGGCCGCCCGCCACGACCTGCCAGGTGATGAGCACGAAGCAGAGGGCGGGCAGGCCGAACATCAGAGGCGTGCGGGGCATGGGGGACAGCCTGCCATTGTCCGAAACCGTCTCGGCGCGGGCCCGCCCGTCACGGCCGGCGGAAGAGGCCGCAGAAGCGGAACCGGCAGAGAGGGGGCCCGCGGAAGGGCTGGGCCGGAGAGAGACGGGAAGCGGCCGCCCCGGAACAGGGGGGTGGTTCCGGGGCGGCCGGTCGGACCGGAATGCCGCGCGCCCCGGGGGGTTTGGGGCGGGCGGCTGTCCGATCGGTGAGGAGAACCGGAGCCGCAAGCTCCGGGTGTGTGCGCGAGGGCACGACCAGGGCGAAGCTGGGGCGGCCTCGGCCCGGTACAGCCCGCAGTCCCCTGCGGACGGGTGCATCCCTGATCTGGTTAGAACCTACGGCAGGGGGTGCGGCTCCGACAGATGGATTCGCGTCCCGCCATGCACCTCGCACACCTTCTTCACACGCCCCCACGGGAACGCCGCAGCACCGGAACCCCGTACGGAATCCGCCCGTGGGCGGTCTCCGGGGTCCCGGTGCTGCGGCGCCTTCCGCGTCAGATGCGGGAGAAGGCCTGCTCGATGATGTCGAGACCCTCGTTGAGGAGGTCCTCGCCGATGACCAGCGGGGGCAGGAAGCGGAGGACGTTGCCGTAGGTGCCACAGGTCAGGACCAGCAGGCCCTCCTGGTGACAGGCCTTGGCGAGCGCGCCGGCCGCCTCCGGGTTCGGCTCCTTGGTGGCCGGGTCCTTGACCAGCTCGATCGCGATCATGGCGCCGCGGCCGCGGACCTCGCCGATGATCTCGAACTTCTCCGCCATGGCGCCGAGACGGGTCTTCATGACCGACTCGATGTGCTTCGCCTTGGCGTTGAGGTCGAGCTCCTTCATCGTCTCGATCGCGCCGAGCGCACCGGCGCAGGCCACCGGGTTGCCGCCGTAGGTGCCGCCCAGGCCGCCGGCGTGCGCCGCGTCCATGATCTCGGCGCGGCCCGTCACGGCGGCGAGCGGCAGACCGCCCGCGATGCCCTTGGCGGTCGTGATCAGGTCCGGGACGATGCCCTCGTCCTCGCACGCGAACCACTGGCCGGTACGGCAGAAGCCGGACTGGATCTCGTCCGCGACGAAGACGATGCCGTTGTCCTTGGCGAACTGGCTGATGGCCGGCAGGAAGCCCTTCGCGGGCTCGATGAAGCCGCCCTCGCCGAGCACCGGCTCGATGATGATCGCGGCGACGTTGTCGGCGCCGATCTGCTTGTTGATCATGTCGATGGCCTGGGCGGACGCCTCGGCACCGGCGTTCTCCGGGCCCGTCAGCCAGCGGTAGCCGTAGGCGACCGGCACGCGGTAGACCTCGGGCGCGAACGGACCGAAGCCGTTCTTGTACGGCATGTTCTTGGCGGTCAGCGCCATCGTCAGGTTCGTACGGCCGTGGTAGCCGTGGTCGAAGACGACGACGGCCTGGCGCTTGGTGTACGCGCGGGCGATCTTGACGGCGTTCTCGACGGCCTCGGCGCCCGAGTTGAACAGGGCGGACTTCTTGGCGTGGTCGCCCGGGGTGAGCTCGGCGAGCGCCTCGGCGACGGCGACGTAACCCTCGTACGGCGTGACCATGAAACAGGTGTGGGTGAAGTCCTGGAGCTGGGCGGAGGCCCGGCGCACGACGGCCTCGGCGCTCGCACCGACCGACGTCACGGCGATACCGGAGCCGAAGTCGATGAGGCGGTTGCCGTCGACGTCCTCGATGATGCCGCCGCCGGCGCGCGCGGTGAAGACAGGGAGCGTCGACCCCACGCCGGCCGCGACCACGGCGATCCGGCGGGCCTGGAGCTCCTGCGACTTCGGGCCGGGGATGGCGGTGACGACGCGGCGCTCCTGCGGAACTGCGGTCATGAGGGGCTCCCTGATGATCTTGCGAACCGGACGGTCCCCGGTGAACGCGGGGTGGTCCGGGCGGGGGGTTTTCGGACGCTTGCCTTCTTTCTTCGCAGGCTAGAGCCGAGGAGGGGGGCTCGGCATGCGCCATGTGGGCGTTGTCGGAGGAATCCGTTGTCCGCCGTGGACATAGAGGCACGGACGCGCGGTGGTCCGGTCCCGGTGCGGGCGCGGCCCCGTAAACGGTGAACTCGCCCCGCGGGACCACTAGATTGACCTGAGAGCGACAGGCGGACTGGCTGGTCAGGGGGCGCACACGATGGACTTCGACGGTACGCGCGACGCACGTGGCACGCATGCCGACCCAGTGCCTCGTCCGGCCGCACCCCCAGGACAGGCCGCCGTCCCCGGTGCCGCTCCGCCCAGGCCCCCGGGCCCACCGCCCCTCCCCGGCGGCCCGCCGGCGCCCCGTACCGCCGTACGCGACTGGCTCAACGAGCCCCGCCCCGACGCCGCACTGGGGATCTGGCGGTACGGATACGTCGCCCCCAAGGCCTCGAAGGAGCGCCGGCGACTGCCCTCCGTGACGATCGTCGGCCTCGCGATCCCCCTCGTGATCGGGCTGATCGTCTGGTCGCTGTGGCGCCGGGGCAACGTCCCCTATCAGCTCGTCGTGCTGAAACTGTTCACGCCGGACGGCTGGTGGTGGGGCGGGACGACCGCGCCGAAGACCTGGCAGGGCCGGGACGCCGTCATCGTCTACGACGGCCTCTTCTTCGCCGCGCTGATCTACACGATGGGACGGCTCGGCAGCTGGCGCGAGATCGCCCATCACTTCGTCGTCCGGCGCACGCAGCCCGGCCGGGCCGTCATTGCGGCCCTGGCGGCCCTGGTGACCCTGACGTTCGTCTGGCCGGACGCCTTTCCGGGCGTCGGCTGGGACGCCCTGCCGATCGTCAACCCGGTGCTGTCCCTGGTGGCGCTGATCTCCGGCGGCGACGACGTGTTCGAGTCGCTCGCGATCACCTACGGCGTCTACGCGCTGATCACCGTGCTCGTCCTGCTGCCCTTCGCCGGGCTCGGCGGATGGTGGCCGCTCGCCAAGGAACGGTTCGGAGCCGGCCCGGCCGCCCCGGCGGGCATCCCGGCCGCGTCACCGGCCGGGCCGCCGGAGCCGGCGGGACCGCCGGCCGAATGGCCCGAGCTGCGGGCGACCGGCCAGCACAAGGCGGCGGAACTGCTGTCCTCCGAGGTGCTGACCGAGCGCATGAACGACGTGGACTGCGCGCGGATCCTGCGCGCCCTGGCCTCGGCCAGGCGCGACGGACAGCTCGCCGGCTTCAGCGACACCGTGCTCAGGCGGGGCGCCGCGGCCTGGACCCATCCGTCCGGTGACCGCGACCTGCCCGTCCGCTCCGCCGCGCACGACCTGCTCGCGGCCCAGGTGCGGCTCGGCCGGTGGGTCGACCGGGAGCGAACGCCGCTCGCCTACTCCGGCGCGGGCGCCGCCCTCGGCCCGGCGGCCCTCGGCACCTCGCTCCTCGCCGTCGGACCGGCGGGCTCGGGGAAGACGCGCCACCTCGTGCGGCCCGTCGCCGAATCCCTCGGACTACAGGCCCTCACCGCGCGCTGCGCCGTCGTCGTCGTGGCCGCCGCCGGGACGCCGGTCGGCCCCGAGACGTCGTACGACGTCGTCGTCAGGCTCGGCGACCCCGCGTCGGTCCATGATCTCGACCTGTACGCCGACAGCGAGGACGCCGACGAAGCCGCGGCCTTTCTCGCGGAAGGCCTGGTCGGCAGCGTCGACGGAGTCGACGTCCGGCGCGCCGCCACGGCACTGGCCCAGCTCCTCGGCCCCTACCGCGCCGTCCACGGCACGTTCCCCACGATTCCCGTGCTGCGCGAACTGCTCGACGGAATGCCCGCGCTGCTCGACCCGCTGCGGCAGGAGCTGTCGGCCGGGGGTCACCCCGCGATGCTCCGCGAACTGGAGGCACGGCTGCGGCAGAGCGGCGGTCCGAACGACCCCGGCCCCGTGCTGGCCGACCGGCTCGCGCTGCTGGACCGGCCCGTCTTCGCGGACTTCTTCGGTTCGGGCACGAGCGCCCGGCCGTTCTCGCTCCGGGCGGTGGCCCATCATCCGCTGCGCGTCCGCGTCGACCTGCCGGAACGTGGATACGAAGAGGCGTCGCAGCTGATCACCCGGCTTCTGCTCGCCCAGTTCGCCTCCGTCGTCCGCGGCGGCGACCGGCGCGGGCACTTCGCCTGCCTGGTGCTCGACGACGCGACCGGCGCCCTGACCGCCGAGACGGTCCGCCGCATCCAGGGCCTGCGGGCGCACAACGCCGGAGTGGTCCTCGCGCTGCGGACCATCGGCGACATCCCCGAGGCCCTGCACGGGCCGCTGTACGGCGCGGTCGGCTGCCGCATGGCCTTCTCCGGGGTCACCACGTGGGACGGCGGCCGCTTCGCCGAGTCCTGGGGCACCGAGTGGGTGGAGGCCCGCGACGTGGCCAAGCACACCGTCTTCGCCGACCAGCCCATGACCCGGGCCATCCACGCGCTGCGCAAGCTGGTCACCGGCAAGGCGGTGACCACGGACGCCGTGACCGTGCGCCAGGTCGAGCGGGAACGCTGGTCCGCGTCCGAACTGGCCCACTCGGTCCCGCCCGGACACGCCGTGCTGTCGCTGACCAGCGTGAAGGGAGAGCACGCTCCGCCGCTGCTGGTGGACCTGCGGGGCTGACGGGCGGGCGGGGAACCGCGCTGCCCCGGCCGAGGGACGCGAGGGGTATATCGGGCGGAACGCATGAATATGCGGAGCCGTTGACCAGGACGTATGAGCGTGAGCGCACACGGCGACCGTACGGTGAGGCAGAATCGACACAGGCCGTTCATACGCCGCGGCCAAAAGATCACAGAGATCACAGAGCTCACACCGACCTGAAGGCCCCATGCCCCCCACGCTCGCCTCGCTCGTCCACCACTCCGCGCTCAAGCTCACTGTGCGCGCGGGCGAGGACCGCCTGGACGTGCCCGTCCGCTGGGCCCACGTCAGCGAGCTCGCCGACCCCGTGCCGTACATGGAGGGCGGGGAGCTGCTGCTGATCACCGCGCTCAAGCTCGACGCGGACGACCCCGACGTCATGCGGCGGTACGTGAAGCGGCTGGCCGGGGCCGGAGTCGTAGGGATCGGCTTCGCCGTCGGGGTCAACTACGACGAGATCCCCAAGGCGCTCGTCGACGCGGCCGAGGAGGAGGGGCTGCCGCTCCTCGAAGTCCCCCGGCGCACCCCCTTCCTCGCCATCAGCAAGGCCGTGTCCGCCGCCATCGCCGCGGATCAGTACCGGGCCGTCACCGCCGGGTTCGCCGCGCAGCGCGAGCTCACCAAACAGGCGCTGAACGGGGGTCCGGAAGGCCTGCTCGCCTCGCTCGCCGGACAGGTCGACGGATGGGCGGCGCTCTACGACGCCTCCGGCTCCGTCGTCGCCGCCGCGCCGGACTGGGCGGGACGCCGCGCCGCGCGGCTCACCCCTGACGTGGAGCGGCTGCGTGAGCGGCCCGCGCCCGCGAGCTCCGTCGTGGGCGGGGAGGACCGCGTCGAACTGCACTCCCTCGGAACGGGGCGCAGGCCGCGCGCCGCGCTCGCCGTCGGAACCGCTGGCGCCCTCGGCACCGCCGAGCGCTACGCCGTGCACTCGGCGATCGCCCTGCTGACCCTCACCACCGAACGCTCGCGGTCCCTGCACGCCGCCGAACAGCGGATCGGCGCGGCCGTGCTCGGGATGCTGCTCGCCGGGGAACCCGACCACGCGCGGGCCGTCGCCGGAGACCTGTACGGCGAACTGCTCGACGCGCCCTTCCGGCTGATCATCGCCGAGTCGGTGTCCGCGTCGGCCGGGCGGGCGCACGCCGACGGGAACGCGCGGGTCGGCGCGGCCGCGCCCGCCAAGCCCGCCGTCGCCGTGACCGGCGTCAAGGGTGATCCGCTGGGCGGCCTCGCGGAGGTCGTCGAATCCGCCGCCGCGCGTTCGGGGGAGTCCGTGCTCGCCGTGCCCTACGGGGAGCGGCTGGTCGTCCTCGCCGTGGACGGGGGCGCCGCCGTCGCCGCCTGCGGGGACTACGCCGCGGTGCTGGAGTCCGCGCGGGCCGTCCCGCGCGAGCAGGGCGCCGGGGGCGCCGGAGACGAGGGCGAACTCGTCGTCGGGCTTTCCGCCCCGGCTGGGCCGATCGCCGCCCGCGCCGCCTACAAGCAGGCCGAACAGGCCCTGTCCGTCGCCCGGCGGCGGGGCCGGTTCCTCGTCGAGCACGAGGAACTGGCGGCCGGGTCCGTCCTGCCGCTGCTCGCCGACGACGCCGTACGGGCGTTCGCCGACGGCCTCCTGCGCGCGCTCCACGAGCACGACGCCACCGGTCGTGGAGACCTGGTCGCCTCGCTGCGGGCATGGCTGTCACGGCACGGGCAGTGGGACGCGGCGGCCGCCGAACTGGGGGTCCACCGGCACACGCTGCGCTACCGGATGCGCAGGGTCGAGGAGATCCTCGGCCGGTCGCTGGACGACCCCGACGTCCGGATGGAACTCTGGCTGGCCCTGAAGGCCACGGCGGCGACGGGCGAGTGAGGGGCTCCGCCGGTGACCGGTGACGGTCGGGGGTGGCCGGGCTTCGCCGCTGACCGGGGACGACCGGGGAGTGACCTGCACCGGTGCTGACCGGGGACGGCCGGGGAGCGGCTCGCACCGGCGTTGACCGGGGGCGGCCGGGAAGTGACGTACACCGGTGCTTACCGGGGGCGGTGGGGGAGTGGCCGTGCGCCGGCGCTGACGACTTGCCCGGGGGATCTCTGGTGACATCGGTGCGGACCGGTTCGGCGACGGGGGCTCGCCCGGGGCGCCCGGCGGGCCGGTCCTGGTCGGCCTGCCGGCGGGATCCCGGCGATCAGTCCAAACTGGCGTACCCGGCCCCCCGACTGTTACGCGTCGGACAAACGACCCGTGGTTGTCCCGGCCCTACCGTGGACGGGAAAGCGCAGTACCAGCAGGAACACCCCCATCGTCACCCCATACGGAAGGGCCGGGACTCGCAGATGACTTCCACTCACGCCTTCTGGCTCGCCGGCCGCCAGGCCACCGGCGAGACCACCTTCGACGTCACCTCGCCGTGGGACGGCCGGGTCGTCGGTCAGGTCAGCGTGCCCACCGACGCCCAGGTCGAGGAGGCCGTGGCCGCCGCGTACGCCGTGCGCGACGAGTTCGCCGCCACCCCGGCCCACGTACGCGCCGCCGCCCTCGACCACGTCTCGCGCCGCCTGGCCGAGCGCACCGAGGAGATCGCGCAGCTCATCTCCGCCGAGAACGGCAAGCCGATCAAGTGGGCCCGGGGCGAGGTCGGCCGCGCGGTGTCCGTGTTCCGGTTCGCCGCGGAGGAGGCCCGCCGCTTCAACGGCGGCGAGGCGCAGCGCCTCGACACCGACCAGGGCGGTCAGGGCCGGCTCGCCCTCACGCGCCGCTTCCCCAAGGGTGTCGTCCTCGGTATCGCGCCCTTCAACTTCCCGCTGAACCTGTGCGCCCACAAGGTCGCCCCGGCCATCGCCGCCGGTGCCCCGATCATCCTGAAGCCGGCGCCCGCGACCCCGCTGTCCGGCCTGATCCTCGGTGACCTGCTGGCCGAGACCGACCTCCCGGCCGGTTCGTGGAGCATCCTGCCGGTCGCGAACGAGAAGATGCCCGCCCTGGTCCAGGACGAGCGCCTCCCCGTCATCTCCTTCACCGGTTCCGAGACGGTCGGTTACGCGATCATGGACTCGGTGCCGCGCAAGCACTGCACCCTGGAGCTGGGCGGCAACGGCGCGGCCGTGGTCCTCGCCGACTTCGCGAGCGACGCGGACCTCGACTGGGCCGCGACCCGGATCGCGACCTTCTCCAACTACCAGGGCGGCCAGTCCTGCATCTCGGTGCAGCGCGTGATCGTGGACGCAGCGGTGTACGAGCGGCTGCTGCCGCGTATCGTCGCCGCCGTCGAGGCCCAGGTCACCGGCGACCCGTCCGACGACACCACGGACGTCGGCCCGCTGGTCAGCCAGGCCGCCGCCGAACGCGTCGAGTCGTGGGTGGACGAGGCCGTCGCGGCCGGCGCCACTCTCCTCACCGGCGGCAAGCGCGAAGGCGCCTCCTACGCCCCGACCGTCCTCGCCGACGTTCCGGCCGATGTCACGATCTCCTGCGAGGAGGTCTTCGGACCGGTCCTGACCGTGCAGAGGGTGGACGGCGAGGCCGCCGCCTTCGAGGCCGCCAACAACTCCAAGTACGGCCTCCAGACCGGCGTGTTCACGCACGACCTCCAGACCGCGTTCCGCGCGCACCGCGCCCTGGAGGTGGGCGGCGTCGTGATCGGCGACGTCCCGTCCTACCGCGCCGACCAGATGCCGTACGGCGGTGCGAAGCAGTCCGGCGTCGGCCGTGAGGGCGTCAAGTTCGCGATGGACGACTACACCTACGAGCGCGTGCTCGTCCTGACGGGTCTCGCCCTCTGACCGAGGCCTGACCGAGGCCGACGGCCGGAGCCCACTCTGTGCGGGGGCTCCGGCCGTCGGCGTCTTCGGTGCGGGAAAAGGGAGTTCAGGGCTGGACGGAGCCCTCGGGGGAGCACTCGATCGCGTGGTACTTCGGGATCCGGCCGCAGATCGTCACCGTCCGGGGCGGTGCGTCGGAGTCGACGGCGAGCAGGCCGGTGTAGGTGTCGCGGTCCACGCGGATCGTGGCCGACAGTTCCTCGCCGTACTTGTCCTTGATGGTGACCGTGTCACCCACCGCGCCGCTCTCGACGCGGCCCCAGACCGCCCCGCAGGCGGCGCTGTAGCGCAGCTCGATGTGCATGCCGCGCAGCCAGGTCTCGCGGGCCGTCGTGGCGTCCCACTGGCAGTCCATGGCCTGGGGGTCGCGGCGCAGGCAGGTGTCCTTGGAGCAGCCGGGACTCGGGGTCTGTGGGGAAGGGGCCGCCGTACCGGGGGACGAGCCGTCGCCGAACGGTCCGGCGCCGAGGGCGAACACGGTGGCGAGACTGCCCAGCAACGCACCGGCGGCGACCAGCCCGGTCATACGGGCGCCGGGCTTCCAGTCCCGCATGGCGGCCCGCCCCACCGCGACGGGCGGTATGGGCACGGGTGTTACCAGCACGGGCGGTACTGGGACGAGCTGTTCCGGGACCGGCGGCGCAGCGACGGGTTGATCCGTGCCGGGCTGAACCGCCAAGTGCTGAACGGCCACGGGTTGCACGAAGGCGGTTTGTACGGAGGCGTGTTGTGCCGCCTCTGCCGCTTGCGTCGCGGCCGGTTGCGCGGTCGTCGCCTGCGGGGCCGTGGTCGACGGGCCACCCTGGCTCGACACTTCGCCCGCTGTGCCCGCACCGGCCCCGGCAGTCACCCCTGCCCCGGCCGTCGCCCCGGAGCCGACTGTCATTCCGCGCCCGGCCGTAACTTCGGCCCCGACCGTCGCCCCGGACCCGCCCGCGGCCCGGACCTCTGCCACGGCTCCGGACCCCGCTCCGGCCGCAGGCCCGCCCGCGGCCCCGCCCCCGACCGGTGAACCGGCCCCGACCCCGACCTGCGAACCCGCCCCGGCTTTCGCCCCCGTCGAGTCCGCCGACTCCAGAACCCCCTCCAGCAGTCCGAGCAGGAATTCCGCGTCCGCCTCCATGACGGCGGCGAACTCCTCCAGGGCCACCGCGGTGGGCAGTTGCTTGCCGTTGAGGAAGCGTTCCCATGACGAGCGGCTGTAGTGCGTCTTGCCCGCGAGGCGTCCGAAACTGAGTCCGGACTTCTCCTTCAGCCGGCGCAGCTCGGCCGCGAGCGCTTCTCTGCCCGACGGCTCGCCACCGCCGACCCCCTGACTGCTGGTCACTCTGATCCCCCGTCACACATGGCTCTCGCCCTTTGCGTAGAACGGGCCGATTATCGCTCATGTGTACGGCAGGGCAGTCGGGGCCGATCATCTCGGCGAACGGTCGCACGGCCCGGGTCGGTGGGGTCCCGGCCGTCGGGACGTGACCGAAAACGGCATGTCTAGTGACAATCGTTTTCAGCAAACGTCGACGGTGAAGGGGCCCGGCACCGATGCCTTCCGGTGCCGGACCCCTGTGCCGGCTCCTCCGGACCCTCAACCGGAGAAGCCGACGTGCGCGAGCCGCACGGGCCCGCGCAGTCTGAGGCGGACGTCGCGCACACCGTCGGCGGTGAACGCGGCGGTGAGAGTGCGATGGTCGTAGGGTCCGCCCGCCCCGCTCACCGTGAGTACGGCGGCGGGCGCGGTGCCCGGTGACTCCTCGGCGGTCGGCGTTGTGCCCGAGAATTCTTCGGCGGCCGGCCCGCCGCCCGGCGCCACCGGGTGGGTCGAGGGACCGCCCACCGGCGAGATCTCGACGACGCCCTCGCCCGCCACCTCGACGGTGACTTCGGTGACACCCGCTCCGAAGTCGCACTCCCGGTAGAGGAGTTCGCCCGCGTTGCCGTCCGCCGGAGTCACCGCGTCGCCCGCCGTCTTCGAACGGTCGACGATCGCGATGCCGTGCTGCTCGTCGAAGTCGGCCGCGTTCAGGCCGCGTTCACGGACCGGCCTGAACGTCCCCGGCTCACCTTCGAGTTCGACGGTCGCGCCGAGCCGGATGTCCTCGCAGGACGCGCCGACCAGTAGCTCGTACGCGCCGGGTTCGAGGCGTCGCCGCCCCTGGGTCACGTCCCAGAACTCCAGCGCGGTGAGCGGCAGTTCAAAGGTGACGGTGGTCGGCGTGTCCGGGGTGAGCCGGATCCGGCGGTGCGCCGCCAGTTCACGGCGCGGGCGGGGCACGGAGGGGGCGACCGCCCGGGTGTAGAGCTGGACCACTTCGTCGGCGGCCGTGGTCGCGGTGTTCGTCACGGTGCAGGAGACGGACAGCGCGTCAGGCCCTCTGCGGACTCGCAGGTCCGAGTAGGTGAACGAGGCGTAGGACAGGCCGTGCCCGAAGGGGAACAGCGGGGTCCCCTCGAAGTAGAGGTAGGTCTGCCGGCCGCCGATCACGTCGTAGTCGAGCGGATCCGGCAGGTCGTCGTCCCCGGCGTACCAGGTCTGCGGAAGGCGGCCGGCGGGGGAGACGTCCCCGGCGAGGACGCCGGCCAGCGCGGTGCCCGCGGCCTGCCCGCCGTGCGCGGTCCACAGCATCGCGGGCAGGCCGGCGTGGTCGACCGCGTACGGGTAGGCGGAGACCAGCGCCAGCACGGTGGCCGGGTTCGCCGCGCGGGCGGCGTCCAGCAGCCGCTCCTGATGCGCGGGCAGCCGCAGCGTCGTACGGTCCTCGGTCTCGCGGCCGTTGATGTGCGGGTCGTTGCCCGCGACGACGAGAACCACGTCGGCCGCGGCGGCGGCGCGCGCCACCGCGTCCTCGCCGCGTTCGGTGAACCGCGGCTCGAAGATCTCGGCGTCCCGGGCGTCCGGCCCGACCCTCACGCCGTCGGCGGAGACACGGACGTACCCGCCCGTCCCCAGGTGCTTCAGAAGGTGTCCGCCGCCATGGGCCGGGGAGGGTTCCAGCCGGAAGGTCTCCTGGACGACCCAGCCACCCGGCCGGTCCGCCGACGCGCGGACGAAGCCGTCGTCGGCGACCGACAGCCAGCGGCCGTCGGGGGCGCGCAGGGTGAGGACGCCCTCGCCCCAGTCGATCAGCGCCAGTTCGGTGCCGACGTCGTCGGCGGTCAGCGGGGGCAGGTCCGTGCGGCCCGGGATCAGCGCCGGATCGAGAGCGCCCTCGGCGTCCCGCCCGCCCTTCGGCGCGTCCGTTGCCGCGGGCACCGCGAGATACCGGCCGGACGAGGTCCTCAGGCGTACGCGGTCCACGCCCTCGGCGAAGTCCACCCGGTCGGCGCCGAAGCGCTCGTACAGCCCCTCCAGCGGTGTCCACCGGTGGATGAGCGTGCCGCTGTACCAGTCGAGCTTGCACTCGTCGGCGAGCAGACCGACGACGGCGATCCTGACACCGGGGCGCAGCGGCAGCAGACCGTCGTTCTTGAGCAGGACGATCGCCTGCTCGGCGGCCTCGCGGGCGAGCGCGCGGTGGGCGGGCGTGTCGAACTCCCCGGTGCGGGCGTACGGGCCGAGGTCCGGGTCGAACTCGCCCAGCCGGAAGCGCACGGCGAGCTGGCGGCGGACCGCGGTGTCGACGTCGGCCTCGGTCAGCAGGCCTCGCTCCAGGGCGCCCCGGACGCGCGCGGTGATCCGTGAGGCGTCCGTGCCGTGGTCGGTGAAGCTGTCGACACCGGCGAGGAGCGCGGCGGCGGTCGCCTCCTCGTGGGTGTCGAAGTAGTGCTCGGAGTCGACAAGGTTGGAGGGCGCGCCCGCGTCCGAGCAGACCAGCAGCTCTTGGTCGGTCCAGGTCCGCAGATGCTCGCGCAGATACGGCGAGACGTGGTTGGGGCGGCCGTTGACCAGGTTGTACGCGGGCATCACCCCGGCGACGGCGCCCGCCGTCACGGTGTCGCGGAAGGCGCGCAGATCGTACTCGTGCAGCACGCGCGGCCGGACGGAGGAGGACGAAGTGTCCCTGGCGGTCTCGTTGTTGTGCGCGAGCCAGTGCTTGAGGACCGGCGCCGTACGCCAGTGGACCGGGTGGTCGCCGCGCAGTCCTCGGGTGTACGCGGTGGCGATGGCGGAGGTGAGCGCCGGGTCCTCGGAGTAGCCCTCCTCGTTGCGGCCCCACAGCGGGTGGCGCAGCAGATTGACCGTGGGGGACCAGACGTTGAGGCCCACGCGTTCGTCGCGGGCGCGCATCGCGCGGACCTCCGACGACACGGCCCGGCCGATCCGGCGCACGAGTTCCCCGTTCCAGGTCGCGCCGAGTCCGACGGCCTGGGGGAACACCGTCGCCGGCCCCATCCAGGCGACCCCGTGCAGTGCCTCCTGGCCGGTGCGGAAGGCGGGGATCCCGAGCCGCTCGACGGCAGGCACGAACTGGTGGAGGAACGCGATCCGTTCGTCCAGGGTGAGGCGCGTCAGCAGGTCGTCGACGCGCTTGGCGAACGGCAGGCGCGCATCGCGGAAGGGCGGCATGGGGGGCGTCTCTGCGGTCACGTGGGGATCCCTTTGCGGTGGGGCACCAAAGGTCTTTCGAAGCGCTTCGATGCTCGATCGACCAAGGGGTGGGTGTCAAGAGACCCGCACCCGCCACCTCTGTTTCCCGCCAGTCACCTCAAGTGCCGCACGGAGACGTCCTGTTGTTCCGTACCTCCGAGGAATCTTGGGAACGACCCTTGTGCACCCCCAGGCGTTCACTTAACCTCGCAGCAACATCGAAGCGCTTCGATTGCCGGGCTCCCCTTTTCCACAGGGCACAGTCCTCCGAGGACCGCTTCCGCTCGGGCAGATCCACTGGAGACACCGCAGCCGACGGCCCCAACCGCCGGGTGTCCTGCTGTGCGCCACGAAGGGTTGACGCAATGACGCCGAACTCCGCCACCTCCGCCCCCAGCCGGAGAAGCTTCCTCGCCTCCACGGCGGTCGCAGCGGCCGCCGTGGCCGGCGGAACGCCCCTGCTCGCCGCCTGCGGCGGCGGACAGGCCGGCAGCAAGGACGGCACGACCTCGGGGAAGGACGCCCAGAAGCTCCTTCCGGCCTTCGTGGCGTCGGGTGTCGTCACGCCCGACCTTCCGTCGAAGAACGGATCGGCGGCCGGGTTCACCCGCGCCATCGACCTGAACGCGCTGAAGACGTCCGTCCCGAAGAAGCTCGGCGGCGGCAGCGACCTGAAGGTCATGTCGCCGTTCTGGGGCAGCCCGCCGGCCGGTGACAACGCGTACTACACGGCCATGAACGAGGCCATCGGCATCAAGGCGACCTGGCAGAACCAGGACGGCAACACCTATGACGAGAAGCTGGGCGCGGTCCTCGCCTCCAGCGACATCCCCGACGTGGTGGTCGTCCCCGGCTGGAACCTGAACGGCAAGATACCGAGCGCGATCAACGCGAAGTTCGCCGACCTCGGCCCGTATCTGTCGGGCGACAAGGTCAAGGACTACCCCAACCTCGCGGCCGTACCGACCGACGCCTGGCAGCGGTCCATCTTCGGCGGCCGGCTGCGCGCGATCCCGATGCCGGCCTCGTACGTCACGAACATCGCGCCCTTCTACCGCAAGGACATCTTCGCCACGAAGGGCTACACGCTGCCCAAGTCGCCCGAAGAGTTCCTGTCCTGGGCGAAGGAGGCCACCGACGCCAAGGCGAAGGTGTGGGCCTGCGACGACCTCAAGTGGACGGCCTTCAACATCTACGGCGTTCTCAACGGCAGCGACAAGGCCCTGTGGTGGGACCTGAGGGACGGCAAACTCGTCAACCGGATCGAGACCGGCGAATACCTCGAAGCCCTGGAGTGGACCCGCAAGCTGTACGCGGCGGGAGTCGTCCACCCCGACGCCAAGGCCGTCAAGGGCGACGCGTCCAACCGCTTCACCGCGGGCCAGTCCCTCGTCTTCAACGGCGACCTGTCCTACTGGTACGGCTCGACGGCCGAACAGCGCACCCAGAAGACGGACTTCGAGATGGGCGCGTTCGATATCTTCGGCCCCGACGGCGGCGACCCCACGCTCTGGGCGACCCAGCCCGCCGGCATCTTCACCTTCGTCAGCAAGAACGCGTCCAAGCGGCAGATCAAGGACTTCCTCGCGCTCGCCGACTTCTGCGCGGCGCCGTACGGCACGAAGGAGTACATGCTCACGGTGTACGGCGTCGAGGGAACCGACTACACCGTCAAGAGCGGCCTGCCCACCAAGACCACCAAGGGCACCAACGAGGTCAACGGCGCCTACGACTACACCGGCGACCCGGCCGCCTACCTCGCCCACCCCGATCTGCCGGACATCGCGAGGCTCCAGGTCGAGTGGCAGCAGCGCATGGGCGCCTTCACCAAGAAGTCCTCCTTCTACGGCCTGACGATCACCGAGCCCAGCAGGTGGACCAACCTCGCCAACGACTTCGAGCAGCTGGAGGACGACATCGTCCGCGGCCGCAAGAAGATCGCCGACATGCAGCAGGCCGTCGCGGACTGGAAGCGGAAGGGCGGCGACGACCTGCGGGCCTGGTACAAGAAGCTGCTCGACGACAACGGCTCCGCGGCCAAGTGACCCAGGGCTGAGGCAAGGAGAAGACCGTGTCCCACAGCACGGTGCCTCGGAGCAGGGCCGGGGCCGGGGCGAGCGCCAGGACGCAGGACGGGAGCCCGCCGGACGGCGGAACAGGACGACGGACCGCCGGGAGAGCCGGCGGGGGTGCGGGAAGACTGGGCCTCCGGCTGCGGCTGCGACGCGACCGCACCCTCATCCTGATGACCCTGCCCGCCATCGCGCTGCTGCTCGTCTTCAACTACATACCGGTGCTCGGTAATGTCGTGGCCTTCCAGGACTACGACCCGTATCTCAGCGACAACGGCTTCGTCGCCATGTTCGAGAGCCCCTGGACAGGTCTGGAGAACTTCCAGCGGATCTTCGCGGACTCCGAGTTCTGGCACGCGGTGCAGAACACCTTCGTCTTGTTCTTCCTCCAGCTGGTGCTCTACTTCCCGATCCCGGTCGCCCTCGCGCTGCTCATCAACAGCGTGGTCAGGCCCCGGGTCCGGGCGCTGGCCCAGGCGGTCATGTACCTCCCGCACTTCTTCTCCTGGGTCCTCGTCGTGACCGTCTTCCAGCAGATCTTCGGCGGGGCGGGCGTCATCGCCCAGACCCTGCGCCGCCACGGTCATCAGGGGATCGACCTGATGACCGACCCGGGGATCTTCAAGTTCCTGGTGACGGCCGAGGGCGTCTGGAAGGACGCGGGCTGGGGCATCATCGTCTTCCTCGCGGCCCTGTCGTCCGTGTCGCCCGACCTGTACGAGGCCGCCGCCATGGACGGGGCCGGACGATGGCGGCGGATGTGGCACATCACCCTGCCCGCCCTGCGCCCGGTGATCGCCCTGCTCCTGGTGCTGCGGGTCGGCGACGCGCTCACCGTCGGCTTCGAGCAACTCCTGCTCCAGCGCGACTCGGTGGGCCCCGGCGCCTCCGAGGTCCTGGACACCTACGTGTGGTGGAACGGCATCCGCAACCAGGACTTCGGCTATGCCGCGGCAGCCGGACTGATCAAGGGAGTGGTCGGCCTGGGGCTCGTCCTGACCGCCAACAAGGTCGCCCATCTCATGGGCGAGCAGGGGGTGTACGAGAAATGACCGCCGTGACCTGCGAACCGGTCGGGAAACCCGGCCGCTGGACGGCGCCGCCCCGGCCGTCCTGGGAGGAGGAGCCGTCGAAGGCCGGCCTCGCGGGCAAGGGGCTCATCCTCACCCTGGCGGCCTTCGCGATCCTCTTCCCGCTCTGGATCGTCGTCGTCACCAGTCTCCAGTCGAAGAAGACCATCGACGCGGCCGGCGGACTGGTCGTCGTCCCCAGAGGCGTCACGTTCGTCGCCTACCGGGAACTCCTCACCGGCGGCCAGGTGCAGCGCGCCGCGCTCGTCAGCCTCGGCGTGACCCTGACCGGCGCCCTGTTCAGCATGACGGTCTCGGTCCTGTGCGCCTACGGCCTCTCGCGCGTCGGATCGCTCGGCCACCGCTGGTTCCTGATGCTGCTGCTCGCCACGATGTTCTTCGGCGCCGGACTCATCCCCACGTACCTGCTGGTACAGGCGCTCGGCCTCACCGACAGCTATCTCGCGCTGATCCTTCCCAGCGCGGTGAGCGTCTTCAACATCCTCGTGCTGCGGGCGTTCTTCATGGGCATCTCACCCGAACTGATCGACAGCGCCCGTATCGACGGCGCGGGCGACTGGCGCATCCTGTGGCAGATCGTGATGCCGCTCTCCCGGGCGGTCCTCGCGGTCATCTCCCTGTTCTACGCGGTCGGTTACTGGAGTGCCTGGTTCAACGCCTCCATCTACCTGACCGAACAGGACATGATGCCGTTGCAGAACGTCATGATCCAGCTCGTGCAGAAGCAGGAGCGTCCCGTCGGACTCGCCACCCAGATCAACACCGGCCAACTGTCCCCGCTCGCCGTCCAGATGGCGGTCATGGTGATGGCGCTGCTGCCGGTGGCGGTCCTCTCGCCCTTCGTCCAGCGGCACTTCAAGAAGGGCATGCTCACCGGCGCCGTCAAGGGCTGACCGGGCCCGTCCTCCGCCCCGAGGTACTCCCGCGCCGCCCCCGCACTCGTCGCGGCCGACCTGCTCCTGACCGGCGGCCGGCCGCGGCGTACCACTCCCTCACCCCGATCGAGGTGGCTCATGCGCACGCCCCGCGGAACCGCTCCGGAGCCCGGCCGGCCCGGCCTGAGG
Organism: Streptomyces sp. NPDC005281; assembly: GCF_040607495.1. Classification (NCBI taxonomy): domain Bacteria; kingdom Bacillati; phylum Actinomycetota; class Actinomycetes; order Kitasatosporales; family Streptomycetaceae; genus Streptomyces; species Streptomyces sp. NPDC005281. The sequence continues at coordinate 51,169 of NZ_JBEXGX010000018.1, read as the reverse complement.
GACGCCACCCGCGGCCGCATCCTGTTCGGCGGCGACTACAACCCCGAGCAGTGGCCGGAGGAGACCTGGCACGAGGACGTACGCCTCATGAAGGAGGCCGGCGTCAACTCCGTCACCCTCGGGGTCTTCTCGTGGGCCATGCTCGAACCGCGCCCCGGAGCAAGGGAGTTCGGCCGGCTGGACCGGTTGATGGACCTGATGCACGAGCACGGCATCGGCGTCGTGCTCGCCACCCCCACCTCCTCGCCGCCGCCCTGGATGGGCCGGCTGCACCCCGAGACCCTGCCCCGGGACGAGGAGGGCCGGACCGAATGGTGGGGCTCCCGGCAGCACTTCTCGCACTCCAGTACCGTCTACCGCCGCTGCGCCGCCGCCATCACCGAGGACCTCGCCGCCCGCTACGCGAACCACCCCGCCCTCACCATGTGGCACATCAACAACGAGTACTGCACCTTCGACTACGGCGACGAGGCGGCCGCGGCCTTCCGGCGCTGGCTCCGGGACAGGTACGAAACCCTGGACGCGCTCAACACGGCCTGGGGAACGGCCTTCTGGGGCCAGGGCTACGACGGCTGGCACGAGATCGTCCCACCACGTCACGCGCACTACCTGAAGAACCCCACACACGTCCTCGACTTCAAGCGCTTCACCTCCGACATGCTTCTGGAGTGCTACGTCGCGGAGCGGGACATCGTGCGCCGCCACAGCCCCGGTGTCCCGGTGACCAGCAACTTCATGCCGATGTGGGTCGGCCAGGACGCCTGGCGTTGGGCCGGGGAGGAGGACGTCGTCTCGGTCGACCTCTACCCGGACCCGCGCGACCCCCTCGGCGCGCAGTACGGCGCCCTCGTCCAGGACATGACGCGCTCGCAGGCGGCGGGCGGCCCCTGGATGCTCATGGAGCAGGCGGCCGGAGCGGTCAACTGGCGCGGGGTGAACCACCCCAAGCCGCGCGGTCTGAACCGGCTGTGGTCGCTCCAGGCCGTGGCGCGCGGCGCCGACGCCGTCTGCTACTTCCAGTGGCGGCAGTCCCGGCAGGGCGCGGAGAAGTTCCACTCCGGGATGATCGGGCACGCGGGGGAGCGGGGCCGTGGCTTCCGGGAGATCAAGCGGATCGGCTCCGAACTCGCCCGCCTCGCAGCCCACGTGACGGACACCCGGGTCAGCGCCGACATCGCGATCCTGCACGACTGGAACTCCTGGTGGGCCGGAGCGCACGACGGCCGGCTGTCCGCGGAGAACGACTGCGCCGAGGTCGTACGGGCCTGGCACCGCGCCCTGTGGGAGGCACACCTCACCACCGCCTTCGCCCATCCCGAGCACGACCTCTCCGGGTACCGGATGGTCGTCGCTCCCCAGCTCTACCTGCTCACGGACACGGCGATCGAGAACCTCCTCGGCTACGCGCGAGCGGGCGGCACGCTCGTCTGCGGCTTCCTCACCGGCACGGCCGACGAGGACGACCGGGTGCGGCCCGGCGGCATGGACGAGCGGCTGCGCGAGCTGTTCGGCATCCGCACGCTGCACGAATGGTGGCCGCTCGACGCCGGGGAGAGCGCCGCGTGCGACGGCTTCTCGGGCACCGTCTGGTCCGAGGAGATCGAGCCGGGCCCGGCCGCGGCCGTCGAGGCGCGCTACCGCGGCGGCGAGCTGGACGGGATGCCCGCCGTACTCCGCAAGGGCACCGTCCGCTACCTGTCCACCCTCCCCGAACCGCCCGCCCTGCGCGCACTGCTGGCCGAGGCGGCGGACCGAGCGGGCGTCCGGCCGGTGCTCGACCGGCTGCCCGACGGTGTCGAGGCCGTCCGGCGCGGCGACCTGATCTTCCTGCTCAACCACGGCGACCCGGTGACCGTCGAGGTGCCGGGCAGCCACCGCGACCTGCTCGGCGGCGTGCCCGTGCTGGACTCCGTACGACTGGAGCGCCACGGAGCGGCGGTGCTCGCCCCATGACCGACGGGACTCGCACCGGCACCCACGCGGACCGCCCCGGGACGGAGGACGGGCGCCGCCCCGGGACGGGGGGCGGGCGTGGCTCCGGAACGGGGGGCGGGCGTGGCTCCGCCCTCGTCCACGGCACCTGGGAACCCCGGCCCGCCGCCCGCTGGGAGGACGCCTTCCTGAGCGGGAACGGCACACACGGCGCCATGGTGTTCGGTGATCCGAACGACGACCGGGTCATCGTCAACCATCACCGCCTGGTCCGCCCCAACGGCAGCGCGGCCGCCCGGCCGCTCGAACTCGCGGGCCGCCTCGCCGACCTTCAGGACCGGCTGCTGGCCGGAGACGTGAAGGCCGGCGAGGACTTCACCGACGGCCGGCCACTGCTGTGGGTGCAGCCCTTCCACCCGGCGTTCCAGGTACGGGTGCGCCGACCCGCCGAGGAATCGCGCGGCTACCGGCGCGACGCAGACTTCACCACCGGGGTGGTCCGCTCCGTGTGCGGGGACCGGCGCGGCGAGGTCTTCGTCTCGCGCGCCGACGACATGATCGCGCAGTACGTGACCGCACCAGGCCCCACGGCCGAGGTGACGCTGGACCACCGGCTTGCGGGGGCGCCCGCGGACCTGGCGGTGGAGAACGGAGCCGTCCACACCCCCGAGGGCGCCCTGCTGACCCTGCGCGCCCGCTATCCGGGCAGCGACCTGGCGTACACCGGGGTCACCCTCCTCGTCACGGACGGCGTCGTCCGTGACGCCCTTCCCGGCGTACGGGTCGAGGGCGCCCGCTCGCTGCTGCTGCTCACCCGGGTCAGCCGGCACCCGGGCGACCCGGACGTCCTCGCGGAAGTCCGCGCACTGCGGGAGCCGCTGCCCGACGCCGGTCACGGCGCCGAGGGCATCGAGTACGCCTACACACACCTTCTCGCCCGCCACACCGCCCTGCACCGGGCCGCCTATCTCCGCGTCACCCTCGACCTGCACGCCGACCCCGCCGAACGGGCGCTGTCCGGCTCGGAGTTGCTCGGGCGTCCGAAGTCTCCCGCCCTCCTGGAGCGGCTCTTCGCGGCCGGCCGCCACCACCTGCTGTCGGCGGCCGGGACGCTGCCGCCGCGGCTGACGGGCCTGTGGACCGGCGACTGGGACACCGCCTGGTCCGGGGCGTTCACCACGGACGCCAACCTCAATCTCCAGACGGCGTCGGCCGCCGCGGCCGCCCTCCCCGAGGTCACCGAGGCGCACGCGGCCCTGGTCCACGGCCAGTTGCCGCACTGGCGGGACAACGCCCGGGCCGTCTTCGGCACCCGCGGCGCGGTCGCCCCCGCCCACACCGACGGCGAGTCAGGACACGTTTACCACCTCAGCCGCGCGTACCCGCTGCATGTGTGGACCGCCGGCGCCGACTGGCTGCTCAAGCCCCTCGTGGACCACGACGAGACCCGCGGAGCGCGCGATCCACGCCTTGCCGCCGCGCTCGCCGAGACCGCCCGCTTCTACGAGGACTTCCTCACCAGGACCGACGAGGACGGCCGGCTGGTGATCGTGCCGTCCTACTCCCCGGAGAACCGCCCCGCGAACGCGAGCTGGGTCACCGTCAACGCCGCCATGGACCTCTCGGCGGCCCGGCACGCCCTGTGCACGGCCGCCGCCTACCATCCGGGCCCCGACGCCGAGCGCTGGCGGGCGCTCGCCGGCCGGCTGCCGCCGCACCGGGTCAACGCCGAGGGAGCACTGGCCGAGTGGGCCCGTCCCGGACTCCTCGACACCTACGACCACCGCCACCTCAGCCATCTCTACGGCGTCTGGCCGCTCGACGAGATCAACCCGTACGACACCCCCCGGCTCGCCGCCGCTGCCCATCGCGCCCTCGTACTGCGCGGCGCCGAGAACGACTCGGCGCACGGCCACCTCCATCACGCCCTGGTCGCCGCCCGGCTGCGGGACGCCGAGCGGGTGGCGAACGCCCTCGGCAACGTCCTGGCCGGGGACTTCTTCCACGTCTCCCTGATGAGCGGCCACTACCCGAGGCGGCACGTCTACAACGCCGACGCCGCCCACACCCTGCCCGCCGTGCTCATCGAGGCGCTGATCCAGTCCACACCGCGGCGGCTCGTCCTCCTCCCCGCGCTTCCCGCCGGCCTCCGGAGCGGCGAACTCCGGGGCATCCGCACGAGGTTCGGCGCCCATGTCGACCTCACCTGGACCCCGGAGGGAGCCACGGCCGTACTGCGGCCGGGCCGCACCTGCCGCGTCGAACTCGTGACTTCCTCCGGTGCGACACCGCTCTCCCTGAACGCCGGAGAAGACCGCGTCCTCACCCTGGGGCCGCGGTAGACCCCCGCACCTCCCCCCACCCATGGAAGGGACAACCATGGCACTTCGCACACTGAACAGGGTCACCAAGGCCCTCGTCGCCCCCGCACTCGCGCTCGGCGCGACCATCGGTCTCGCCTCCGCCCCCGCCCAGGCCGCCGTCTGGTCCTCCTGCGACCAGTGGGGCAGCACCACCCTGAACGGGTACACGCTCTACAACGACATCTGGGGCTCCGGCGCCGGCAGCCAGTGCGTCTGGGCCAACTCCGGCACCAACTGGGGAGTCTGGGCCGACCACCCGAACACCGGCGGCATCAAGTCCTACCCCAACTCCAAGAAGTACGTCGGCAGGACGATCGCGGGGCTGTCCTCCCTGACCAGCACCTACAACGTCACCGTCCCGTCCTCCGGCGCGTACAACACCTCGTACGACATCTGGGACACCGGCTACGCCTACGAGACCATGCTCTGGGTCAACTACAACGGAGCCGTCGGCGCGCTCGGCACCTCACAGGGCACGCTCACGCTGGGTGGCAACACCTGGACCGTCTACAAGGGCAACAACGGCGCGAACGACGTCTTCTCGTTCCTGCGCAGCTCCGACTCCACCTCCGGCACCATCGACATCCTCCCGATCCTGAAGTGGATCGCGAACACCAAGGGCTGGATGTCGAGTTCCAGGACCATCGGGGACGTGCAGTTCGGCTTCGAGATCACCTCGTCGGCGGGCGGCCTCGACTTCGTCACCAACAACCTGACGGTCAGCAGTAGCTGACCCGCGTGCGAGTGCGGCCGGTCCCTCGCGGGGAGCCGGCCGCACCTTCGGGAGTCTCCTAACCCGCCACCGGCAGCCGTGCCCCGTCCCGCAGGAACAGCGGGATCCGGTCCAGCGGCGCGTCCACCGTCACCGTCTCGCCCCCCTCGTACACCACCCCGGTCCACGCGTCCGTCCAGCGGGCGCCCGCCGGGAGATAGGCCGTACGGGCCGTCGCGCCCGCGGTGAGGACCGGCGCGACCAGCAGATCCGGGCCGAGGAGGTAGGCGTCGTCCACCGACCAGGCCGCCCGGTCACCGGGGAACTCCAGAAACAGCGGGCGCATCACCGGCAGCCCCTCCTCGTGGGCCTGCCGCATCACGTCCAGCAGATACGGCTTCAGGCGTTCGCGCAGCCGCAGGTACTTCTCCATGACGGCCCCGGCCTCCTCGCCGTACGACCAGACCTCGTTGGGACCGCCGGTCATGTCGGGGCCGAGCGGCAGACCCGGGTCGCGGAAGCCGTGCAGCCGCATCAGCGGCGACAGTGCGCCGAACTGGAACCAGCGGACCATGACCTCGCGGTACGCCGGGTCGTCCGGGTCACCGCCGTGGAAGCCGCCGATGTCGGTGTTCCACCAGGGGATGCCGGACAGCGCGGTGTTGAGACCCGCGGCGATCTGGCGGCGCAGGGTCGCGAAGTCCGTTCCGATGTCACCCGACCACAGGGCGGCCCCGTAGCGCTGACTGCCCGCCCAGGCCGAGCGGTTGAGGGAGACGATCTCGGTCTCCCCGGCGGCCAGCAGGCCCTCGTAGAAGGTGCGGGCGTTCTCGCGCGGGTAGAGGTTGCCCACTTCGAGTCCCGGGCCCGCGTGATAGCGCAGGTTCTCGGAGAAGCCCGGCTTCAGCTCCGGCTCGCAGGCGTCCAGCCAGAAGGCCGAGATGCCGTACGGGGCCAGGTAGTTGTCCTTGACCCGGGACCACAGGAAGTCGCGGGCCTCCGGGTTCGTGGCGTCGTAGAAGGCCACCTGGACCGTGGACGCGACCTCCTTGTCCGGCCAGTCGGCGTGCGCCGTCGGCCCGTACTCGGTGCCGATGAACCAGCCCCGCTGCTCCATCAGTTGGTGGTTCTCCGAGAGCGGCGAGACCGAGGGCCAGACCGACACGACCAGTTTGACGCCGAGGGCGGCGAGTTCGGTCTGCATGGCCGCCGGGTCGGGCCACTCGGCCGGGTCGAACCTCCAGTCCCCGAGGTGCGTCCAGTGGAAGAAGTCGCAGACGATGACCGACAGCGGAAGCCCCCGGCGTCTGTACTCCCGGGCCACGCCGAGGAGTTCGTCCTGGGTGCGGTAGCGCAGCTTGCACTGCCAGAACCCGGCCGCCCACTCGGGCAGCATCGGCGTCCGTCCGGTCGCCGCGCTGTAGCGGCGCTGGGCGTCGGCCGGGGTGCCCGCGGTGATCCAGTAGTCGATCTGACGGGCCGAGTCGGCGACCCAGCGGGTGCCGTTGCCCGCGAGTTCCACCCGGCCGATGGCGGGGTTGTTCCACAGGAGGGTGTAGCCGCGGCTGGAGGTGAGCACCGGAACGGTGACCTCGGCGTTGCGCTGGATCAGGTCCAGGACCGCGCCCTTCTGGTCGAACAGCCCGTGCTGGTGCTGCCCGAGGCCGTACAGACGCTCGCCTTCGTACGCGGCGAAGCGCTGCTCCAGCCGGTGGTGACCGTTTCCGGTGGGGGTGTACAGCCGTGAGCCCGGCCACCAGAAGTGGGCGCGCTCCTCGGCGAGGAGTTCACCGCCGTCCCCGGTGCGGGTGAACCGGATCAGTCCCTCGGCGCTCACCTCGACCGTCAGCGCCCCCACCGTCAACCGGCCCTCGCCGTGCCGGAGTTCCAGCGTGCTCGCGGTGTCCTCCGGCTCGTCGAGCAGTGCTCCGGGGAGGCCTTCGAGCAGGGGGCCGCCGAGCCGGGCGCGGACCCGGACCGCGTCGGGGCCCCACGGCTCGATCCGGAGGGTCTCGGTGCGGCCGCTCCACTCCAGTGCCCCGCCCCGTTCACGGAACGTGCCGACGGTCGGGGAAGACTGCGCGAGGCTGACCTGGGGCTGGATTTCGGCAGACTGATTCACGTGGATGCTCCTGAAGGAGTGCAGACATGAACGAATGCAGACAGCGGGGGAGTGCGCGGCCGGCGGGCAAGCGCGCGGGCCGGGGGAAGTACGCGCGGACAGCAGGGCCCGGCAGGGACGCGAGGTCCGCGAAGGGAGCCCCGGCCGGGGGCGCCCCCGAAGAGGCTGTGGCTCAGGGAGCGGCCGGGGCAGGTCCCGTGCTCGCCCGTGCGGTCAATACCGGGGCGATCAGTACGACCTCGTCCTCGCCGCGTCCTTCGAGCTTGGCGATCAGATGCTCGACGGCTCGGCGGCCCATGTCCTGCGCGGGAATGGCGACTGACGTCAGCCGCACCGAGGCCTGGGTGGCGACCTGGTCCGGACAGACGGCGATCACCGAGACGTCCTCGGGCACGGCACGGCCCTTCTGGCGCAGCAGCGCGAGCAGCGGTTCGACCGCCGACTCGTTCTGCACGACGAAGCCCGTGGTGCCCGGGCGCTCGTCGAGGATGCGGGCGAGCGTGAGGGCCATCGCGTCGTAGCCGCCCTCGAAGGGCCGGTGCAGCACCCGCAGCCCCAGCTCCCGCGAGCGGGCACGGAGTCCGTCGAGCGTGCGCTCGGCGAAACCGGTGTGGCGCTCGTAGACGGCGGGCGCCTCACCGATGACAGCGATGTCACGATGGCCGAGCAGTGCCAGATGCTCGGCGCACAGCGCGCCCGTCGCCCCGAAGTCGAGGTCGACGCAGGTCAGGCCCGCGGTGTCGGCGGGGAGGCCGATCAGCACGGACGGCTGGTCCGTCCCGCGCAGCAGTGGAAGCCGCTCGTCGTCGAGTTCGACGTCCATCAGGATCATCGCGTCGGCGAGCCCGCTGCCGGTGACCCGGCGCACCGCGTCGGGCCCCTCCTCCCCGGTGAGGAGCAGGACGTCGTAGCCGTGGGTCCGGGCGTTGGTGGCCACCGCGATGGCGATCTCCATCATCACGGGTACGTACATGTCGGTGCGCAGCGGAACCATCAGCGCGATGATGTTGGACCGGCTGCTCGCCAGGGCACGGGCGCCGGCGTTCGGGTGGTAGCCGAGCTCCTGGATGCTCCGCTCGACCCGCTGCCGGGTGCTCGCGGAGATGGACCGCTTGCCGCTGAGGACATAGCTCACCGTGCTCGCCGAGACTCCGGCGTGCTGGGCGACCTCGGCGAGGGTGACCATCCAGCTCTCCCAGCTTGTGAAGCGCTTCGACAGTGCGCGCGGTATCGATAGGGGCGAATGAGAGTGGCTCGACACTAGCCCCGTGGAGGAATCGTGTCCATAGGTGTCGAAGCGCTTCGACAGACGAATTCCCATGGAGCGGGTCTCCGGCACGGCTGCGACGGCCGGTTCACGGGGAGCGCATTGGGCCGAACGCTGCGCGAGGACTGGTGGGGTCATCCGGAATCGGGTAAATACGATCGAGTAGAACCGGTCGGTAACGGACTGTCCCAAGATCCCTATTCGCGGCGAGGTGAGCCTCATGTCCGCAACACCCCACCAGCCCACAGTCACAGAACGTGAGGCCCGACAGGTCGCCGAGGCCGCGCGTGAACAGGGCTGGCAGAAGCCCAGCTTCGCCAAGGAACTCTTCCTCGGCCGCTTCCGGCTCGACCTGATCCACCCCCACCCGCTCCCCGCGGACGAGGACACACAGCGCGGCGAGGAGTTCCTGGCCAAACTGCGCGACTTCTGCGAGACGAAGATCGACTCCGCCCGGATCGAGCGCGAGGCGCGGATCCCGGACGAGACCATCACCGGGCTCAAGGAACTCGGCGCCCTCGGCATGAAGATCGACACCAAGTACGGCGGCCTCGGCCTCACCCAGGTGTACTACAACAAGGCCCTCGCCCTGGTCGGCTCCGTGAACCCGGCGCTCGGCGCGCTGCTCTCCGCCCATCAGTCGATCGGCGTACCCCAGCCGCTGAAGCTCTTCGGCACCCAGGAGCAGCGGGACACCTTCCTCCCGCGCTGCGCCCGCACCGACATCTCCGCCTTCCTGCTCACCGAACCGGACGTCGGCTCCGACCCGGCACGGCTCGCCACGACCGCCGTACCGGACGGCGACGACTACATCCTCGACGGGGTGAAGCTCTGGACGACCAACGGTGTCGTCGCCGACCTCCTCGTCGTCATGGCACGCGTACCGAAGTCCGAGGCGGGCAAGGGCGGCATCACGGCCTTCGTGGTGGAGGCCTCCTCCGAGGGCGTCACCGTCGAGAACCGCAACGCGTTCATGGGCCTGCGCGGCCTGGAGAACGGCGTCACCCGCTTCCACCGGGTGCGGGTGCCGGCCGCCAACCGCATCGGACCCGAGGGGGCGGGCCTGAAGATCGCCCTCACCACCCTCAACACCGGGCGGCTCTCGCTGCCCGCCATGTGCGCCGGCGCGGGCAAATGGTGCCTGAAGATCGCCCGCGAGTGGACGTCGGTACGCGAGCAGTGGGGCAAGCCGGTCGCCCTCCACGAAGCCGTCGGCGCCAAGATCTCCTTCATCGCCGCCACCACCTTCGCGCTCGAAGCCGTTCTCGACCTGTCCTCGCAGATGGCCGACGAGAACCGCAACGACATCCGCATCGAAGCCGCCCTCGCCAAGCTCTACGGCTCCGAGATGGCCTGCCTGATGGCCGACGAACTCGTCCAGATCCGCGGTGGCCGCGGCTTCGAGACGGCCGCGTCGCTCGCGGCCCGCGGCGAACGCGCCGTCCCCGCCGAACAGGTCCTGCGCGACCTGCGCATCAACCGCATCTTCGAGGGCTCCACCGAGATCATGCACCTGCTGATCGCCCGGGAGGCCGTCGACGCCCACCTCTCGGTGGCCGGAGACCTCATCGACCCCGACAAGTCCCTCTCGGAGAAGGCGAAGGCCGGCGCGAACGCCGGTGTCTTCTACGCCAAGTGGCTGCCGAAACTCGTCGCGGGCGCCGGACAGCTCCCTCGCTCGTACAGCGAGTTCCACCACGACGTGGACCTCTCCACACACCTGCGCTACGTCGAACGCAGCGCCCGCAAGCTCGCCCGGTCCACCTTCTACGCGATGTCGCGCTGGCAGGGCCGCATGGAGACCAAACAGGGCTTCCTGGGCCGGATCGTCGACATCGGCGCCGAACTCTTCGCGATGAGCGCGGCCTGCGTACGGGCCGAACTCCTGCGCACCACGGGGGACCACGGACGCGAGGCCTACCAGCTCGCCGACGCCTTCTGCCGCCAGTCCCGCATCCGCGTCGAGGAACTCTTCGGACGCCTGTGGACCAACACCGACGACATCGACGGCAAGGTCGTCAAGGGCGTCCTGTCCGGCACCTACACCTGGCTGGAGGAAGGCGTCCTCGACCCGTCGGGCGACGGCCCCTGGATCGCCGACGCCACCCCCGGCGCCAGCACCCGGGAGAACCTCCACCGGCCCATCCGCTGACGGTTCACCCCGGTCACGCACACCCACCCGTCTCCCGGCCGCGCCGCTCACCGAGCCCGCAGCCGGGATCCGGCCGGAGGGGCCGTGCCGGTACACCACAAGCCCGTCACCCACGCCCGGACCGGGCGGCGGCTCACCCGTCGACCGATGTCCGCTCCAACGGTGACCGGCGGGTGTACCGGCACGGCCCCGACCACCCACCGGACAGAACCGCGAACGCCGGCGCGAGCGACCCCGCCGCCTCCGCCCAAACCCGCGTCCCGCCGCCGCAACCGCTGACCTGCGGATCAGTAGAGCGGACGGCCGCACCACGGCCACCGCACACCCGCAGTCGGGATCCGGCCGGAGGGGCCGTGCCGGTACATCGATGCCCGTCGCCACCGACGCTCACGCCTCACCCAACGGCGACGGGCTGATGCACCGGCACGGCCCCGCCCCCACCGCGGCCCGTACCGGATGCCCAGCGCTCACCGATGCCCCCCGGTACGGCCGGGCACCACCGGTCACGGTGGGAGACGACGGGAATGAGGGACGCCCTGTCCGCCGGCCGACGCGATGCGGCCACAATGGGGGGATGAGCGACAGTCCAGCCCCCCTCGCTGATCCGCATCTCGTCTTCGACCCCGTGAACGGAGTCCGGGATGTCGTGATCCTCGGATCCACCGGCTCGATCGGCACCCAGGCCATCGACCTCGTGCTGCGCAACCCCGACCGGTTCCGGGTCACCGCGCTGTCCGCCGCCGGCGGCAGGGTCGGCCTGCTCGCCGAGCAGGCCCACCGACTGCGGGTAGAGACGGTCGCCGTGGCGCGCGAGGACGCCGTCCCCGCGCTCAGGGAGGCCCTCGCGGCCCACTACGCACCCGGTGAGACCCTTCCCGAGATCCTCGCCGGACCGGACGCGGCCACCCAGGTCGCCGCGTCGCACTGTCACACCGTCCTGAACGGCATCACCGGTTCCATCGGCCTCGCGCCCACCCTCGCCGCGCTGGAGGCGGGCCGCACCCTCGCGCTCGCCAACAAGGAGTCGCTCATCGTCGGCGGCCCGCTGGTGAAGGAGCTGGCCGAGCCGGGCCAGATCATCCCGGTCGACTCCGAGCACGCGGCCCTCTTCCAGGCGCTGGCCTCGGGCACCCGCGCCGATGTGCGCAAGCTCGTCGTCACCGCCTCCGGGGGCCCGTTCCGCGGCCGTACGAAGGCCGACCTGGCGGACGTGAAACCGGCCGACGCCCTCGCGCACCCCACCTGGGCCATGGGGCCGGTCATCACGGTCAACTCCGCGACCCTGGTCAACAAGGGACTGGAAGTCATCGAGGCGCACCTCCTCTACGACATTCCCTTCGATCGGATTGAGGTGGTCGTGCACCCGCAGTCGTATGTCCACTCGATGGTGGAATTCACGGACGGCTCGACGATCGCCCAGGCGACGCCCCCCGACATGCGGGGGCCCATCGCCATCGGCATCGGCTGGCCCGAGCGCGTCCCGGACGCGGCGCCCGCCTTCGACTGGACGAAGGCGTCGAGCTGGGAGTTCTTCCCGCTCGACAACGACGCCTTCCCGTCCGTGGGACTCGCCCGGCACGTGGGGCAGCTCGCGGGCACGGCTCCGGCGGTGTTCAATGCCGCCAACGAGGAGTGCGTGGACGCGTTCCTGAACGGCACACTGCCGTTCAACGGGATCATGGAGACCGTCACCCGGGTCGTCGAGGAACACGGCACACCGCGTACGGGAACTTCCCTGACCCTCGCGGACGTCCTCGAAGCGGAGACCTGGGCGCGCGCCCGGGCCCGTGAACTGACGGCACAGACGACAACCGCGGAGGCTCGTGCATGACGACCCTGATGATGATCCTCGGCATAGTCGTCTTCGTGCTCGGGCTGCTGATCTCGATCGCGTGGCACGAGCTGGGACATCTGTCGACGGCCAAACTCTTCGGCATCCGGGTGCCGCAGTACATGGTGGGCTTCGGGCCGACCATCTGGTCGCGCAAGAAGGGCGACACCGAGTACGGCATCAAGGCCGTGCCGCTCGGCGGCTACATCCGCATGATCGGCATGTTCCCGCCCGGCCCGGACGGCCGGATCGAGGCCCGCTCGACCTCCCCGTTCCGGGGCATGATCGAGGACGCCAGGTCGGCCGCGTTCGAGGAACTGCAACCCGGCGACGAGACGCGCCTCTTCTACACGCGCAAGCCGTGGAAGCGCGTGATCGTGATGTTCGCCGGCCCGTTCATGAACCTGATCCTCGCCGTCGCGATCTTCCTCGGCGTGATGATGACGTTCGGCGTCCAGACCCAGACCACCACGGTCGGCAAGGTCTCGGACTGTGTCATCCAGCAGAGCGAGAACCGCACGAAGTGCGCGAAGAACGACCAGGCGGCGCCCGCCAAGGCCGCCGGGCTCAAGGGCGGCGACAAGATCGTCGCGTTCGACGGCAAGTCGGTCGGTGACTGGTCCGCCCTCCAGTCCGACATCCGCGCCAACCCCGGCAAGGACGTCACGATCACGGTCGACCGCAAGGGGCAGCAGGTCGACCTCAAGGCTCACCTGATCAAGAACCAGGTGAGCAAGACCGACGGCAGCGGCGGCTATGTCGAGGGCAAGTACGTGTACGCCGGATTCCTCGGCTTCACGCCCGCCTCCGGCATCGTCCAGCAGTCCTTCGGCGAGTCCGTGAACCGCATGGGCGACATGATGCAGAACGGCGTCGAGTCCCTGGTCTCGCTGCCCGGCAAGGTCCCCGACCTGTGGAACGCGGCCTTCGACAACGCCCCGCGCAAGGCCGACTCCCCGATGGGCGTGGTCGGCGCGGCCCGCATCGGCGGCGACGTCTTCACCCTGAACATCCCCGCGTCGCAGCAGGTCGCGATGATGCTCCTGCTCGTCGCCGGGTTCAACCTCTCCCTGTTCCTGTTCAACATGCTCCCGCTGCTCCCGCTCGACGGCGGGCACATCGCCGGGGCCCTGTGGGAGTCGCTGCGCCGCAACACGGCGAAGGTGCTCCGCCGCCCCGACCCGGGCCCGTTCGACGTGGCGAAGCTGATGCCGGTGGCTTACGTGGTGGCCGGAATCTTCGTCTGCTTCACCGTGCTCGTCCTGATCGCAGACGTCGTAAATCCCGTGAAAATCTCATAGTCATACTGCGTTGGTGGCGGCCGGGCACTCCAGGTGTCCGGCCGCCTTCCATCGGGTGGGTTTGAGTGCCGGGGCGTGATGTGCCCGGTGGTGCGCCCGTACCGTAATCTCGAAGCCCGGAGCCCAGGATTTCCGGGACCTTGATCCACAACTTGGGGTTGCACAGCAGATGACTGCGATTTCTCTCGGCATGCCGTCCGTTCCGACCAAGCTGGCCGAGCGCCGCAAGACCCGGCAGATCCAGGTCGGAACCGTCGCCGTGGGCGGAGACGCACCCGTCTCGGTGCAGTCGATGACGACCACGCGCACGTCGGACATCGGTGCGACGCTTCAGCAGATCGCCGAGCTGACCGCCTCCGGCTGCCAGATCGTGCGCGTCGCCTGCCCCACCCAGGACGACGCCGACGCGCTCGCCACGATCGCCAAGAAGTCCCAGATTCCCGTCATCGCGGACATCCACTTCCAGCCGAAGTACGTGTTCGCCGCGATCGAGGCCGGCTGTGCGGCTGTTCGCGTCAACCCCGGCAACATCAAGCAGTTCGACGACCAGGTCAAGGAGATCGCGCGGGCCGCCAAGGACACCGGCACCCCGATCCGGATCGGCGTCAACGCGGGCTCGCTCGACAAGCGCCTGCTCCAGAAGTACGGCAAGGCCACGCCCGAGGCGCTCGTCGAGTCCGCCCTGTGGGAGGCCTCCCTCTTCGAGGAGCACGACTTCCGGGACATCAAGATCTCGGTCAAGCACAACGACCCGGTGGTCATGGTCAACGCCTACCGCCAGCTCTCCGCCGCCTGCGACTACCCGCTGCACCTCGGCGTGACCGAGGCCGGCCCCGCCTTCCAGGGCACCATCAAGTCGGCCGTCGCGTTCGGCGCCCTGCTCTCCGAGGGCATCGGCGACACCATCCGCGTCTCCCTGTCCGCGCCGCCGGTCGAGGAGGTCAAGGTCGGCCTCCAGATCCTCCAGTCGCTGAACCTGCGCCAGCGCGGCCTGGAGATCGTCTCCTGCCCGTCCTGCGGCCGCGCCCAGGTCGACGTCTACAAGCTGGCCGAGGAAGTCACCGCCGGCCTCACCGGCATGGAGGTCCCGCTGCGCGTCGCCGTCATGGGCTGCGTCGTCAACGGTCCCGGCGAGGCCCGCGAGGCCGACCTCGGCGTCGCCTCCGGCAACGGCAAGGGCCAGATCTTCGTCAAGGGAGAGGTCATCAAGACCGTCCCCGAGTCGAAGATCGTGGAGACCCTCATCGAAGAGGCGATGAAGCTCGCCGAGCAGATGGAGGCCGAGGGAATCGCGTCCGGCGAGCCCTCCGTGTCCGTCGCCGGCTGACACTCCCACCCGTTCCGCACAACGCCCCCGGGCCCCGCACGCCCTCCCGAGACCCCCGCCTTCCGACCCCGGACCGGCGGACGTCCCAGGGAGAACGCGGGGCCCGGGGGCGTTCGCCGATCCGGCCCTCCAGACGCCGACGCTTCACCCGCCGGAGCCCTGCCGGGCCGGGCCGCCGCACCGCGCGCACCCCGGGACAGCCCCTGCGCATCGCGGGGACGCCGTCCTCGTCCCCGCCGCAGCCTGCGCCTCACGAGGCCGCCACACCCTGCGCACCGCCGGGCCGCCAGAGCCCTTCCGCGCCACCCGATCCAGCGTGCTCCGCGCCGGCTGCGGCTCCGCCGACAGGCGGTCGGCGGGTTCGGGCGCGACGATGGGCCGGGCGCCCGAACCACGCCGATAGGCCAGTACTCCCGGACGCCCGTACTCCCGAGGAGGCGCACCATGACCGCTGACCGAGAAGTGCGGGGAACGCCTCGCCTGCCGGGCATCGCCGACCAGACGGTCGTGGTGATCGGGGCGAGCGCGGGCATCGGACTGGAGACGGCCCGGCAGGTACGCGCCGGCGGCGGGCGCCTGGTGCTGGTCGGCCGAAATCCGGAACGCCTCCAGGAGGCGGCGCGCGAACTCCGGCCGGTCGCCACCGCGGCGTTCGACGCGTCGGACACCGGCCGCCTCGGGGAGTTCTTCGAGGAGCTGCCCGGCCCGGTCGACCATGTGCTGCTCACGGCGGGGAGCCCGGCCTACATGCCCTTGGACGGCATGGACGTGGCCGACGCGAGCCGGGCGTTCGCCGGGCGCCTGTCCATGGCACTCGGCGTCGCCCTCGGCAGCCGCGACAAGGTACGGCCCGGCGGCACGCTGATCTTCCTCGGCGGCACCGGCGGCCGCCGGCCCGGTGTCGGGATGGCCGTCGTGAGCGCCATGACCGCGGCCCTGCCCGCCCTCACCGCCAACCTGGCGCTCGAACTCGCACCGATCCGGGCGAACCTCATCGCTCCCGGATTCGTCGACACCCCCCTGTCCGCCTCGCTCCTCGGAGACCAGCTCGAAGCGCGGAAGGAGGAACTGCGCACGACGCTCCCCATCCGCCGGGTCGTGGTCCCCGAGGACGTCGCCGCGCTCGCCGTCCACATCATGGTCAACGAAGCACTCACCGGCGCCACCTTCGACGTGGACGGCGGCCAGCAGCTCGTCGCCCGCTGACCGCGTACGCCCGGCCCCGGCCGGGGCCGGACTCCCGCGGCCGGGCGTGGGGCCGCTCCTCCGGAGCGAGGGGCGGCGCGGCACAACCTCGCCAGGTACAGTGCGGAGATCAGCAGATCCCAGGGTGAGGCCCCCGCACGTGTTGACCCAGACCACCACCAGGGTCCTCGAACCGAGTGACCTCGACGCCGCGCTCGCCGTCCTCGGCCGTGAGCCGGTGACCAACGCCTTCGTCACCTCCCGCGTACAGGTCGCCGGGCTCGACCCGTGGAGGCTCGGCGGCGAGATGTGGGGCTGGTACGAGGACGGCATGCTCCAGTCCCTCTGTTACGCGGGCGCCAACCTCGTCCCGATCTGCGCCACCCAGCGCGCCGTGCGGGGCTTCGCCGACCGGGCCCGCAGAAGCGGTCGCCGCTGCTCCTCGATCGTCGGGCCCGCCGAGGCCACCGCCCAGCTGTGGCGGCTGCTCGAACCGAGCTGGGGCCCCGCCCGCGAGATCCGCGCCCACCAGCCGCTGATGGTGACCGACCGGCTGCCCGCCGGCATCGCCCCGGATCCCTACGTCCGCCGCATCCGCAAGGACGAGCTGGCAAGCATCATGCCGGCCTGCGTCGCCATGTTCACCGAGGAGGTCGGCGTCTCTCCGATGGCCGGCGACGGCGGTCTGCTCTACCAGGCCCGGGTGGCCGAACTCGTCGGCTCCGGCCGCTCCTTCGCGCGCCTCGACCCGGACGGCAACGTCGTCTTCAAGGCGGAGATCGGCGCCGCGACCGCCGAGGCCTGCCAGGTCCAAGGGGTGTGGGTGGCTCCCGAGTACCGCGGCCGCGGGCTGGCGGCCCCAGGCATGGCGGCCGTGCTGCGCTACGCCCTCGCCGATGTCGCCCCGGTCGTCAGCCTCTACGTCAACGACTTCAACACGGCGGCGCGGGCGACGTACCGGCGCGTGGGGTTCCAGGAGACCGGGGCGTTCATGAGCGTCCTGTTCTGACGTCCGGCACGGGCCCGTCGGCACCTCACGCGTCACACGTTCCGCCAGGTAGTCTCCCGGCATGCTGCGCTTCCCCGGTCACGGCCACCGCCAGTCCGACGACGTGGTCATCGGCCCGCTGGATCTCGCCGCGCGCGTCGACGAGGCGCTCGCCGTGCAGGCGCTCGCCTTCGGGCTGGGCGCCGACGAGATCGCCGTACGACGCCAGATCGTGCTGCGCCACCTCACTTATCCGGGAGCCCACGCGCTCGGCGCCACCACCGTCGACGGACGGCTCGTCGGCTTCGTCTACGGCATGCCCAACGACCGCGGGCACTGGTGGTCCACCGTCGTCGAACCGTATCTGCGCGGCCGGGGCCACGACGGCTGGCTCGACGACTCCTTCGTGATCACCGAACTGCATGTCCACCCCCGGTTCCAGAACCGGGGCGTCGGCCGCACCCTGATCACCTCGATCACGGACACGGCGGCCGAACCCCGCTCGATCCTCTCCGCGATCGACATCGACAGCCCGGCCCGCGGCCTGTACCGCTCCCTCGGCTACGAGGACCTCGCCCGGCAGGTCCTGTTCCCCAGCGCACCCAAGCCCTACGCCGTGATGGGTGCCCCGCTGCCCCTGCGACACCGGTAGGTCCCGTCCCAATGGATTTCCGGGGACGGCCGCTGCCCGGCTAACCTCCAGACATCACCCTTACGCAGCAGGAGTCGAGAACCATGGCCCAGGTCCAGCGCATGTCCCGTTTGATGGTCAAGACATTGCGTGACGACCCGGCGGACGCCGAGACGCTCAACCACAAACTGCTCGTCCGCGCCGGCTACGTACGCCGCAACGCCGCGGGCATCTGGACCTGGCTGCCGCTCGGCAAGAAGGTCCTCGACAACATCTCCCGCGTGGTCCGTGAGGAGATGGACGCGATCGGCGCCCAGGAGGTGCTCCTCCCGGCCCTGCTGCCCAAGGAGCCCTACGAGGCCTCGGCCCGCTGGGAGGAGTACGGCGACCTCCTCTTCCGCCTCAGGGACCGCAAGGGCGCCGAGTACCTGCTCGGCCCCACGCACGAGGAGATCTTCACGCTGATCGTGAAGGACCAGGTGGCCTCGTACAAGGACCTGCCGGTCATGCTCTACCAGATCCAGACGAAGTACCGCGACGAGGCCCGCCCGCGCTCCGGCGTGCTGCGCGGCCGTGAGTTCCAGATGAAGGACTCGTACTCCTTCGACATCACGGACGAGGGCCTCGCCGAGTCGTACCGCCTGCACCGCGAGGCCTACCAGAAGATCTTCGCGCGCCTCGGTCTCGACTACCGCATCGTGTCCGCCGTCTCCGGCGCCATGGGCGGCTCGGCCTCCGAGGAGTTCCTCGCGCCCGCCGCCGCCGGTGAGGACACCTTCGTGGACTGCCCGGCCTGCGACTACGCCGCCAACACGGAGGCCGTGACGTTCAAGCTCACGCCCGTCTCCGCGGAGCACGGCCCGGTCGAGGAGCTGGACACCCCCGACACCCCGACCATCGAGACGCTCGCCGGGCACCTCGGCGTGCCCGCCTCCGCGACCCTGAAGAACCTGCTGGTCAAGATCGACGGCGAGATCGTTGCCGTGGGTGTCCCCGGCGACCGCGAGGTCGACCTCGGCAAGCTGGGCGAGCACCTTGCCCCGGCCGTCGTCGAGCTCGTCACGGCCGAGGACTTCGAGGGCCGCGAGGACCTCGTGCGCGGTTACGTGGGCCCGCAGGGCCTGGAGAAGGTCCGCTACATCGCCGACCCGCGCGTCGCACCCGGCACGGCCTGGATCACCGGCGCCAACAAGATCAACACGCACGCGAAGAACGTCGTCGCCGGCCGCGACTTCGAGATCGACGACTACCTCGACGTCGTCGTCGTGCAGGAGGGCGACCCCTGCCCGAGCTGCGGCAACGGCCTCAAGCTGGACCGCGCCATCGAGATCGGCCACATCTTCCAGCTCGGCCGCAAGTACGCCGACACCTTCGGCCTCGACGTCCTCGGCCAGCAGGGCAAGCCGGTCCGCGTGACCATGGGCTCTTACGGCATCGGCGTCTCCCGCGCGGTGGCCGCGCTGGCCGAGCAGTCAGCCGACGACAAGGGCCTGTGCTGGCCCAAGGAGATCGCTCCCGCCGACGTGCACGTGGTCGCCGCGGGCAAGGCCCTCCAGACCGAGCTGGCGCTCGACGTGTCCGAGAAGCTCGGCGCCGTGGGCGTCCGCGTCCTGGTCGACGACCGCGCGGGCGTCTCCCCGGGCGTGAAGTTCACCGACGCGGAGCTCATCGGCGTCCCGACGATCCTGGTCGCGGGCCGCCGCTCGGCCGAGGGCGTCGTGGAGCTGAAGGACCGCCGTACCGGCGAGCGCGAGGAACTGACCGTCGAAGAGGCGATCGCCCGCCTGACGGCATAACCCGTTCATCCGTCGGCGCCCCGTGCCTCCTGTCCGGAGACACGGGGCGCCGACGTGTCGTCCGCCGTGAGCCGCGCCGACACGGTCCGGTCAATAGCCGGCCGAGGTCGCCTCCGTGCGAGGGAATGCTTGAACTCCCCTCGGAGAAAGGGGAGTCGGTAAGCGGGGGCGTCCGCACACCCGGCCGGCGGTCAGAGCCAGCCGGCGAACTCCAGGAGCAGTTCGGCGTCCTGGGGGCGGCCGACGCGGCCCGCCCGGACGCCCGACTCGACGGCGCGGAACAGGGTCCAGCCGCGCAGCCGTTCCTGGTCCACGTCCAGGGACTCGGCGAGCCGCTTGATCCGCCGCCGGGTGATCGAAGGTCCCGAGGGCGACGCGATGAGGTCCTCCACCCGGTCGCGGACCAGCCGGGCCAGGTCGAACGCGCACTCGCCGACCACCGGGTCGGGACCCACGGCCAGCCAGGGCGCGCGCTCGGCGGCGAGCACCTTGCTCTGCCGGAACGTGCCGTGCAGCAGCCGTGCCTCCGGCGGCGCGGCGAGCAGTTCGTCGCGGGCGGCGAGGGCCGCGTCGACCAGATCCCGGACCCCGGCTCCGGCCTCGCCCGCAGCCGTGGCCCGCATGGCCTCGGCCTGCCGCCCGGTCCGCTCCGCCACCGTCTCGAAGACGGGGTCCGCGGGCGGCTCGACCCACAGCCGCCGCAACGTCCCCGCCGCCTCCAGCAGGGCCTTCGCCTCGGGCAGGGACCGCACGGACACGTCCGGGTGCAGCCGCTCGAGGAGCAGGACGCCGTCGGTGCCCGAGCCGTCGTCGAGCAGCCGGACCGCCCCGAGGCCGTCCCAGTGGGCGAGCGCGGCCCGCTCGCTCCCGGGACGCGCCCGCTCGGGGGCCAGTTTCAGCACGGCGGGAGCGCCGTCGGCCCGGCGCACCAGCACGACCAGACTGCTGCGCCCGCCCGGCGCCTGTACCCGCTCCACGGTCAACTCGCGCAGCGCGACGGCCCGTCGGGCGAGCTCGGGCAGGCTCTCCAGCCACTCGTCGGCCTCGTCGGCGCCCTCCGGCCCGCTCCGGCGGGTCTCGCCGAGCGCCCGGAGAAGGCGCTGCGGCGGTTCGAAGGCCATGCGCGAGTCCATGCGCGAGATGTTCCCTTCCAGGTCGCGTTACGTCGGTGAGGGCGCCGTGGCGGACGGGGCGCCCGCCCGCTCGGCGAGCCCAGGGAAGGCTACGCTCTCGCCGCTCCAGCGCACCGCGCGCACCGCGGCCTCGCGCAGCGCGCCGGCCGCCGTGCGCCGCAGGTCGCCCGTGGCGGCGCGGACGAGGTCGGAGTAAACGTCGGCGACCCGCTCCTCCAGCTCGGCCGCGAACCGTATGGCGGCGGCGGTGTCCGTCACCGGGAACGGCAGCATGTAGGCGGCCGAGGCGGCCTCGGGCGAGCCGCCCATGTCCTTCACCGCCCGGGCCAGTTCGTCGCGTCGTGCCCGGTGGGCGTCGTACGCCGACCGGGCGTCCGGCTGCCGGGCCGCGCCGATCCGGGCGCCCACGACGCCGTAGCCGTAGACGGCCGCGTGTTCGGCGCCCAGCGCGGCCTGGAGGGCCTTGAGCTCCGCTTCCTCGGTCTTGTTCCGCTTGCTCACTTCGCCGCCTTCGTCAGCAGGAACGCGTGGGCCGCTCCGGCCGCCGCCACGGAGGCGAGCAGCCGGGCGAGCTCGCCGGGGACGTTCACCAGGGCCTGGGTCCGGTCGTCCGCGAGGGCCAGTTCGGCGGCGGCGAGCTCGGCGAGCGCGTCCTTGGGCCGGGCCGCCGCACCGGGGGAGGCACCGGCCGAGGCCGAGGCCGAACCCGAGGCGGACGCCGACCCGGACGCCGAGGCCGACGAGGACGCGGACGGAGACTCGGTCGGGGACGCCTTCCCCGATCCGGAAGCGGACCCCGACGGCGACGCCGTGGCCCCCGCGCTCCCGCCCCCGAACGCTGTCGCGTGCCGCAGGACCTCCGCCCGCAGCGGGCCGAGCCGCTCCGCCAGCTGCGGATGCGCGGCGATCACGGAGGTGTACCGGTCGGAGAGGGTCATGCTGTCGCGGGCCGCACGCGTGCGCGCCCGGTCCGCGGCCGAGGGGCTGCCGCCCGTCGTGTCGCCGGACGGCTCGGGAGCGGAACAGCCCGCGAGCGCGAAGGCACCCGCGGCGGCCGCGAGCAGGGTCCTTCGGCGCGGACCCGACAGGGTGCGCGACGGCAGAGGGAACGACACGGCAGACGTCCTCGGAGGGCTCGTACGAATGTATGGGCGAACTGCCCGTGATCACGGTACCCGCGCAACGGCCGATCACGGCCCAGCGGCTCTCCTCCAACTGTCTCCGGCCCCGTTCGACGCAGTCCCGCCGGGGTCCGTCCGGGCGGGCGCACCCGCCCGGTGGACGGCAACACCCCCCGCGACCGGATACCCTTTGAGCTGACACGCGACCAACCCACAACAGCACACGCGGCCGAGGAGTCACCCGGATGAGCACGACCCAGAGCGAGAGGCTTCGAGAACTCCTGGATCCGCTCGTGACCTCCCAGGGACTCGATCTCGAAGAGATCGAAGTGGAGTCGGTAGGCCGCAAGCGTGTGCTGCGCGTCGTCGTCGACTCGGACGAGGGCGCCGACCTGGACGCGATCGCCGATGTGAGCCGCGTGCTCTCGGCGAAGCTCGACGAGACCGATGCGATGGGTTCGGGTGAGTACACCCTCGAGGTCGGAACCCCCGGTGCCGAGCGCGAGCTCAAGGAGCACCGCCACTACGTACGCGCCACCGACCGGCTGGTGAAGTTCCAGCTGGCGGAGGACGGCGAACTGCTCGCCAGGATCCTGCTGGTCGAGGACGACGGTCTCGATGTCGAGGTGCCGGGCGTGAAGGGGCGCAAGCCCAGCGCCAGGCGGCTCGCCTTCGGGGACATCGTCAAGGCCCGCGTCCAGGTCGAGTTCAGCCGCAAGGACAAGAAGGAAGAGGAGGCGTAGCCGTGGACATCGACATGAGTGCCCTGCGGGGTCTGGTGCGGGAGAAGGAGATCTCCTTCGACCTGCTGGTCGAGGCGATCGAGTCGGCCCTCCTCATCGCCTACCACCGCACCGAGGGAAGCCGCCGGCGCGCGCGCGTGAAACTCGACCGGGAGACCGGCCATGTGACCGTGTGGGCGAAGGAGGACCCCGAGGACCTGGAGGAGGGGCAGGAGGCCCGCGAGTTCGACGACACCCCCTCGGGGTTCGGCCGGATCGCGGCGACCACCGCCAAGCAGGTCATCCTGCAGCGCCTGCGGGACGCCGAGGACGACGCGACCCTCGGCGAGTACGCGGGCCGTGAGGGCGACATCGTCACCGGTGTGGTCCAGCAGGGCCGCGACCCGAAGAACGTGCTGGTCGACATCGGCAAGCTGGAGGCCATCCTGCCGGTGCAGGAGCAGGTCCCCGGCGAGAACTACGAGCACGGCCTGCGCCTGCGCTCGTACGTCGTACGGGTGGCCAAGGGTGTCCGCGGTCCGTCCGTGACCCTCTCCCGTACGCACCCCAACCTGGTGAAGAAGCTCTTCGCGCTGGAGGTGCCGGAGATCGCCGACGGTTCCGTCGAGATCGCCGCCATCGCGCGTGAGGCCGGTCACCGTACGAAGATCGCCGTCCGGTCCAACCGCAGCGGCCTGAACGCCAAGGGCGCCTGCATCGGCCCCATGGGCGGCCGGGTGCGCAACGTCATGGCCGAGCTGAACGGCGAGAAGATCGACATCGTCGACTGGTCGGACGACCCCGCCGACATGGTGGCGAACGCGCTCTCCCCGGCCCGGGTCTCCAAGGTCGAGGTCGTCGACCTCGCGGCCCGCTCGGCGCGCGTGACGGTCCCCGACTACCAGCTGTCGCTGGCGATCGGCAAGGAGGGCCAGAACGCCCGCCTCGCCGCCCGCCTCACCGGCTGGCGGATCGACATCCGTCCGGACACCGAGCAGCCCGCCGAGCAGCGCGGCGAGTAGCGGGGTCCGGCGGTGCGGCGAGCGGCTCGGGGAATAGAGCGGGAATAGATCCGAGCCGCGGATCGCTTACATCACGACAACAACCGTTCGATTCATGCCCCAAAGGGGTGAGGTCGGTACGGGGAGGTAGACTTAAGAGTGTCTGGCCGGACGCGAGCCCGCGCATGCCCTGAACGCACCTGTGTGGGGTGCCGGGAGCGAGCGGCCAAGAGAGACTTGCTGCGCATCGTGGCGGTCGAGGGTGAATGTGCCCCCGATCATCGCGGTACGCTGCCCGGCCGGGGTGCGTACGTGCATCCCGTTCTGGTCTGTCTCGATCTGGCGGTCCGCCGCCGGGCGATCCCGCGGGCGCTGCGCGCTCCGGGACAGCTCGACACCACGGTGTTGCGCCTTCACGTCGAGCAGGCAACACCGTAAGAAGCGTCGCACGGGGCCCCCGTGCGGCTCTGTATTCCGCGAGTTGGAAGTAGGTCGAGATTGCGATGAGCACTCGATGAGCACGCGATGAGTACGCCCATGAAGTAGCGACGGTCCGGACGCAGACCCGGACCTAAAAGGAGCGAAGTGGCTAAGGTCCGGGTATACGAACTCGCCAAGGAGTTCGGTGTAGAGAGCAAGGTCGTCATGGCCAAGCTCCAGGAACTCGGTGAATTCGTCCGTTCGGCGTCCTCGACGATCGAGGCCCCCGTCGTACGCAAGCTGACAGATGCCCTCCAGCAGGGCAACGGTGGCGGCAAGCCCGCCCCGCGCAAGGCTGCCCCGGCCAAGCCGGGCGCCCCCTCTCCGGCGCAGGCTGCCCGTCCGGCCGCCCCGCGCCCGCCGGCCCCGAAGTCGGCCGAGACGCCCGCGGCTTCGGCCCCGGTCACTCCGGCTGCCCCGGGCCCGCGCCCGACTCCCGGCCCCAAGCCGGCCCCGAAGCCCGCTCCGGCGGCTCCGGCTCCGGTCGCGGCAGAGTTCACCGCGCCCCCGTCGGCTCCGGCCGCTCCGGCGGCCTCCTCGGCGGCTCCCGCCGCGGGTCCCCGTCCGGGCGCCCCGCGTCCCGCCGGGCAGCAGGCTCCGCGTCCCGGTGCCCGTCCCGCCGGTGGTCCCGGCCAGGGTGGCCAGGGCCGTGGTGACCGTCCCGAGCGTGGTGACCGTCCCGAGCGCGGCGACCGTCAGGGCGCTCCGCGTCCCGCCGGCCAGGCCCCGCGTCCGGGCGCCCGTCCGGCCGGTCCCCGTCCGGGCAACAACCCGTTCACCTCTGGTGGCTCCACCGGCATGGCGCGCCCGCAGGCGCCCCGTCCCGGCGGCGCCCCGCGTCCCGGTGGCGCCGCCGGTGCCCCCGGCGGCCCGCGTCCGCAGGGCGCAGGCGGCCAGGACCGTGCTCCCCGTCCGCAGGGCGGTCCCGGCGGCGCTCCGCGTCCGCAGGGCGGTCCGGGCGGTGCCCGTCCCGCTCCGGGCGGCATGCCCCGTCCGCAGGCCCCGCGTCCCGGTGGCGGTCCGGGCGGTAACCGTCCGAACCCCGGCATGATGCCTCAGCGTCCGGCCGCGGGCAGCCCCCGTCCCGGTGGCGGCCCCGGTGGCCGTGGTCCCGGTGCCGGCGGCGGTCGTCCCGGTGGCGGCGGCGGTCGTCCGGGTGGCGGCGGCTTCGCCGGTCGTCCGGCCGGTCCCGGTGGCGGCGGCGGTTTCGCCGGTCGTCCGGCGGGTCCCGGTGGCGGTGGCGGCGGTTTCGCCGGTCGTCCCGGTGGTCCCGGTGGTGGCGGCGGCGGTCGTCCCGGCTTCGGCGGTCGTCCGGGTGGTCCCGGTGGCCGTGGTGGCACACAGGGTGCGTTCGGCCGTCCCGGCGGTCCGGCGCGTCGTGGTCGCAAGTCGAAGCGGCAGAGGCGCCAGGAGTACGAGGCCATGCAGGCCCCGTCCGTCGGCGGCGTGATGCTGCCTCGCGGCAACGGACAGTCCGTCCGCCTGTCGCGCGGTGCGTCCCTCACCGACTTCGCCGAGAAGATCGGCGCCAACCCGGCGTCGCTCGTCGGCGTGATGATGAACCTCGGCGAGATGGTCACTGCCACGCAGTCCGTCTCCGACGAGACGCTGAAGCTCCTCGCGGACGAGATGAACTTCGTCCTCGAGATCGTCAGCCCCGAGGAGGAGGACCGCGAGCTGCTCGAGTCCTTCGACATCGAGTTCGGCGAGGACGAGGGCGACGAGGACGACCTGGTGGTCCGTCCGCCGGTCGTGACCGTCATGGGTCACGTCGACCACGGTAAGACCCGCCTTCTCGACACCATCCGCAAGACGAACGTCGTCGCGGGCGAGGCCGGCGGTATCACCCAGCACATCGGTGCGTACCAGGTGGCCACCGAGGTCAACGGTGAAGAGCGCAGGATCACCTTCATCGACACCCCGGGTCACGAGGCGTTCACCGCCATGCGTGCCCGTGGTGCCAAGTCGACCGACATCGCGATCCTCGTGGTGGCGGCCAACGACGGTGTGATGCCCCAGACGATCGAGGCGCTGAACCACGCCAAGGCGGCCGACGTGCCGATCGTGGTCGCGGTCAACAAGATCGACGTCGAGGGCGCGGACCCGACCAAGGTGCGCGGTCAGCTCACCGAGTTCGGTCTGGTGGCCGAGGAGTACGGCGGCGACACGATGTTCGTCGACATCTCCGCCAAGCAGGGCCTCAACATCGAGAGCCTGCTGGAGGCCGTGGTCCTGACCGCGGACGCCTCGCTCGACCTGCGGGCCAACCCGGAGCAGGACGCGCAGGGTATTGCGATCGAGTCCCACCTCGACCGCGGCCGCGGTGCCGTTTCGACGGTCCTGGTCCAGCGTGGCACGCTGCGCATCGGCGACACCATGGTGGTCGGCGACGCGTACGGCCGTGTCCGGGCGATGCTCGACGACAACGGCAACAACGTCGAGGAAGCGGGTCCGTCGACCCCCGTCCTGGTCCTGGGTCTCACCAACGTCCCGGGTGCCGGCGACAACTTCCTGGTTGTCGACGAGGACCGTACGGCGCGTCAGATCGCCGAGAAGCGCGCGGCGCGTGAGCGCAACGCCAACTTCGCCCGCCGGGGTGTCCGGTTCTCCCTGGAGAACCTGGACGAGGCCCTCAAGGCCGGTCTGGTGCAGGAACTCAACCTCATCATCAAGGGCGACGCGTCCGGTTCGGTGGAGGCTCTCGAGTCCTCGCTGCTCCAGCTCGACGTCGGCGAAGAGGTCGACATCCGTGTCCTGCACCGCGGTGTGGGTGCGGTCACCGAGTCCGACATCAACCTGGCGACCGGCTCCGACGCCATCGTCATCGGCTTCAACGTCCGCGCTGCGGGCCGCGCGGCGCAGATGGCGGAGCGCGAGGGCGTCGACGTCCGGTACTACTCGGTGATCTACCAGGCCATCGAGGAGATCGAGGCGGCCCTCAAGGGCATGCTCAAGCCGGAGTACGAGGAGGTCGAGCTCGGCACGGCGGAGATCCGCGAGGTCTTCAAGTCGTCCAAGCTGGGCAACATCGCCGGTGTCCTGGTCCGTTCGGGCGAGGTCAAGCGCAACACCAAGGCGCGCCTCATCCGCGACGGCAAGGTCATCGCGGAGAGCCTCAACATCTCCGGGCTGCGTCGCTTCAAGGACGATGTCACCGAGATCCGCGAAGGGTTCGAGGGCGGTATCAACCTCGGCAACTTCAACGACATCAAGGTCGACGACGTCATCGCGACGTACGAGATGCGCGAGAAGCCGCGCTCGTAAAGCGGTTCCCAGGCTGGCCGGCGGTGAGCAGTCACCGCCGGCCGGCCTGGCTTTTGCGAGAACACGCGATTCCCCGCGTCCCTCTCCGGGGCGCGGGGAATCGCGTGACCGGCCCCGGGCCGGCCCCACGGCCGGGCACCCCGTCGGGTCACCCGTCCGGCGTAGGACCCGGGCCCGGAAACCCCGTCGAGCGAGCCGGCGGTTCGTTGTACGGTTCTGATGTCCCTGCCAAGTGCCTTGGCAGGCCGTCTACCCCGTACCGGCGGGACATCCGGTTACACATGTATGTGGGGACGCTGTCCTTCGATCTGCTCCTCGGCGACGTTCACTCGCTCAAGGAGAAACGCTCTCTCGTCCGGCCGATCGTCGCCGAACTCCAGCGGAAGTACGCGGTGAGTGCCGCCGAGACGGGCAACCAGGACCTTCACCGCAGGGCCGAGATCGGCCTGGCGGTGGTCTCCGGGGACACCACGCATCTGGCCGACGTACTGGATCGGTGCGAACGGCTGGTCGCGGCCCGACCGGAGGTGGAACTGCTGTCGGTACGACGCAGGCTCCACAGCGACGAAGACTGACGAAGACCGACGTAACACGCAAGGCGAAGAAGGAGACGGACCAGTGGCCGACAACGCGCGGGCGAAGAGGCTGGCGGACCTCATCCGAGAGGTGGTGGCCAAGAAGATGCAGCGCGGGATCAAGGACCCGCGGCTCGGCACGCACGTCACCATCACGGACACCCGGGTCACCGGGGACCTCCGGGAGGCCACCGTCTTCTACACGGTGTACGGGGACGACGAACAGCGCGCCGAGGCGGCCGCAGGCCTGGAGAGCGCCAAGGGCGTCCTCCGCTCGGCCGTCGGCGCGGCGGCGGGCGTGAAGTTCACGCCGACGCTGACGTTCGTCGCGGACGCCCTGCCGGACACCGCCAAGACGATCGAGGACCTCCTCGACAAGGCACGGGCCTCGGACGCGGCGGTGCGCGAGGTCTCGGCCGGCGCGGCCTTCGCGGGTGACGCGGACCCGTACAAGAAGCCGGGCGAGGACGACGAGAACGACGAGAACGACGAGGGCGACGCGGCTAAATGACGCAGAAGCCCAACACGCCCGACGGGCTTGTCATTGTCGACAAGCCGTCGGGCTTCACCTCGCACGACGTGGTCGCCAAGATGCGCGGCATCGCCCGGACCCGCCGGGTCGGCCACGCCGGCACCCTCGACCCCATGGCGACGGGTGTGCTCGTCCTCGGCGTCGAGAAGGCCACCAAGCTCCTCGGGCACCTCGCGCTCACCGAGAAGGAGTACCTCGGTACGATCCGGCTCGGCCAGAACACGCTGACCGACGACGCCGAGGGCGACATCATCACCTCGACGGACGCCTCCGGTGTGAAGCGCGACGCGATCGACGCCGGGGTCGCCAAGCTGACCGGCGCCATCATGCAGGTGCCGTCCAAGGTCAGCGCCATCAAGATCAACGGCGTGCGCTCGTACAAGAGGGCCCGCGAGGGCGAGGACTTCGAGATCCCGGCCCGCCCGGTGACCATCTCGTCGTTCGCGGTGTACGACATCCGTGACGCGGTCGCCGAGGACGGCACCCCGGTGCTCGACCTGGTCGTGTCCGTCGTCTGCTCGTCCGGGACGTACATCCGGGCGATCGCCCGCGACCTCGGCTCGGACCTGGGCGTCGGCGGTCACCTCACCGCCCTGCGCCGCACCCGCGTCGGCCCGTACAAGCTGGACTCCGCGCGCACCCTCGACCAGCTCCAGGAGGAGCTGACGGTGATGCCGATCGCGGAGGCGGCCGCGGCCGCGTTCCCGCGCTGGGACGTGGACTCCAAGCGGGCCCGGCTGCTGCTCAACGGCGTCCGGCTGGAGATGCCCGACGAGTACGCGGGCAAGGGCACCGTCGCGGTCTTCGACCCCGACGGGCAGTTCCTCGCGCTGGTCGAGGAGCAGAAGGGCAAGGCCAAGAGCCTGGCGGTCTTCGCCTGAGCGTCGCGCGCCCCTTCAGGGCGCGGGGCCGGGCGGACACCCCGCCCGTGGAGCGGCGGTCACGGGGTCTCGTGCCCGCCGCTCAACGGTCCCCCCTCGGTTCCCCCACCCAAGGTGTATCCATCCGACCTGCCGTATTCACCCCATCGGGCGGGCGCTCGGAGTGAACCGGGGGAGTAGAAGGGGGCGCTTTTCCCGCACGATCTGTCCCGCTGATCATCTCGCCCCTACCGTCGGATCAGGAGCGCGGCGGGGAGGTTCGAGTATGGCGGGGCGAGGCCCGCGGACCGGGAACGAAGAGACGGCGGACGGCGCCGGACACACGGGGGACGACGCTCTCGTACGCGTCTGCGACCCGGCCGGCCGTCCGCGCGGCACAGGTTTCGCGGCCGACCACCACGGCACCGTGATCACCAGCCACGAGGCCGTCGACGGACTGACCCGGCTCGTCCTGCACGCCCCCGGCGACCGCACCTGCGTCCTGGGCGCCGACGCCGTCACACCCCTGCCCGAGCTCGGTCTGGCTCTCGTACGCACCGACGGTCTCGGCCTGGTCCCGCTCCCCGTCACCGTGCGGGACCGCGTCGCGACCGGCACGTACGTCAGACTCGCCGCGGGCGGCTGGCGCGAGGCGCGTGTGCTCGGCTCCACCGCCGTGACGTACACGACCGCCGGCCGCGCCCATCTCCTGGGCGGCGCGATGGAGTTGGCGATCGGCACAGCGGGCGCGGACGCGCTCAGGCCGGGCGGCGGAGCGGCCGGAGGGCCGGTCCTCGACGCCGGCACCGGCGCGGTGGTGGCGGTCGCCTGCACCACCCTGCTCGCCCGCACCCCGGACGGCACCCCGCCAGGGGAGACCCCGGCGGGCCGTCGGGCACCCGGCTTCGCCGTCCCCCTGCGGGGCACCGCGGGTCCGCTCGCCGAACTGCTGGCCCGCAACGCGGCCACCGTGCCCGCGTACGGCGCCGATCTGAATCTCGCCGGCGCGCTCGAACTCACGGCGACCTCGGTGGGCTCGGACGGACCCCGCAGGCCGGTGCCGTCCGCCGCCGCGGGCACATACCCCGGAATCGTCGAACGGGCCGATGTCACCGAGGAGTTCGCGGCCTTCGAGAGCGGTCCGGCCGTCGTCCTCGGGCTCGTCGGCCCGCCCGGCAGCGGCCGCACGACAGAGCTCGCCGCCCTCGCCTCCCGCCGCCTCGGCGGCCCCGAACCGGCCCCCACCCTGTGGCTGCGCGGCGCCGATCTCCGCGCCGACGACACCTCGCTCGCGGACGCGGCGACGCGTGCCCTGGAGCGTGCCGGGCGGATCGTGGCCGCGTCCCTGCGGAGCACCGGAGCGACCGGGACGGCGGCCGCGCGGCGGTCACCGGCCGGGACGAGCGTCCTGCCCCCCGAGGGATACGGCGGCGAACTCGGCGACATCGCCCCGGACCGCCTGGCCGCCCCCGCACGCGCGGCGGGCCGTCCCCTCCTGCTCCTCCTCGACGGCCCCGAGGAGATGCCCGCCGAGCTCGCCCACCGCCTCCCCGACTGGACCGGGGAGACGACCGCCTGGCTGACGGAAACCGGCACCCGGCTGGTGATCGCCTGCCGCAGGGAGTACTGGGAACGGGCCGGCGCGGAATTCCCGGCAGGCCTCCTGCACTCTCCCGCGCGGCACCCACGCGGTCTTCTGTCCCCCTGCGTGCCGCTCGGGGATCTGAGCGAGGAGGAAGGGCGACGGGCGCGGTCGGGGGGCGGGATCCCCGAAGGGGTTCTCGTACCGGGCGACGCGCGCCATCCGCTGGTGCTGCGGCTGCTCTCCGAGGTGCGGGCCGCGGCCGTGGACCTTCGGGCCGGACAGCTCGGGCGCGACGACGTGTTCGCCGCCCACCTCGACCTGATGTGCCTGCGCGTCGCGGTCCGGCTCGCCGACGCCAACGGACTGCGCGGCAGCGCCGTCCGCCGGCTCGCCGCCCGTGTCTCCGGCCAGGTCCACGAAGCCGCCCGGCGCTGTCTGGGCCCCGGCCAGGGCCGCCTGGACCGGGCCTCCTTCGAGAGCGTCTTTCCCTGGGGGCCCGCCCGGGGACGCCTCGCGGGCATCACCGGCTGGGCGTCCGCCGTCCTCACCGAGGGGCTCCTCGTCCCCGCCGGTGACGGCTACCGCTTCGCCCACGAGGAGCTCGCCGACTGGATCCAGGGCTCCCACCTCGATTTGGACGCGGCCCTGGACAGCCTGGTCCACCGAGGGCGCGCCACACCCGACAGCGGCTCCGGACACACGCGGACCACGGCGCCCGGCCGCCGGGACTCCCGCCGTGACCGGTCCGTCCCGTCCGGGGCCGGAGCCCGTGATTCCGGGGCTCCTGCTTCCGGTTCGGACACCCTTCCCGTCCCCCGGCACAGGATCGGTCCCGTCGTCGAGACCCTGCTTCTGCTGGCCCGTCACCAGGCCTCCACCGAACTGACCCTCCGTCTCGAGGACCTCGTCCACGCGATCGACGATCTGCTCCCCGAAGCGCCGGACCGGCTCACGGCCCCGTACGGTGCCGCCCACGACGGCCGGCCCGCCGGCCCGCCGGGCGACTCCCTCTGGTGGGCCACCCGCCTGCTCACCACCGTCCTGCTCCGCGTGCCCGACGCGACCGCGTACCTCGGCGCGCTGCGGCTGCTCACCGAGCGGATCGTGGCGTGGCGGCAGCAGGGCAGGGCCGTACCGGACGAGCTCGGTCCTGCGTTCTGGGCGGCTCTGCCCGTCCCGGACACGGAACGCTTCGACCTGCTCAGGCGCCTGGTGGCAGCCGATCCCCGCCGGGCCCCGGCTGCCGAACCCCCGCACCCGGACGAGGTCCCCGCCGCCCCGCGCCACCTCGACACCGTCTCCCGTCTCCTCGCCGCCGACCCCATCGCCGTGCACCGCCACCTCACCCGCTGGTTCGACGACGAACGGCCCCTTTCCGCCACACCCGACGCGACCGTGGCGACGGCCGCGCAGGCACTGCTGTACGCGCACCGGCGGCGCGCCCCGGACGATCTGACCGAGGCCCTGATGGCCGGCGCGCATCCGCGGGGCGACGAACTGCTGGCCGTGCTGGCCGAGGAGGACCCCTCGGCCGTGTGCCGGGCGGTCGACCGGTGGGCGCGGGACGAACGGCCGGCCCGGCGGGCGGCGGCGGTCGCCCATGGACTCCGGGCGGCACCGTTCGCCGCCACCCCGGCCGACCGGGAGATGCTGCGTCAGGCCGCTCTCGCCCTGCTCGCCCGCCCCGCCGACCGCGCTCTGCACGGCGGAGCGCTCGGCATCCTCGTACGGGATCCGCTCACGCGTGCCCGCTGTCTGCCGCAGGCCCTGGACCGCTTCGCGGCCGGCGACCCTCGGCTGCCGCCGGGCGCGCTGGCCGCCGCGCTCACCACCGACCCGGAGCCGGTGCTCGCCGCGTTCCGCGACCGACTGCTGCGGCTCGGCCCCGACACCGCCGAACTGCTGCACGCCCTCGCCGACGTCACCACCCCCGCGCTGGCCCGTCCGGTCGCAGCCCTGGTGCGGGAGACCGTGGAACTGTGCCCGGCGGTCGCCGCCTGCGTGGCCGCGGACTTGGACCGGCGCATCGACCACGGAAGGGCTCCCCAAGCGGTACTGTTTCCGCTGGTCAACGGCCTGCTGGAGACATGCGGCAGGCCGGTGCGGACCGCGCTCGCCCAGGTCCTCGCGGCGCCGGGGGAGCAGGCGTCGGCCCCGCTGCGGCGCGAACTGCTCGATCTGCTGCTGGCGCACGAGCGGGATCCGGCCGTTCTCGACACCGTGCTGAGGGCCGCGGGCGACGGCCTCGACCGCAGGGCGGAGGCGCCGACCCGCGAACTCGTGCACCGCGTCGGCCTCCTCCTCGTCCGATCACCGGCCGGGGCCACCGCCTTCGACCGGGGCCTGGTCGACCTGGCCCGGCGTGTTCCGGGCTTCGCCACCCTGATGGCCCGCTGGGTGACCGGTGCCCCCGAGACCTGGTCCGGCCTGGTCGGCCCCGGCACCCGCCACATGATCGGGAGCCCGGCCGGGGCGCGGGCTCCCGTCTGAACCGCGCCCGCACACCTCGTCGAACTCGGTACCGCGCTCTGCGGCGCTGAGCGATCGGTCACAGCCCGATGCCGATGCAAGCCGAGAGCGCACGGCATGGCACCCTTAGAGCTGCGAATAAGGCAATCACGGACACGGGTTCGACAAGGAGCGGTCACAGTGCAGCGCTGGCGTGGCTTGGAGGACATCCCCGAGGACTGGGGGCGCAGCGTCGTCACCATCGGTTCCTACGACGGGGTGCACCGCGGACACCAGCTGATCATCCGGCATGCCGTGGACCGCGCCCATGAGCTGGGCGTCCCCTCCGTCGTGGTCACCTTCGACCCGCACCCCAGCGAGGTGGTCCGCCCCGGCAGCCACCCTCCGCTGCTCGCCCCGCACCACCGCCGCGCCGAACTGATGGCCGAACTCGGCGTCGACGCCCTGCTCATCCTGCCGTTCACCACCGAGTTCTCGAAGCTGTCGCCCGCCGACTTCGTGGTCAAGGTGCTGGTCGACAAGCTGCACGCCAAGGCGGTCGTCGAGGGCCCCAACTTCCGCTTCGGCCACAAGGCCGCGGGCAACGTCGACTTCCTGCGCGAGCAGGGGGAGACGTACGACTTCGAGGTCGAGGTCGTCGACCTGTTCGAGTCCGGTGAGGCGGGCGGCGGCGAGCCGTTCTCCTCGACCCTCACGCGGCGCCTGGTCGCCGAGGGCGATGTCGAGGGCGCGCGCGAGATCCTCGGCCGGCCGCACCGGGTCGAGGGCATCGTCGTGCGCGGCGCCCAGCGCGGGCGCGAGCTCGGCTTCCCCACGGCGAACGTCGAGACCCTCCCGCACACCGCGATCCCCGCCGACGGCGTCTACGCCGGCTGGCTGCACGCCCAGGGCGAGGCCATGCCCGCCGCGATCTCCGTGGGCACGAACCCGCAGTTCGACGGCACCGAGCGCACGGTGGAGGCTTACGCCATCGACCGCGTCGGCCTCGACCTCTACGGTCTGCACGTCGCCGTCGACTTCCTCGCGTTCGTCCGCGGCCAGGCCAGGTTCGACTCGATCGACGCACTGCTGGTGGCCATCGGCGACGACGTGAAGCGCTCGCGGGAGCTGATCGAGGCATACGAGGGGGAGTAACCCCTCCCGGCCCGGCGGCCCGGCTCCCGCCGATCCGTCGCCGCCTCTTCCGCTGTCTCTCCCGTCGCCTCCAGTACGCGAAAGACCCGCACCGTCCTTGAACGGTGCGGGTCTTGGCGTCTGCCGGCCCTCGGCGGAGCCGGGCCGTCTCTACTGCTGCGGGGGCGCCGGAGGCGGCGGGTTCTGCGGGTATCCCTGCCCCGGCGCCTGACCGGGCTGCTGGGGGTAGGGCCGGCCCGGCTGGGCGTACGGCTGTCCGGGCTGGGGCTGCTGCGGAGCCTGCCCCGGCGCCGGCTGTCCCGGAACCGGCTGCCCGGGAACGTACTGGCCGGGAACCGGCTGCCCGGGAACGTACTGGCCGGGAACCGGCTGCCCGGGAACGTACTGGCCGGGAGGCTGCTGTCCCGGAACGTACTGGCCCGGAACCTGCTGCTCGGGAACGTACTGGCCCGGAACCTGCTGTCCGGGAGCGTACTGGCCCGGCATCGGCGGGGCGGCCACCGGCGGCGGGTTGCCGTCGTTGGTCCACAGCCCGTGCGACTGCTGGTGCCGCGCGAAGTCCTCGGCGACCATTGCGGAGAGGTTGAAGTACGCCTCCCGGACCTTGGGCCGCATCATGTCGAGGTCGACCTCCGCGCCCGCGGACAGATGCTCGTCGAACGGCACGGTCACGACACCGCGGCAGCGCGTCTCGAAGTGGCTGACGATGTCGTCCACCTTGATCATCTTGCCGGTCTCGCGCACTCCGGAGATGACCGTGATCGACCGCGAGACGAGGTCCGCGTACCCGTGCGCCGACAGCCAGTCCAGCGTCGTACTGGCGCTGCTCGCCCCGTCCACGGACGGCGTCGAGATGATGATCAGCTGATCGGCGAGGTCGAGCACCCCGCGCATGGCGCTGTACAGCAGACCCGTGCCGGAGTCGGTCAGGATGATCGGGTACTGCTTGCCCAGGACGTCGATCGCGCGCCGGTAGTCCTCGTCGTTGAAGGCCGTCGACACGGCCGGGTCGACGTCGTTGGCGATGATCTCCAGCCCGGAGGGCGCCTGCGAGGTGAACCGCCGGATGTCCATGTACGAGTTGATGTACGGGATCGCCTGGACGAGGTCACGGATGGTGGCGCCGGTCTCGCGACGCACCCGGCGGCCGAGCGTACCGGCGTCCGGGTTGGCGTCGATGGCGAGGATCTTGTCCTGGCGCTCGGTGGCGAGCGTGGAGCCGAGCGCGGTGGTCGTGGTCGTCTTGCCGACACCGCCCTTGAGACTGATGACGGCGATCCGGTAGCAGGAGAGGACCGGGGTCCGGATCAGCTCCAGCTTCCGCTGCCGATCGGCCTCCTCCTTCTTCCCGCCCAGTTTGAAGCGCGACGACGCGGCGGCCGGACGACCGCTCTTGACCTTCTGCCTCTTGTTGTTGAGCAGCCGGTCGGACGACAGCTCCACCGCCGCGGTGTACCCGAGCGGGGCGGCACCGGGATTGATCGGCTGCCGCTGATCGTGCCGTACGGGCTGCGGCCAGGCGGTACCGGTCCGCGGGTCGACGGGGGCGGTCGGCTGCTGCTGTACGGGCGGCGGGCCCGACTGGTGCGGCGGCTGCGGCTGCGGGCTCTGCGGCTGGGCCTGCGCCGGGTACGGCGGGGCGGCCTGCGCGGGGGGCTGCTGCTGCGCGTAGTCGTGACCGGGCTGCGGAACGGCCGGGTCGGGCGCCGGCTGCGGGAAGCCGTAGCCCTGCTGAGGAGCGGGGGCGGGAGCAGGAGCGGGAACCGGGGCATGCGGCGCCACGGCGTCCGGGACGGGCGGGGCGGGCTGCGGGAAGCCGTAGCCGGGTGCGGGTGCGGGCTGGACGGGGGCCTGCTGCTCGGGGGCGTGGACGCTCTGATGCGGGAAGCCGTAGCCGGGGGCCGGCGGAACCGGGGCCTGGGGCGGCTGCTGGTCCTGGGGTGCGGTGCCGGGCTGCGGGAAGCCGTAGCCCGGAGCCTGGGCGGGCGGTGCCGCCGGTGCCGGAGCGGGTGCGCCGGGCTGGGGGAAGCCGTAGCTGCCCTGCGGGGCGGATGCCGGGCCCGGGGCGCCGGCCTGCGGGAACCCGTAACTCCCCTGCTGCGGGAAGCCGTAGCCGGGTGCCTCGGGGACGGGGGCCGGGGCCGGCGGCACCGAGGGCTGAGCCTGCGGGGGAGCGGGTACGGCGTTCTCGAGTCCGGCCGACTGTGCGGGCCCGTGAGGTGCACCGGCGGGACCGGGAGCACCGGGGGAGGACCACGCCGACGAAACGGACTGCGGCGCCGGGGGCTGGAAGGGTTCGCCGGGGGCCGGTACGGGCGCGGCAGGCTGGAAGGGCAGGCCGGGCGCGGGCGCGGGTGCCTGTGCGGCCGGGGGCTGGTAGGGCGCCCCCGGCGCCGGTGCGGTGGGTGCCTGCTGCGGCACTGGCATCGGCACCTGGTCCGGCACCCGGCTCCGCGCGTCCGGAGCGGGCTCCGCGCCGGCGGGCCACTGCGGGGCCGACGTGGGGGCCGCGGGCTGGTAGGCGGGCGGCAGCGGCGGCAACCCACCCTGCGGCAGCGGCGGCGGAGCCCAGGCGGGTGGCGTGTCCTGCACTGCCGCGGGCTCCTCCGGCGGGACGAAGGGCACCGCGTCCTGGGGCTCACCGTCCTGGGGCTTGCCGTCACGGGGGCCCGTGTCCCGGGGAGAAGCGTCCTGGAGCTGGAAGTCGCCAGCGGCGCGGGCGACGGCGCCCGTACCGGCTGGCTCGGCCTCCGCGGAGCGCGGTTCGGCGGAGCCCGTCTCCACTGCGTCGACTGTCCGGCCCTGGGCTTCCCCGTCGGCCTCGGCCGAAGCGGCGCCCGCTTCCTCGGCGGGCTCGGCGCCCGGGGAAGCGACGACGACGTCTGCCGGGGCGCCCTGGTCCGCCATCGGTACGTCAGCCACGCCGGCGCGCTGGGACTGGGAGGCCGCCTCCAGCGACTGGTAGGCGAGCACGGGATCGATGACGGGAGCCGGCACGGGCCCGGGAGTCGCGACGGGCCGGACGTGCTCAGGCTGCCCGGACCGGGCCCCGTACTCCGGCTGGACCACGGCCAGGGCCAGCGGTGCGCCCGGGGTCCTGACTTCGTCCTCGCCCTGCACCGCGCCGCCGTCGCCCGGGACGTCATCGCTCGCGGCGGTACCGGTCGCGCGCTCCGCCGCGCCCTCGGCAGTCGTGTCCTCGCCGCCGGTGCCGGCCGCGGGTGCGCCCTCGGCCTCGGCCGCGGTCCCGGCATCACCGGAAGCCGCCCGCTCGGCGATCTCACGCGTCAGCGCGACAGCGGAGAACCGCATGGTCGCGCCGCTCTCGAGGTCCCCGTTCCCGGAATCCTGCGGGCCGGGAGCGGTGGGAGCGGTGCCGGACGCAGCCGGACCACCGGCAGATGCCGCATCCTCCGAGTCCCGAGCCTCATCCGAACCCCGGAATTCCTCCGAACCCCGCGACCCCCGCTGCTCCTGCTGCTCCGCGGACTCGTCCAAGCCCTCGGAAGCCTTCAGACCGTCGGAGTCCCGCGAGCCGTCGGACTCCGCCGACCCCTCCGGCTTCTCCGACCCCTCCGGCGCTTCCGAGTCCCCCGGATCGCCCGGCGCCGGTGAGTCGCCCGTGCTCCCCGGAACCCCGGAACCGTCCGCGGCGTTCTGCGTGTACCAGGCGGGTGGCGCGTAGTCGATGGTGAACTCGCCCGTCGTCTCGACGGCGGACTCGGCGTCGGACTGGTCATCGCCGGGCGTGGCCCAGCCCCCGCGGATCCCGCCCCGATCGCTGTTCACAATTCCTCCTGGTGTGGTCGGGCACCCTCAAGTCGTGCCGGATCGACCGTCTGCTTGTCGTCCGTTGACGTTCACGGACGACCGAGGCCGCCCGAAGTCCGTACGAGTCCGCCCGAATTGACCGGCTCCCCGGATAACGCGAGCCCCCCGTCAACGGGTTCAGGCGTCGCGCCCTGTCCCAGCCTAATCACCATGACTGTTCGCGGGGCAGGCCTGTCCACCCCGCCGCTGAGGCCCGTTACGGCACACCCTGCCCAGAAGTGGCGTACACACGCTCACTATTGACCCCGAAAGCGGACAAACAACGGCACTGGGACGGCCACTTGCCGTAGGGCCGCCCGCCCGACGGCAAAGTGCGTCCTGGGGAGACGGACCACGAGGCGGGCAGACAAAAGGGCCGCCACGGAAAATGTCTCCGTACCGGCCCCCGAGTTCCCGGCTGCGCGTTACTCCGCCTGGCCACCCGCGCCGGCAGCGGACTCCAGATCGAACTCGCCGTCCCTGGCACCCAGCACGAAGGCCCGCCACTCGGCCTCCGTGTACCGCAGGACCGTCCCCGGGTCGAGTGACGACCGCATGGCCACCGCGTTCCCGGGCAGATGCGCGATCTCGACCCGCTCCTCGTGCTGCTCGGTGCCCGGCGCGCTCTGCCATTCGGCGCCCGAGATGTCGAGGGCGTAGAGCTCGTCCTTCTCCCGCTCCTTGCGCGCCTTGACGTCGTTCTCCGCTTCCTCGGCCATGTTC
This sequence comes from Streptomyces sp. NPDC005281, assembly GCF_040607495.1. NCBI lineage: Bacteria > Bacillati > Actinomycetota > Actinomycetes > Kitasatosporales > Streptomycetaceae > Streptomyces > Streptomyces sp. NPDC005281. The sequence goes on along the minus strand of NZ_JBEXGX010000018.1, from coordinate 12,153 downwards.
CGCCGGCCCCTTCCCCACGTACGAATGACCTCTGCCGTCACCCTAGTGGCCCGGTCCGCGCCGGCCGGGAAGGTTCGGAGACCCGGACAGACGTATCCGTCCAGGCTGGTACCCTGTGTAACGGCCGTTTGTGTACGCACCCCCGGAGCTCCGCTCTGGAGGCCGCGCCCAACGGATCCCCGCCGTCCGAGTCATGGAAGCTCCCCTGAGAATTCGACCAGGGGCACTCGGTGGCAGACACGAGACTACAAGGAGTAAGCGTGCCGCTCGACGCCGCTACGAAGAAGCAGCTCATCAGCGAGTTCGGTCAGAAGGAGGGCGACACCGGCTCCCCCGAGGTCCAGGTCGCCATGCTTTCGCGCCGGATCTCGGACCTGACCGAGCACCTCAAGGCCCACAAGCACGACCACCACTCCCGCCGTGGTCTTCTGATCCTGGTCGGCCAGCGTCGCCGCCTGCTTCAGTACCTGGCCAAGAAGGACATCCAGCGCTTCCGTGCGCTGGTCGACCGCCTGGGCATCCGCCGCGGTGCGGCCGGCGGCGCCAAGTAAGACGCCGTGAAGGGAGCGGTTCCCACCTCTTGGGAGCCGCTCCCTTTGCTGTATGTGCTGCCGCACGCGCTCTCTACGTGCGGAGTGTCACCGACGCTTTGTAGTGTGGTAGCACAACGCAATACGCAGGAAACCGCACGTACGAACACAGCGTGACGACGCCGTACCCGCCGGGTAGGGCATCTCACGACAACGAACGAGGAGAAGCGCGCCTCATCGCCGCCGGTCCTCGGTAGTGGCCCCCGGGCGAAAGAACCCCGGGTGCTTCGATCGAAGACCGGCCCGCACCAGAAGGAGCGCTTCTCCGCCACCGTCCCCCTGCCACACGGGCAGGCCGGGACGAAGACGAGGAGAAAACGCTAGTGGAGAACGAGACCCACTACGCCGAGGCCGTTATCGACAACGGTTCCTTCGGCACCCGCACCATCCGCTTCGAGACGGGACGTCTGGCCAGGCAGGCCGCCGGTTCCGCCGTCGCGTACCTGGACGACGACACCATGGTGCTGTCGGCCACCACCGCGTCCAAGAAGCCCAAGGACCAGCTCGACTTCTTCCCCCTGACGGTGGACGTCGAGGAGCGGATGTACGCCGCCGGCAAGATCCCCGGCAGCTTCTTCCGCCGTGAGGGCCGGCCCTCCGAGGACGCCATCCTCACCTGCCGCCTGATCGACCGCCCGCTGCGTCCGTCCTTCAAGAAGGGCCTTCGCAACGAGATCCAGGTCGTCGCCACGATCATGGCGCTCAACCCCGACCACCTGTACGACGTCGTGGCGATCAACGCCGCCTCCGCGTCCACCCAGCTGGCCGGTCTGCCCTTCTCCGGCCCGGTCGGCGGCGTCCGCGTCGCGCTGATCAACGGCCAGTGGGTCGCGTTCCCGACGCACACCGAGCTCGAGGACGCCGTCTTCGACATGGTCGTCGCCGGTCGCGTCCTCGAGGACGGCGACGTCGCGATCATGATGGTCGAGGCCGAGGCCACCGACAAGACGATCACGCTGGTCCAGGGTGGCGCCGAGGCGCCGACCGAGGAGGTCGTGGCCGCCGGCCTCGACGCCGCGAAGCCCTTCATCAAGGCCCTGTGCAAGGCGCAGTCGGACCTCGCCGCGAAGGCCGCCAAGCCGACCGGCGAGTTCCCGATCTTCCTGGACTACCAGGACGACGTCTTCGAGGCCCTCACCGCCGCGGTCAAGAGCGAGCTCGCCCAGGCGCTCACCATCGCCGGCAAGCAGGACCGCGAGGCCGAGCTGGACCGCGTCAAGGAGATCGCCGCCGAGAAGCTGCTCCCGCAGTTCGAGGGTCGCGAGAAGGAGATCTCCGCCGCGTACCGCTCGCTCACCAAGAAGCTGGTCCGCGAGCGCGTCATCAAGGACAAGGTCCGCATCGACGGCCGCGGCGTCACGGACATCCGTACGCTGGCCGCCGAGGTCGAGGCCATCCCGCGCGTGCACGGCTCGGCGCTGTTCGAGCGTGGCGAGACCCAGATCCTGGGCGTCACCACCCTCAACATGCTCCGCATGGAGCAGCAGCTGGACACCCTCTCCCCGGTGACCCGCAAGCGCTACATGCACAACTACAACTTCCCGCCGTACTCCGTCGGTGAGACGGGCCGCGTCGGCTCCCCGAAGCGCCGCGAGATCGGCCACGGCGCGCTCGCCGAGCGCGCGATCGTGCCGGTCCTGCCGACCCGCGAGGAGTTCCCCTACGCGATCCGTCAGGTGTCCGAGGCCCTCGGCTCCAACGGCTCGACGTCCATGGGCTCGGTCTGCGCCTCCACCATGTCGCTGCTGAACGCCGGTGTGCCCCTCAAGGCCGCCGTCGCCGGTATCGCCATGGGTCTGATCTCCCAGGAGATCGACGGCCAGACGCACTACGTCGCCCTCACCGACATCCTCGGTGCGGAGGACGCCTTCGGTGACATGGACTTCAAGGTCGCCGGCACCAAGGAGTTCGTGACCGCCCTCCAGCTCGACACCAAGCTGGACGGCATCCCCGCCTCCGTCCTGGCCGCGGCCCTCAAGCAGGCCCGCGACGCCCGCCTCCACATCCTCGACGTGATGATGGAAGCGATCGACACGCCGGACGAGATGTCCCCGAACGCCCCGCGGATCATCACCGTCAAGATCCCCGTGGACAAGATCGGTGAGGTCATCGGCCCCAAGGGCAAGATGATCAACCAGATCCAGGAGGACACCGGCGCCGACATCACGATCGAGGACGACGGCACCATCTACATCGGTGCTGTCGACGGCCCCTCCGCCGAGGCCGCTCGCGCCACGATCAACGCGATCGCCAACCCGACCATGCCGGAGGTCGGCGAGCGCTACCTGGGCACCGTCGTGAAGACGACGACCTTCGGCGCGTTCGTGTCGCTGCTCCCCGGCAAGGACGGTCTGCTGCACATCTCGCAGATCCGCAAGCTCGCCGGCGGCAAGCGTGTGGAGAACGTCGAGGACGTCCTGGCCGTGGGCTCCAAGGTCCAGGTCGAGATCGCCGAGATCGACTCCCGCGGCAAGCTCTCCCTGATCCCCGTGGTCGAGGGCGGCGAAGGCGACGACGACAAGAAGGACGACACCGACCAGTGACGTCGAGTAGCTCCACGACGACGGCCCGCACCTCTTCGGAGGCGCGGGCCGTCGCCCGTACCCAAACCCTCATCAAGGGCGCGAACGGCATCGGCACGGTCCGCAAGACCACCCTGCCCGGCGGGCTGCGCATCGTCACCGAGACGCTGCCCTCCGTGCGCTCCGCCACGTTCGGCATCTGGGCGCACGTGGGCTCCCGCGACGAGACGCCGTCCCTGAACGGCGCCACGCACTATCTGGAGCACCTGCTCTTCAAGGGCACCAGCCGCAGGTCCGCCCTGGACATCTCCTCGGCGATCGACGCGGTCGGCGGCGAGATGAACGCGTTCACGGCGAAGGAGTACACGTGCTACTACGCACGCGTGCTCGACACCGACCTGCCGCTGGCCATCGACGTCGTCTGCGACATGCTGACCGGCTCACTGATCCTCGAGGACGACGTCAACGTCGAACGCGGCGCCATCCTCGAAGAGATCGCCATGACCGAGGACGACCCGGGCGACTGCGTGCACGACCTGTTCGCGCACACCATGCTCGGCGACACCCCCCTCGGCCGCCCGGTCCTCGGCACCGTCGACACGGTCAACGCCCTCACCGCGGACCGCATCCGCCGCTTCTACAAGAAGCACTACGATCCGACGCACCTCGTCGTGGCCTGCGCGGGCAACGTCGACCACAACAAGGTCGTACGCCAGGTCCGCGCCGCCTTCGAGAAGGCCGGAGCCTTCAAGAACGCGGAGGCCGCTCCCATCGCCCCGCGCGACGGCCGGCGCGCCATCCGCACCGCGGGCCGGGTCGAACTGCTCGGCCGCAAGACCGAACAGGCCCATGTCGTCCTCGGGATGCCCGGACTGGCCCGCACCGACGACCGTCGCTGGGCCCTCGGCGTACTGAACACCGCCCTCGGCGGCGGCATGTCCTCGCGCCTGTTCCAGGAGGTCCGCGAGAAGCGCGGCCTGGCCTACAGCGTGTACTCGTACACCTCGGGCTTCGCCGACTGCGGCCTCTTCGGCGTCTACGCGGGCTGCCGTCCGAGCCAGGTCCACGACGTCCTCAAGCTGTGCCGCGACGAGCTCGACCAGGTCGCCGAGCACGGACTGTCGGACGACGAGATCGGCCGCGCCATCGGCCAGCTCCAGGGCTCCACGGTCCTCGGCCTGGAGGACACCGGCGCGTTGATGAACCGCATCGGCAAGAGCGAGCTGTGCTGGGGCGAGCAGATGTCGGTCGACGACATGCTCGCCCGGATAGCGTCGGTCACCCCGGACGAGGTCCGTTCCATCGCCCGGGACGTCCTCGGACAGCGGCCCTCGCTGGCGGTCATCGGCCCGGTCAAGGACAAGCAGGCGTCCCGGCTGCACGACGCGGTCGCCTAAATCCCGTCTCGGTAAGGAACGAAGCAATGAGCAAGCTGCGCGTGGCGGTCCTCGGTGCCAAGGGCCGGATCGGAGCCGAGGCGGTACGAGCCGTCGAGGTGGCCGAGGACATGGAGCTGGTGGCCGCGCTGGGCCGCGGCGACAAGCTGGAGACGCTGGCCGAGGCCGGCGCCCAGGTCGTGGTCGAGCTGACCACCCCGGCCTCGGTGATGGACAACCTCGACTTCTGCGTCCGGCACGGCATCCACGCCGTGGTCGGCACGACCGGCTGGACCGAGGAACGCCTCGCGCAGCTCGGCACCTGGCTCGCCGCGTCCCCGGAGACGGGCGTGCTCATCGCGCCCAACTTCTCCATCGGGGCCGTACTGACGATGAAGTTCGCCGAGGTCGCGGCGCTGTACTTCGAGTCCGTCGAGGTCGTCGAGCTGCACCACCCGAACAAGGTGGACGCCCCCAGCGGCACCGCCACGCGCACCGCTCAGCTCATCGCCGCGGCCAGGCGGCGCGCGGGCAGCGCCCCGCAGCCCGACGCCACCGTGACCGCCCTGGACGGCGCCCGCGGCGCCGACGTCGACGGCGTCCCGGTCCACGCGGTCCGGCTGCGTGGCCTCCTGGCCCATCAGGAGGTCCTGCTCGGCGGCGAGGGCGAGACCCTGACCATCCGCCACGACTCCCTCCACCACAGCAGCTTCATGCCGGGCATCCTGCTCGGCGCCCGCCGCGTGGTGACCACCCCGGGCCTCACCTTCGGCCTGGAACACTTCCTCGACCTCGGCTGAGCCGGGGCACGTACGACAGTTAGCCGGCAGACATGCGCGCGAAGATCACCTATGCCATCACGGCCGCCGTCCTGGTCGTCTATTTCGTCCTGGTCGGCAGCCGGGGCGTGCTGCTCATCCAGAACGGCACCCTGATCACCGTCACCTTCGGGGTCGCGGTGCTCATCCTGCCGGTCATCGGCGTCTGGTTCCTGTGGCAGAACACCCAGTTCGTCCGCAAGGCCAACAGGCTCGCCGCGGTGCTCGACTCCGAGGGCGCACTGCCCGTCGACGAGCTGCGGCGCACCGAGGGCGGCCGCATCGACCGGGACTCGGCCGACGAGGTCTTCGCCCGCCGCAAGGCCGAGACCGAGGACGCCCCGGACGACTGGCGCAACTGGTTCCGTCTCGCCGTCGCCTACCACGACGCCCGCGACACCCCGCGCGCCCGCAAAGCCATGCAAAGGGCCATCGCCCTGCACGAGGGCAGGACCCTGGAAGCCTGATCAGGCCGTACGGCGAAGGGGCCGGCCCGCACATTGTGCGGACCGGCCCCTTCGGCTTGCTGTCTCAGGCCCGGCGGTACTCGTCGGCCCACACCTCGATGATGTCCGCCGCGCGGTCGAAGGCCTCGGAACGCGCCAGGAAGTCGGCGTTGTGCGTGGTCATCAGCGGCGCTACGTCCCCGTCCGAGCGGTCCGTGGTCACCAGGGTCAGGGCCTGGCCCTGAACCGTGCGCGGCAGCCCCAGCCACCGCACCGGCTGCTGCACCGTGCGCACCGCCGCGACCTGCTTCCACGCAGTCGTCCGGGTGACGAGGAAGCCCACCCGGCGCAGCCCCCGGGCACTGACCCACACCCCCATGCGCAGGAGCCGCAGCGCACACAGGATGACGGCCGCCGCGGCAGCCATGCAGGCGGCGGCGCCGGACAGCGTCCCGGCGACGGCGATGATCACGGCGGCGACGAGCACGTACGAGGCGAGCAGCAGGACGAGCGCGGCCGCGCCCACGCGCCAGGGGCCGGGCCGGTAGGGGCGCCGCCAGCGGTCACGGTCGTCGAAGGGCAGCGCGACATCCTCCGACGCCTCGTCAAAGGCGCGGTCCGCCATCAGAAAGGGCAGGGGCACGACTGTTCCTCACTCGATCCACGCATGGGCAGTGCCCGGTGAGGTTATCGAGCCGGTTGCCGGCTCACCACCCTTGGGGGTCCGGAAGGGTCAGCGGCCGTCCGAGGCCACGGAGTGCTGCGTCTGCGCAGGTGACGGATCCTGTGACAGGGCGGGCATTCCGACGACCATGGACCCGGCTATCCCGGCGAGCAGGGTGAGTCCGAAGAGCCACCGGCCGGCTATCTGCCCGGCGGAGGAGCGCTCGCGGGGCGGGGGAGCGACGTTGCTGCGGAACTGGTCGGCTTCGGCGGTGAAGGCGAACGGGACGGGCTCGCGCCGACGGGACATGGGCGGTGCTTCTCCTCTTGGGGCTTACGGGCCATGGCGACCCGGTGATCCGGACGTCCGGGGTGTTCCGGGCGACCAGGGTGTTCCGGGCGGCCCGGGCGATCCGGTGGCAAGCGGCGCGAACCTCTCGAACGCATCACTCTCACTCATACAGACGGGCGAACGTTACAAGAGGTGCCCGGAATCACCGAATTCGCAGAAGTTCGCCGATGAATGTCGTGGCCCGGCACCGAACGCCCGTTGTCGGTGCCGGGCCGTAGAGTGGTCGCCGCCCGAGCCAGTGATGGGAAGGACCCTCCGCACCGTGACCGACAACCCGGCCGACGACCTCAAGCCCCGCTTCCGCGGCGATGTCACCGTCGAGCTGATCAAGCACACGGCCTCCGACGCCGACGTGCTGTTCGCCGCCCGTGTCTCCACCGCAGGTGAGCAGTCGCTGGGGGAACTTCAGAAGGACCCGGAGCGCTCCAAGGGCCTGATCAACTACCTGATGCGGGACCGCCACGGCAGCCCGTTCGAGCACAACTCGATGACCTTCTTCGTCAGCGCCCCGATCTTCGTGTTCCGGGAGTTCCACCGTCACCGCGTCGGGTGGTGCCTGCCGGGCGACGCCATGATTCGCGTCGGCACCAGCAAGAACGGCAAGGCCAAGCGCATCGCGGACATCTATCGGGACTGGAAGGTCGGCGTGCCCGACTCCATGGGCCGTACGCGCAGGCTGAAGTCCTGTCAGAACCTCCTGGCCGACACGATCGACCTGGAGACCGGGCTGGCGGAGAAGGCGCCCATGGTGGACGTCTTCGAGTCCGGAGTGAAGCCGATCCTCAAGGTCTCGACGACCAACGGCAAGGCGCTGCGCTGCACCGCGGATCACCGTGTGTGGACGCCGGACGGCTGGGTGCGGGCCGCCGACCTCCGTGTCGGCGACCGGGTCGGGCGGCTCGGCCGTGTCGGCGTAGGCGAGCGGGTCGGCATCCCGAAGCGGCTGCGTGAGGGAATCCAGATCTGGACCACCGAGCAGCGCGCCGATCTCATCTCGCCCATGGACCTCTGTTACCTCTGCGAGGAGAAGTTCGAGGCGCAGGACCTGGAGCTCGACCACGTCATCCCTGTGGACGCCGACCTGACCAAGGCGCTCGACGTCTCGAATCTGCGACCGGCCTGCAAGCCGTGTCACCAGCGGAAGACGAACGGCGAAGGCGTGCCGATCGGCGTGCGCCGCCGTGCCCTCCAGAACGGCGTGCGCTGGGAGGCCGTCGTCTCCGTCGCTTCCGACGGGGAGGAGATGACCTACGACATCTCCATGCCGCCGCCGCACCACAACTTCATCGCGGACGGCTTCGTCGTGCACAACTCGTACAACGAGGAGTCGGGCCGCTACAGGGAGCTGGAGCCGGTCTTCTACGTTCCCGGTGAGGAGCGCAAGCTGGTCCAGCAGGGGCGTCCCGGCAAGTACGAGTTCGTCCAGGGCACCCCCGAGCAGTACGGGACCGTCACCAGGGCCATGGAGGAGTCCTACCGGCAGTCCTATGCCGCGTACCAGGAGATGCTGGCGGCAGGTGTCGCCCGCGAGGTCGCCCGTGCCACCCTCCCGGTCGGTCTCTTCTCCTCGATGTACGCCACCTGCAACGCCCGTTCCCTGATGCACTTCCTCGGACTGCGCACCCAGCACGAGCTCGCCAAGGTGCCGTCGTTCCCGCAGCGGGAGATCGAGATGGTCGCCGAGAAGATGGAGGCGCACTGGGCCGGGCTCATGCCTCTCACACATGCGGCCTACAACGCGAACGGGCGCGTGGCGCCGTAACACGCCACCGCACACCGGCCCGGCACAGATGTACGGATCAACCGAGCGAAGTGTCCGTATTGCGGCATTTCGCGAAGTTCATCTAGCCTGATCAAACGGACCCGGCACTGCTTGAACCCCCGAGCAGGCAGTGCCGGGTTCCACTTTTGTCATGCTTTGTCGTGCCCCCCGAGGGCAGACCACGCGGTGAGCAGCGAGTAGCGTATTACCCATGGCTCCGACCTCCACTCCGCAGACCCCCTTCGGGCGGGTCCTCACCGCCATGGTCACGCCCTTCACGGCGGACGGCGGACTCGACCTCGACGGCGCTCAGCGGCTCGCGACCCACCTGGTGGACGCAGGCAACGACGGCCTGATCATCAACGGCACCACCGGTGAGTCCCCGACCACCAGCAACGCGGAGAAATCGGAGCTCGTACGCGCCGTGCTGGATGCGGTCGGCGACCGCGCCCACATCGTCGCCGGCGTCGGCACGAACGACACCCGCCACAGCATCGAGCTCGCCCAGGACGCCGAGCGGGCCGGCGCGCACGGCCTGCTCACCGTCACGCCGTACTACAACAAGCCCCCGCAAGAGGGCCTGTACCGCCACTTCTCGGCCATCGCCGACGCCACCGAACTTCCGGTCATGCTCTACGACATCCCCGGCCGCAGCGGCGTCCCGATCAACACCGAAACCCTGGTGCGGCTCGCGGAGCATCCGCGTATCGTCGCCAACAAGGACGCCAAGGGGGACCTCGGCCGCGCCAGCTGGGCCATCGCCCGCTCCGGCCTCGCCTGGTACTCGGGCGACGACATGCTGAACCTGCCGCTGCTCTCCGTCGGCGCGGTGGGCTTCGTCTCCGTGGTCGGCCACGTCGTCACCCCGGAGCTGCGCGCGATGCTCGACGCGTACCTCTCCGGGGACGTCCAGAAGGCCACCGAGATCCACCAGAAGCTGCTCCCCGTCTTCACCGGCATGTTCCGCACCCAGGGCGTCATGACGACCAAGGCCGCGCTCGCCCTCCAGGGCCTGCCCGCAGGTCCGCTCCGCGCCCCGATGGTCGAACTGTCGCCCGAGGAGACCACCCAGCTCAAGATCGATCTTGGCGCCGGCGGGGTAGAGCTCTAACCACAGACTTCACAACTGAATAAGCCCGACCGCAGGCCATGGGCCTGCACCCCACACAACAGCTACTGCACGAACGTCACGCGCGCCACGTGCCTTGCGAGGTACGTGGCGCGCGTGGTGAGGAGAGTCTTTTGAGTCATCCGCATCCTGAACTCGGCAAGCCGCCGGTCCTCCCGAAGGGCGGCCTCCGGGTCACCCCGCTCGGCGGCCTCGGCGAGATCGGCCGGAACATGACGGTCTTCGAGTACGGAGGCCGCCTGCTGATCGTCGACTGTGGAGTGCTCTTCCCCGAGGAGGAGCAGCCCGGAATCGACCTGATCCTGCCGGACTTCACGTCCATCAGGGACCGCCTCGACGACATCGAGGGCATCGTGCTCACGCACGGCCACGAGGACCACATCGGCGGCGTCCCGTTCCTCCTGCGCGAGAAGCCGGACATCCCGCTGATCGGCTCCAAGCTGACCCTCGCGCTCATCGAGGCGAAGCTCCAGGAGCACCGCATCCGGCCGTACACGCTCGAAGTGGCCGAGGGCCACCGTGAGCGCATCGGCCCCTTCGACTGCGAGTTCGTCGCGGTCAACCACTCCATCCCGGACGCCCTCGCGGTCGCCATCCGCACCCCCGCGGGCATGGTCGTCCACACCGGCGACTTCAAGATGGACCAGCTCCCGCTGGACGGCCGTCTCACCGACCTGCACGCGTTCGCCCGGCTGAGCGAGGAAGGCATCGACCTTCTCCTCTCGGACTCCACGAACGCCGAGGTCCCGGGCTTCGTCCCGCCCGAGCGCGACATCCAGAACGTGCTGCGCCAGGTGTTCGCGAACGCCAGCAAGCGGATCATCGTGGCGAGCTTCGCCAGTCACGTGCACCGCATCCAGCAGATCCTCGACACCGCCCACGAGTACGGCCGCAGGGTCGCCTTCGTCGGCCGCTCGATGGTCCGCAACATGGGCATCGCGCGTGACCTCGGCTATCTGAAGGTTCCGCCGGGTCTCGTGGTCGACGTCAAGACGCTCGACGACCTTCCGGACCATGAGGTCGTCCTCGTCTGTACGGGATCCCAGGGCGAGCCGATGGCGGCGCTCTCGCGGATGGCGAACCGCGACCACCAGATCCGGATCGTCCAGGGCGACACGGTGATCCTGGCGTCGTCGCTGATCCCCGGCAACGAGAACGCGGTCTACCGCGTCATCAACGGTCTGACCCGCTGGGGCGCCAACGTCATCCACAAGGGCAACGCCAAGGTCCACGTCTCCGGACACGCGTCCGCGGGCGAGCTGCTGTACTTCTACAACATCTGCAAGCCGCGCAACCTGATGCCGGTCCACGGCGAATGGCGCCACTTGCGGGCCAACGCCGAGCTGGGCGCCCTGACCGGCGTCCCGCACGACCGGATCGTGATCGCCGAGGACGGCGTCGTCGTCGACCTGATCGAGGGCAAGGCGAAGATCTCCGGCAAGGTCCAGGCGGGATACGTCTACGTCGACGGTCTCTCGGTCGGTGACGTCGGTGAGCCCACGCTCAAGGACCGCAAGATCCTCGGCGACGAGGGCATCATCTCGGTCTTCGTGGTGATGGACGCCAGCACCGGCAAGCTCACGGCCGGCCCGCACGTGCAGGCACGCGGCTCCGGCATCGACGACGCCGTCTTCGTCGATGTCATTCCGAAGATCAGGGAAGTCCTGGAGCGATCGGCCCAGGACGGTGTGGTCGAGCCCCATCAGCTGCAGCAGCTCATCCGCCGCACGCTGGGCAAGTGGGTGTCCGACACCTACCGCCGACGCCCGATGATCCTCCCGGTCGTCGTCGAGGTCTGACCCTCGGCAAGGTCCCGACCAGGAGCGGGGCGCCTCGATTTGCATCGGGGCGCCCCGCTCCAGTACGTTTACGTCTCCGCCTGAACGGGAACTCCCGAAGCTTCGTGCTTCGGAGTCAGTCCCCGGAGGGGGCGGGAATTCCGACTCAGAGAATCTGATAAAGTCGGAGTCGCTGGAAAGGGAAACGCGAAAGCGGATTACCTGAAAAGCACCGAGGAAATCGGGCCCGCAAGGATCTGATAGAGTCGGAAACGCAAGACCGAAGGGAAGCGCCCGGAGGAAAGCCCGAGAGGGTGAGTACAAAGGAAGCGTCCGTTCCTTGAGAACTCAACAGCGTGCCAAAAATCAACGCCAAATTTGTTGATACCCCGTCTCCGGCCAATCTCGGTCGGGGCGAGGTTCCTTTGAAAAAGTCCTGTCGGGCATTGTTCCGGCAGGCGCATCAGCGAGGACGCTGTGAACCGAGGGATTATTCCTCCCTCCGGTTCCGCTCTCGTGGTGTTCCACCGGATTACCGGTAAACATTCACGGAGAGTTTGATCCTGGCTCAGGACGAACGCTGGCGGCGTGCTTAACACATGCAAGTCGAACGATGAAGCCCTTCGGGGTGGATTAGTGGCGAACGGGTGAGTAACACGTGGGCAATCTGCCCTTCACTCTGGGACAAGCCCTGGAAACGGGGTCTAATACCGGATA
>NZ_JBEXGX010000017.1:0-216582 GCF_040607495.1 Streptomyces sp. NPDC005281 | reverse complement strand
CGGGCAGAAGCCGTCCGTGACGGCATCCTGCCCGCTACACTCCCACCGCTCGACGTTTCCCCAGGTCAAGCCACGAAGTACTGCTGGAGTACTAGGAGCTGTTCGGGGTTCGGATCATGTGATTGAGGTGATGTGCTTCAACCACATGATCGAGGCTCTGAGGTGCAGTCCTGCCTCATAGCTCTCGGGGGACTTGTCGTAGCGGGTGGCGAGGCCGCGCCAGGTCTTGATCTTCTGGAAGCAGCGCTCCACGGTGTTGCGCTGCCCGTAGCGGTGCGTGTCGAAGGCGACGGGGCGACCGCCGGCCGAGCCTTTCCTGCGGCGATTGGCGGCCTGGTCGTTCTTTTCCGGGATGACCGCGGTGATCCCGCGTCTGCGCAGGTAGGCGCGGTTGTCCTTGGACGAGTAGGCCTTGTCGGCGGCCACCGCCCCGGGCCGGGTGCGCGGGCGACCCCTCGGACCTGCGACACGGACCCGGTCGAGTACCGCCCGGAACTGCGGGCAGTCCGCAGCCTGACCTGGGGTCAGCACGAGCACCAGAGGCAGTCCCGCCGCATCGACCGCAGCGTGGACCTTGCTGCTCAGACCGCCTCTGGACCTGCCGAGCCCGGCGGCCTTCGCCCTAGCCCGGCGACGACGCCGTGCCGCGGACCGCTTCCGGCCCTCCTCCTGTGCGTCGCCCGCACCGGGTGCGGCCTGCGGCGCATCACCCGCAGAACGGGTCCCTGCTCCGGCAGCGGAACCCCCTTTTCCTCGGTCAGGGCCTGTTCGAGAGCGTCCAGGGTCTCCCCGGCGATCGCCAGGCCTGCCGATTCGTGATGGGCCCGCACGATCGTGGAATCCACACTGACCAGTTCCAGCCCGACCCGCCCGCGTGCGGCCGCCTCGGCGATCAGGCCGTCCATCAACCCCTGGAACACCCCGACCTTCGACCAGGCGTTGAACCGCGAATACACCGTGGACCAGGGCCCGTAGCGCTCCGGGACATCACGCCATCCGCCGCCGGTACGGAACCTCCACAACACCCCGTTGAACTGGTCCCGCACCCGCCGCGGCAGCGGACCCGTCGCCGCCACCGGCAGACGAGCCTCGACCAACGCCCACTCGGCATCCGTCACATCAAAACGCGCCACACCCGACTTCTACCAGCCCGGACCAGCACACCACCGAGCATCAAGAAGATCCGAACTCCGAAAAGCTCCTAGAACCCAGATGGTCGGGCCGACCGTGGCCCCAACCAACCATGGTTGAGGTCTGGTGGTCGGGTTGGAGGTGGCGGGTTTTCTCGTCGTTGACCAGACACTCCCCTCAACAACGGTACGCGGTTGTCGCGATCTCGATGAAGGATCGGATCAACGGGTTGGTGTCGCCCTTGTTCCACGCCGCCACCACTCGGCTCGGAGGCATGTCGATCAGCGGCACCAGGGCCAGTCCCCCGGGCAGGTCGTGCCCGAGCGGGGCCAGGCCGACCGTGCCGTTCCACAGCACGGCCTGCAGGCATTCCTGGACGGCGCGCACCACTGGGCCCTCACGCGGCCTGCCACCGTTCCAGTACGACTGCCAGACAGGGTCGGTGCCCTGCGGGAACTGGAACCAGCGGCGGTCGCTCAACTCTGCCAGCCGCAGCCCGTCGCGGCCGGCCAGCGGATCGTCGGCGCGCAGAACCACGCCGACCGGATCGGTCCGCAGTTCACGCACCGTCAGTGCGGTCTCGTCGAACGGCGCCCGGGTCAGCGCGACATCGACCAGTCCGGCGCGCAGCCCGCAGGTCGGGTCGGTCAGATCGGTCTCGCGGATGCGGATGTCGATGCCGGGGCGGCTGCGGCGGTAGACGGCGGCCAGCCTGGCCACTCCCGGGTCGGTTCCGTCGCCCAGGAGACCGATGGTGATGGTCGCGACGCCGGCCGCCGCGCTCACGCGTACCCGTACGCGGTCGGCATGGTCGAGCAGGGCCCGCGCCTCGTCCAGCAGCACCGAGCCCACTGCAGTGAGCGTGACCCCCGCAGGCGAGCGGGTGAACAGCGGGGCACCGACCTCGGCCTCCATCTGCTTGATCGCCCGGCTCAGCGGCGGCTGACTCATGTGCAGTCGGGTGGCGGCCCGGCCGAAATGGAGTTCCTCGGCAACCGCCACGAAGTAGCGCAGGGTCCGTAGCTCCACGCTGCAACAATACCCACGCGATATCAGCGCCACAGGACGAGTCTTGGACACCGGCGGGTCCCCGCCGGTGAACTCGTGGACATGGCCGAAGAAGCGAAGACCGACAAGCCGCAGACTCACCCCGGTGTATCGGTGGTGGGTGCCGGCGACGGCGAGACGATCGTTCTGGGCACCACACGCATGCGCGTTCTGGAAGACGGCAGCCACACCGGGCACCGCCTCGCGATCGCCGAGTCCGTTCTCGCCCCGTACACCCAGGGACCGCCGCAGCACCGCCACGCCCGCCACGACGAGGGCTTCTACATCCTCTCCGGCACCGTGCGATTCACCGTCGGGGACGAGGACCACGACGCCGCCGCGGGCACGCTCGTGATGGTTCCGCCCGGTACCCCGCACACCTTCGCCAACCCGACCGGCCAACCCGCCGTCATGCTCAGCACCTTCACCCCCGACCTGTACGTCCAGTACTTCCGGGACCTCCAAGACGCGCTCGCCGACGGCCGGCCGCTGACGCCACAGGCCAACATCGACGCGATGAGCCGCTACGCGACCGTGCCCGCCACCGGCCCGGCCTGAAGCGGCATGGCCAAGGACCGTGGGCTGACACCAGGCCGAAACCCCGTACCCGCTGCGTCCGCATGGCGCGTGAGGGGCTCTTGACGCAGAACCGCCGAACTGAAGAGATCGTTCGTGCGGCCGTTCGCAACCTACACAGATCGCTCTGAAAGGGAGACCCGATGCGATTACCGTTGTTCCCTTCCCGTACCAGGACACGCTCCGGCCCACGCGGATCGCGGCTGACCGCCGTCCTGACCTCCGCGCTGCTGGCTGCCGGACTGCTGGTCGGTGCCGCACCTGGCCCGGGTGGCTACTCGGCGCGGGCCGACGACCGGCGGACAGACCCATCGTCAGACGGCAGCCTGTCGTTCGCCACCTACAACATGCAGGGTTCCAGTCGCGGGTTGCGCTGGAACGGCGAGGTCGGACCACTGACGATGCGACACCAGGTCGTCGCCCTCCAGGAGGTCGGCAACGGACCGCCCCCAGAACCGCACCAGACCCGGGCACCGGTGAATCGATCCCCATCCCCGGTCCGTTCCCGGCCGGCCTGCCGAACCATGTGAGCCACACGCAGTGGGAGTACCACCACCACCGCCTTCACGTCTACTACCTGCAGACCGACCCGCGTCGCGACAGCGCCACGGGACGGGATCGCTGGCAGGGCGGCCGGGTCAACCTGGCAGTCGTCACGCACGCCCGCGCGGCCGAGGTCCGCGTCATCGAGAACCCGCTGTACGACCGCGACGAACCTCGCGACGACTACCGCTACCGCCGCGCCCTCGGGGTACGGATCGGCAACACCGTCTACTACAACGTGCACGCCCGCGGCGGCGACGTCCCCGGCCTGCTCGCGGGAATCCGCGCGGCCGCCCGGCCCGGCGAGAACTGGGTCATGGTCGGCGACTTCAACCTCAACATCCGCAACCGTACCGACCAGCAGGCCAGGAACCAGAGTCTGCACCTGCGTGCCAACGAGCAACTGGCCCGTCCCGACCGCCCCACCCACCAACAAGGCGGCGAACTCGACTACGCGATCACCCGCGGTACACCCCGGTTCAACGCGGACATTCCCGCGGCGCGCGGGGCGGACCACTATCCCGTCCAGTTCGAACCGGCTCCCACTCCCGTTCCGGCCGCGCCCGACGGCCCGGTGCACAACTTCACCTCGAGCCTCGAGAACGCCCGGACCGGGTTGGTCCTGGACGCCCAGAACAGAGCCTGGGGTGAGGTGACCACCACCCAGGAGCGTTACAACCTGCGTCAACGGTTCCGTGTGAACACCGTGCAGGCGCACTGGTACGGCTTTGCCGTCGGCAGCAGCCCCGCGGCGAGGTCCGGCGCCCGAAGCGCTCTCGCCGACCGCGCCACCGGGATGTGCCCCGGCCTCAACCCGTTCCTCCCTCTGTCCGTCATCGTGCTGTCGTGCGACTCCCCCCTCGCACAGTGGCAACCCGACGACCTCGGGACACCCGGCGGCCCGCTGCGCTGGCACAACTCGGCCTATCCGGGCCTGTGTCTGACCGGTCTGGGCAACGAACAGCGTGTCCTGGCCCTGGCGTGCAACGACAGTCCCTCACAGCAGTGGTGGGACAATTCCCGCGGGGTGTCCGACCGCGCGTGGGAGGACGGTGACCTGCGGGTCCGGCTGCGTGCCTGGAACGGCCTCTACCTGGACCAGTTCGGGGAGCCCGGCCGTGACGGCACCCGACTGACCACCCGTTCGCGCAACAACGTGTTCACCCAGCGCTGGGACATGGAATACGCCGGCCTGGGCGACAACATCGTCCGGCTGAAGGCGTTCGGCAGCGGTGGTCGCTGCGTCGACATCCTGGACACCCATCAGCCCCGGCCCGGCGCACCATCCCTGCTGCACGACTGCAGCGACCGAGGCGCCAGGGACGACGGCACGGGGCACCGCTGGCAGGCGGAGATGTACGAGGACGGCTCCCTCCGTTTCCGCAACGAGGCCGCACACCAGTGCCTGGTGCCGTCGGCGCGGGAAGCGGCCTACGTGACGATCGAGAACTGCAACGACGACGCCCGGCAGCGGTGGACGATCGTGCCGTAGCCGTGACGCCGTAACCGTCACCTCGCGGCGGCGGGGCGAACCGGGCCTGGGCCGACGCGCAGCAGTCGGCCCAGGCCCCACCGACGGGCCTCCGCCCTCTCCTCACCCGTGCTCAGTGACCGACCGGCCCAGAGCGCCGCGACACCCCTCGACCGGATCACCGCCACGGAGAACTACACACACAGCAGCGGCACGTGGAGGCGTAACGTGCACCCGACGCTGCAGCGAAGAGCTGGCGCCAGACATGATCCGTTTGTTGCGGGTGTTGACGCCTTCGGTCCGACCATTGTGGTGCGGGACGGTGAAGCTGGCGTTGACGGCCGCGCGGTCGAGTTCGAGGCCCGAGGCGGTGGAGCTCGGCACGCGCTCTTACGACGAGTCCGGATTGGACACGGTCCGCCGTCGTACGGCACGCCCGGTGAACATCTCGGCGTAGGTACGGCCGGGGGTCAATCGGTCGTTCTGGGAGCCGGATCCGGTGATGCGGCCGCTGCCGAAGACGTGGATGGTGTCGCAGAACTCGCCCCGGGCCACGGTGCGTTGCGCGCCG
The DNA here is from genome assembly GCF_040607495.1 of Streptomyces sp. NPDC005281. Classification (NCBI taxonomy): domain Bacteria; kingdom Bacillati; phylum Actinomycetota; class Actinomycetes; order Kitasatosporales; family Streptomycetaceae; genus Streptomyces; species Streptomyces sp. NPDC005281. Next base: position 211,243 of record NZ_JBEXGX010000017.1, on the reverse strand, counting down.
ACATCGAGGCCGCGCACGACAGAGGCACCGCCGAGCGCATCCCCCGTGAGAGCTACCGGCGCTGTCCGCCCACGGGTGAGTCGCGGAGGTCGTGGCGTTCCTAGCCTGATCACAGGGCCGCCGCCTGCGCGGCCCGTACCAAGGGGGAGGCCATGATGCACACGACATCCACCACACACGACGAGACAGGCCCGGACCGGCTTCCGGACGGCTCCGGTCCGAACGGCGGGCGCGTCGGGCGGATCTGCCGCTCTCCGTTGGGCTGGATGCTGACCGGAATCGTCGGCGTCGGCGTGGTATCGGCCGCGACAGCGACCGGCCCCGGACCGGTGCCGGTGCTGGGGGCCGCCGTCGCGGTGGCCGTGTACTGGGCGGTCATGCGGTTCGTCGCACGACGGCCGGTGCCGGAGATCGCGCGGCGGGGGGCCGTGCGGGAGGCGGTGCTCGGCGGCGGGATCGGCCTGGGCTTCATCCTCGTGTCCGCCCTGGCGATCGCGGCGTTCGGAGGCTACTCGTTCTCCTGGGCCGGAAACGGCTTCTTCTCCGTTGTGACGTCCGCGGTCGTCGTGCAGGCGGGTGCGGCGGTCACGGAGGAGCTGATGTTCCGGGGCTTCGCCCTGCACGCCCTGGAGCGGCTGTTCGGCAGCCGTGCCGCTGTCGCGATCACCGCGCTGCTCTTCGGCGCCCTGCACCTGGCGAACCCCGGGGCCACCGCGTGGAGCGGGCTGGCGATCGCGGTCGAGGCCGGCGCGCTGCTCGGAGCGGCGTTCCTGTGGCGGCGCAGCATCTGGTTCGTCGTGGGTCTCCACTTCGCCTGGAACGCCACCGAGCAACTGCTCGGCATCCCGGTCTCGGGCAACAAGGCGAACGGACTGCTCTCGCTGCACACCAGCGGTTCGGGCCTCCTGACGGGCGGAAGTTTCAGTCTGGAGGCGTCGATCGTTACCGTCCTCATCAGTGTGGCGCTGACGGTCCCGATGTTCGTCCTCGCCCACCGACGGGGCGGTCTGCTGCCCCGCCGGGGCGTTGCCCGCTGAACCCCCCCGCGGCACCCCCGGCTGACCGGAACGGAACGGAGACGGACGTGATGACGCCCAGGTGGTCCCGGACACCGCTGCTGCCGCGGAGGCCGTTCAACTGGCTGACGGAGCGTCAGCAACCTTTCAAGGACGGCGTTCTCGCGCTGGTTCTCACCGTGCTGGCCTTCGTGCCGACCCTGTCGCAGATCGGGGCGCAGATCGGCGACCTGTCCGATCGCCCGTCAAGTCCGTTGACCGTCGGGCTGACCCTGGCGCAGACCCTGCCGCTGGCGGTACGCACCCGACGGCCCGCGCCCTGCCTGGCCGTCGTCGGCGGCGCCTTCGCCGTGCATCAGGCCCTGGGCGGTCCGGCGACGTTCGGGAGTGTCGGGCTCTACGCGGCCCTGTACTCCGCCGGAGCCCATCAGGTCTCCTTCCGCCGCGCCCTCGCCGCCGTGGCCGGGGCGGGCTATGCCGTGCTGGCGGTTGTCCTGCACCGCCTGGGCTCACCGGAGCGGATCCCGGACTACCTCGCGTTCTTCCTGGTCCTGGCCGGGGTCTGGCTGGTGGGCGGCGGCGTCCGCAGGTGGCGGGCAGAGGAATCCGAGCGGCGGCGGCTGGCCGCCGAGGTGGCCGCCGCCGACGAGCGCGCACGCATCGCGCGCGAACTGCACGACGTGGTGACCCACCATGTGACGGCCATGGTGGTGCAGGCCGACGCGGCGCAGTTCCTGCTCACATCCGCGCCGGAACGTGCTGGTGACGGTCTGACAGCTGTCAGCGACACCGGCCGCAGGGCGCTGACCGAGCTGCGGTACCTGCTCGGCGTGCTGGAGGCGACCGGCCAGTCCGCGTCCGTGGACCGGGCACCCACCCCGGGAAGGGTGGGGGACCTGGTCGCGCAGGCCCGTATGTCGGGCCAGCCCGTCGAGTTCACCGAGCGGGGCGAGTGGCGGGCGCAGGGCGTGGACGTGGAACTGGCCGTGTACCGCGTGGTGCAGGAGGGGCTCACCAACGCGATGAAGCACGCGGCCGGGCAGCGGACACAGGTCCTGGTCCAGTACGGTGACGAGCACATCGAGATCGAGGTGGCCACCGAAGGATCCGCCCCCTCCTCGGCGGCCGTACCCGCCGCCCGCGGAGCGGGCCGTGCTGGAGGACGTGGTCTGACCGGGCTGCGTGAACGGGTGCGGATGCTCGATGGTGAACTGGTGGCCGGGCCCCGCCCCGACGGCGGGTTCCGCGTCCGTGCCGTGATCCCCGCCCAGCCCGCGCAGGAGTAAGCCGTGAGCGATGTGCCGCCGATCCGTGTTCTCGTCTGCGACGACCAGGCACTGGTGCGTACCGGCTATGTCACCATCTTCTCCGCCCAGCCCGATCTGGAGGTCGTCGGGGAGGCCGAGAACGGGCACGCGGCAGTCCAGGCCGCGCAGCGGCTGCGCCCCGACGTGGTCGTGATGGACATTCGGATGCCCCTGCTCGACGGCATCGAGGCGACCCGCATGCTGGCCGGCCCCGACGCCTTGGCACCCCCGAAGGTACTGGTCGTCACCACCTTCAACGTCGACGCCCACGTCTACGACGCGTTCCGGGCCGGAGCGAGCGGCTTCCTCCTGAAGGACTCACCTCCGGCGGAGCTGGTGGGCGGAATCCGTACGGTCGCCCGGGGCGAGGCACTGCTGGCACCGGCCGTCACCCGCCATCTCATCGGCCACTTCGCCGAACGGCTGCGCCCGGCGGACACCTCCCGGCCGGCCAGGGAGGAAGTCGTGAGCGCGCTGACCCTCCGTGAACTGGAGGCGCTCCGACTGATCGCCGGGGGACTGTCGAACGCGGAGATCGCCGCGGCGATGTTCATCACGCCCGAGACGGTCAAGACCTATGTGTCGCGGATCCTGACCAAACTCGACCTGCGCGACCGTGTCCAGGCTGTCGTCCTCGCCCACCGGATCGGCCTGGTGTCCGCCACGCCCTGAGCCGGTGCGGCCTCAGGACACCGTCACGACGATCTTCCTCCCGGCGTGGAGCCCCTTCTCGAGGTGCCGGTGTGCCTCGACGACGTCGTCGAGGGCGAACACCTTGTCGTCGACGGCGGGCCGCAGGGCACCGAGGCCCACACCCGCGTTCAGGAAGGCCGTCATGCGCTTCACCACGACGGCGTCGAGAGTGTGCTCGAAGCTCCGGTAGCTGAAGATCGTGAGCGGCGGGCCTCCCGGGAAGGGTGTGGGCCGCGGGTCCAGGAAGCCCGCGGCGACCAGTGTTCCGCCGGGGCGGGCCGCCCTCAGGAGATCCTCCTGGCCGGGGCCCATGACAAGGTCGAGGACGATGTCCGCGCCGGTCCCGCCGGTGTGGTGGCCGACGGCTTCGGCGATGTCCTCGTGGTCGGTGGCGACGACCGCGGCGGCGCCGGCGGCGAGCAGCTCGTCCTTCCTCGTGGAGTGCCGGGTGACGGCGATGGGCACGGCACCGATCTGACGGGCGATCTGCGTCGCCGCCCGGCCGACGCCGCCGGACGCGGCGGTGATCAGGACGTGGTCGCCGGGCCGCATCCCCGCCTTCTCGACGAGCGCGCCGTAGGCGGTGGAGTAGGCGACCCAGATCGCCGCCGCCTCCGTGATTCCGAGCCCGGCCGGCCGGGCGGCGACCCGGCTCGCGGAGACCGTGGTGTATTCGGCGTAGCTGCCCCGGGCGCTCGCGTCGGGAACGGCCGTCAGGATGACCGGATCGCCGATCTTCAGCCCGGTGGTCCCGGGGCCCAGCGCGTCCACGACGCCGGTTCCTTCGACACCGAGGCGAGCGTGCGGCAGGGGGACGGGTGCGGGCGAGGTGCCGGAACGCATCATCCGGTCGAGCGGGTTGACGGCGAACGCCTCGATCCTGACCCGGACCTCGCCGGCCGCGGGTTCGACGACGGGCTCCTCGACGACGTGCATGACCTCCGGCCCGCCGAACTCGTCGAACACGACGACTCGTGGCATGGTGACTCCTCCGCATTCGGTGCTGGCTGATTGCTCGAGGAAGACGTTACGGAGCCGTGCGTTACCTCCTGGTACCTTCGGTTTCCATGCAGAACGTGGACGGAGCAGCCTCCCTCGCCGACTGCCCCACGCGTCTGGCGGTCGAGATCATCTCCGACAAATGGGCCGTGCTCGCGCTCTTCGGGCTCAGCCAGAGGCCTCGCAGGCATGGCGAGCTCGTCGACCTCATCGGCGGCGTCTCGCGCAAGGTCCTCACCCAGACGCTGCGCCGGCTCCAGCAGTACGGCCTGGTCGACCGCCATGCCGAAGCGCCGCGGCGGGTCGAGTACAGCCTCACCGACCTCGGCCGGACCCTCATCGAGCCCATCGAGGTCCTGACGAACTGGGCGAGGGAGTACGGCGGGGACATCGCCGACTTCCAGGAGACGGCGGAAGCCACTGCTTCTGCCCGGGTTCGCCCGGCGGGTTGATCTCGGCGAGAGGCGGCGCCCCGCCGGTGGGGCGAAGGCAACGCCGGTGTCCCGCGGCCTCCCGGCACGGGGCGGCGCGGCCGGCCGGGCTCACACGGTGATCGACTCTCCCTCCGGGACGATGGTCAGAGGCACCTCGGTCAGCGCCGCCGGGCTCAGGAACCGGGCCATCGACTCCTGGCCGGTCCGGCTGAGCATGATCTCGTGGATCTGGACGAGACGGTTCGGGGCGACCTCGCGTACGTAGTCGGCCGCCCGGCCGAGCTGGGTCCACGGTCCGCTGGTGGGCAGCAGCAGCGTGTCGACGGGCGCGGGCGGTACGTGGTAAGCGTCGCCGGGGTGGTGGACCCGGCCGTCGACGAGGTAGCCGACGTTGGTGACGCGGGGGATGTCGCGGTGGATCGCGGCGTGCAGGTCGCCGGACACCGCCACGTCGAAACCGGCGACGTCGAGGCGGTCGCCGTCGGCGACCGCGATGACCTGGCCGCGCCGGGCCGCCCAGCGTCCGACCACACTGTCCGGTCCGTAGACCCGCAGGCCGGGGCGGGCGTCCAGGGCCCGGGCGATCAAGTCCTCGTCGAAGTGGTCGAAGTGTTCGTGCGTGATCAGGACGGCGTCTGCGGCGGCAACCACCTCCTTCGCGTCAGGGGTGAACGTGCCCGGGTCGATGGCGATCCGCCTGCCGTCCTCGACCAGCGACACACATGCGTGGGCGTGCTTGATCAGCTGCACTGCCGGCTCCTATCGGTGTGATGTACAGGGTTCGCTGCGCAATATGTACAGGGCACACTGTAATACAGCTCCCCCTGTATTTCTTTGCTAGGTTGAGGGATGTGAACGACGCGCCTTCGAACGAACCGGCTCCCCTCTCCGACGAGTTGGCCGTCCGCCTCCGGGCGGTTGTCGGCACCCTGGTCCGTAGCACCCGTACCGTCGATCGGCTCGCGTCCGTCCCGGCGGCGGTGCTCGGCCTCCTCGACACGCGGGGGCCGATGACCACGGCGGACCTGGCGGCGACCCGCGGAGTGCGCCACCAGACGATGGCCGCGACCGTCAGGGAACTGACCGAGGCCGGCTTCCTGGCCTCACGCGCCGATCCGGGCGACGCCCGCAGGAAGGTCCTCACTCTGACGAAAGCGGGGAAGAAGGCGCTCGACGCGGACCGCCGTCAGCGCGTCGGCGTGCTTGCCGACGCGCTGGAGGAAACGCTGGACGAGGAGGACCGGCGCGCCTTGGCGCATGCCCTCGATCTCATCGACCGGATCAGCGGCAGCATCCGGGGCGGCCACTCCTTCTCCGGCGAGCGCGAGTTCAACAGCGGGGCATGGTGACGAGGCTCAAGTAGCCCGCAGCTCGTACACGTTCCGGACCATGGGGGTCGTGTCGGCACGAGGAACTGTCCAGCGCGGGCCCTCCAACTCCTCGAGGGAAACGCAGGCGGGAGGCCTTCCCGTCGGAGTGAACCGATCTTCCTGAAAATCTTAGGGTCGGATGCGTGCCCGTGTAGAGTGCCGAGCGCCCTTGACCTGCAGAAAGCAGGCAGGGAGCAGACAACCCGGGAGTTTCTCCGTGCTTCGAACCATGTTCAAGTCCAAGATTCACCGTGCCACCGTCACCCAGGCCGACCTGCACTACGTCGGATCCGTGACCATCGACGCCGATCTGCTCGACGCCGCCGATCTGCTGCCCGGTGAGCTCGTCCACATCGTCGACATCACCAACGGCGCCCGCCTGGAGACGTACGTCATCGAGGGGGAGCGCGGATCGGGTGTCGTCGGGATCAACGGAGCGGCGGCGCATCTCGTGCACCCCGGTGACCTGGTGATCATCATCAGTTACGCTCAGGTCACCGACGCCGAGGCGCGGGCGCTGCGGCCGGCGGTCGTGCACGTGGACCGCGACAACCGGATCGTGTCCCTCGGCGCCGACCCGTCCGAGCCGGTACCGGGCTCGGACCAGCAGCGCAGCCCGCAGGCCGTCGCCACCATCGGCTGAGGCGCGGCGGCATCGCAGCACCCCTGGAACCGAGGACCGAGGAGTGGCCGTGAGCGACATCGAGATCCGTGACGACAGGCCGGCCGGCCGCCTTGAGGCGTTCGCCGACGGTCAAGTGGTCGGGCACATCGAGTACTTCGTCCTGGAGGAGCCCGCGCGAGCCCTCGTCCCGGTGCACACCATCGTGGAACCGGAGCACGAGGGCCACGGCATCGCCGGCTCCCTCGCCCGCGAGCTGTACGGCATCGCCGCACGCGAGGGCGTCGTCGTCGCACCGCTGTGCCCGTACGTCGTGAAGTGGGCGCAGCGGCACCCCGAGGAGGCTCCGGCGGCCGACCCCGAGCTGCTGAAGGCGGCGATGGACTGGCTCAAGGCGCACCCGGGGCGCTTCTGATGGCCCCCGGCCCGGACCCCGCGCCGGTGTCGCCCCCGCCCCGGTCCGGACCGCTCGCCCTGCTGCACACCTCACCGGCGCACATCCCCGCCTTCGACGCGCTGCGCGACGCGGACCACCCGGACCTGGAGCTGCGCCACCTGGTCGACGAGGAACTGCTCGCTCGGGCCCGGCGTGAAGGACCCGAAGCGGTGGCCGACGAGGTCCGGGTCCTGCTGGCCGGCGCCGTGGCCGACGGCGCCCGGGGCGTCCTGTGTACGTGCTCGACCATCGGCGCGGTCGCCGAACGGACCGACGCCGGGGTGCCCGTGCTCCGCGTGGACCGGCCGATGGCCGCCGCCGCGGTGGCCGCGGGTGCTCGGGCCGGTGCGCGGGTCGTCGTCCTCGCGACGGTGGCGAGCACGCTGGAGGCGACCGTCGCCCTGATCGACGAGGAGGCCCGGCGGGCGGAGCGTCCCGTCGAGATCCGTACGGCCCTGGTCGAGAAGGCTTGGGCGTTGTTCGAGGCGGGTGACACGGACGGCTGCGCCCGCGCGGTCGCCGGTGCAGCCGACGCGGTCGCCGACGCGGATGTGATCGTCCTCGCCCAGGCGTCCATGACCGCGGCCGGGGGATACATCACGACCTCGGTGCCGGTGCTGTCGAGCCCCCGCCCCGGCCTCGCCGCCGCGGCGGCCGCGCTCCGCGGGGTGCGCGCCGCGTAGAGCCTCGGCGGGAGTGGCCTGCGGGGTGCGCGCCGGACAGGCCTCCGGTTGCCGCGTTCCGCGGGGTGCGCGCCGGACAGAGCTCCGGCTGTCGTGGCCCGCGGGGTGCGCGCCGGGCAGGGCCCCGGTCGTGGCGGCGCGCAGAGTGCACGCCGAGGCAGGACGATGGGCGTCGTGGCCCGTACGGTGTACGACGGACACGGTCCCGGCCGTCTTCCGGGTGTGGGGCCGACTCGCCCGCCGGCGTCCACCCACTGGTCCGGTGGTGCGTACAGGACTGGGCCGTCCGGGCGCCGTCCCCGCGCGAAGGAGTGAGTGGGGGCTCGGGCGCTGGGTACGCGGGAGACAAGTCCAAAGGGCCGCCGTAACCGACTGGCTGGAGGACCGCCATGACACAGCCGTATCCCGACCCCGTGCCGCCGGGGCCCACCCCCGGGCCGAGCCCCGAACCTCCGGGGCCGTCACCCTTCCCCGACCCGGTGCCGAATCCGGGCGGCCCCGATCCCGCGCCCAGGCCGAAGCCCGGGCCGAGGCCCGGCCCCACCCCGGTGCCGAACCCGGGCGGGCCCGATCCCGTACCGGGTCCTGAGCCCGTCCCCACACCGTCCCCGGTCCCGAAGCCGCCGGGCCCCGATCCGGTGCCCGAACCCCAGCCCCGGCCCGGGCCGCTGACCTGACGGGTTCGAAGGACCGACCGCCCCGGTCACCGGACCGACCGGCCCCGGTCATCAGATCCCGGAGCCGTTCAATACACTCCGCGGGTGAACGACATACGGTGCACTCAGTGCGGTGTTGTGGGGCTGGAACCGGGCTTCGTCGAGGACTCCGGGCAGGGCGCTCGCGGGTTCTCGCGGTGGGTCGAGGGCGTGCTCCAGCTGGGTCCGCTGGGCGGTGCCCGGCTGATGGGCCGGCCGCGCTGGCAGATAGAGGCCTTCCGCTGCCCCAACTGCGCCCACCTGGAACTGTTCGCCGCCCAGCGAAGCTAGAGGCTGACCGCGCCCGACAGCCCGACAGCCCGGGTGGCCGGTAGCCCCCCGCCGCTCGCGCCCCGCACCCCGCACACACCGAAGCCGTCACGCGTCCCCTTCCGGGAGCGTGACGGCTTCGACGCGGGTGCGAACTCAAGGTCGCCTGGTGGCGGCCCCGCCGGGTAATGGTGACGGCCCCGCCGGGATCTGGGGAGACCCCGCCAGGTGCCGCTACGCCTCGACCTCCGACCGGTCGCCGCCCCACAGCGTGTGGAACGACCCCTCGCGGTCCGTCCTGCGGTAGGTGTGCGCTCCGAAGAAGTCCCGCTGCCCCTGGGTGAGCGCGGCCGGCAGGCGTTCGGCGCGCAGGGCGTCGTAGTAGGCGAGGGCCGCCGAGAAGCCGGGGGTGGGCACGCCCTGGCGGGTCGCCGCGACGAGGACCTCGCGCCAGTCGTCCTGGGCCGCCCCGATCTCCTGGGCGAACGTCTTGTCCGACAGCAGGCTCGGCAGGTCGGGCCGGGCGTCGTACGCGGCGCGGATGCGGTCGAGGAAGGCCGCCCGGATGATGCAGCCGCCGCGCCAGATGGAGGCCACGGAACCGAGGTCGATGTTCCAGTCGTACTCGTCGCTGCCGGCGGTGATCTCATGGAATCCCTGCGTGTACGAGACGATCTTCGACGCGTACAGCGCCTGCTCGACCCGGTCCGCGAAGGCCGCCGCCTCGGACTCCTCCAGCCGCCGCGCCGTCGGACCGGCGAGGTCGCGCGAGGCCTCGCGCAGGCCGGCGTGTCCGGACAGCGAGCGGGCGAACACCGCCTCGGCGATACCGGACACCGGCACACCCAGGTCCAGCGCGATCTGCACGGTCCAGCGGCCCGTGCCCTTCTGCTCGGCCCGGTCCTGGACCACGTCCACGAAGGGCTTGCCCGTCGCCGCGTCCACGTGCGACAGCACCTCGGCGGTGATCTCGATCAGATACGAGTCGAGCCGGCCGGTGTTCCAGGTGCGGAAGATGTCCGCGATCTGCGCGGGGGAGTACCCGGCGACATCGCGGAGCAGCTGGTAGGCCTCGCCGATGAGCTGCATGTCGGCGTACTCGATGCCGTTGTGGACCATCTTCACGAAGTGCCCGGCGCCGTCGGGACCCACATGCGTGACGCACGGCGACCCGTCCGTCGCCTTCGCGGAGATCTTCTCCAGCATCGGGCCGAGCGAGGCGTACGACTCCACGGAGCCGCCCGGCATGATGCTCGGCCCGTTCAGCGCGCCCTCCTCGCCGCCGGACACACCCGTGCCGACGAAGTGGATGCCCTGTTCGCGCAGCGCGCGCTCGCGGCGCCGGGTGTCCGCGAAATGGGCGTTGCCGCCGTCGATGATCATGTCGCCGGGCTCCAGGAGCGGGGCGAACTCCTGGATCACGGCGTCGGTCGGCTCGCCCGCCTTCACCATGATCACCAGGCGTCGGGGCCGCTCCAGCGCCGCCACGAACTCCTTCGCCGTCTCGGCCGCCACGAACGTGCCCTCGTGGCCGAACTCCTCCACCAGCGCGTTCGTCTTCGCCGCCGTGCGGTTGTGCACGGCGACCGCGTAGCCGTTGCGTGCGAAGTTGCGGGCGAGATTGCGCCCCATGACCGCGAGACCCGTGACGCCGATCTGGGCTGATGTGCTCATTAGGTTGGCTCCTAAGAAGTGCGGTAAGTCCGTTGGCCGGTAGGGGACATGTTCCGGTGCCGATGCCGCCGGTCGTGCCCGTCCGTGCTGTTCGCCAGTATTGCCCCAGGCCATCCTGACGTGTCGCAGGTGTCCACGCAGGGGGACGTCCCGGCGGTGCGGGGCGAATTTCGGACAGACCGTGCGGGGCCGGACCCCGGCGGCCGGCGCGTCGCGCGGCCCGGGCGCGGTCGCGGCTTCCGCGCGGCCGGGGCGGCCGAACGGGCCCGACGCCCGTCGCCGGACACAGGAACCCGATGTCCGCGGGCCGTGGAGCGGCCGGCGGCGCACTCCGGTCCCGCGGGGCACGGTCACCCACCGTGCGGCGGCCACCTCGCCCGGCGACGGTCCGAAAGTCGGCCAACCGCCTTTTCGGAGCGACCGGTTGCCGCCTTGTCCCGGCCTGTTCCCAGCGCTTACTTTTGCCGCTCCTGACGCATGTCTAGGGGGGCTCCCTCATGGCCGTACGCGGCCGGCACCGCCGGTATCAGCCGAACAGGATCAACCGCGCCTCACTCACCGTCACGGTGGGCGGTGCCGGGATCGCGCTCCCGCTGGTCGGGGCCGGACTCGCCCACGCGGCCGACGTCGGGACCTGGAACAAGGTCGCCGCCTGCGAATCCAGCGGCAACTGGAGCATCAACACCGGCAACGGCTATTACGGCGGACTCCAGTTCACCCAGTCCACCTGGGAGGCGTACGGCGGCAAGGGCTACGCCCGGCGCGCGGACCTGGCCACCAGGGACCAGCAGATAGCCGTGGCCGAGAAGGTGCTCAAGGGGCAGGGACCCGGCGCGTGGCCGGTGTGCTCGGTCCGCGGCGGGCTGACCGGAGGGGGCGCGGCCCCCGACATCAGCCCGGCCGGGACAGCGCCGCAGACGGCGAAGCAGCGGTCGGTTCGTGACGTGAAGCCGCAGACCACCCCGCAGTCGCAGGCCGGGACCGCCGAGATGTACACCGTCGTGCGCGGCGACACCCTCTCCGGCATCGCCGACTCCCGACATGTCCAGGGCGGCTGGCAGGGGCTGTACGCCGCGAACCGCACGACCGTCGGCTCCGATCCGGACCTGATCCTGCCGGGCCAGCGGCTCGCCGTGAACGGCCGGACCAAGGCACCCGAGCACACCCGGCACACGCCGGCGAAGAGCCCTTCGAAGACGCACCCCCGGACGCCGGAGAAGAAGACGCCGGCCCAGAAGGCCTCGGCCGAGCGGCCGTCCTCGCACACGACGACCCGTCCCGGGACCGGGACGCACGGACTCGTGGCCCCGGTGCACGCGGCGACCGGCACTCCGTACCACGCCACCGGCTCGCACTGGTCGAAGGGCTACCACACGGGCGTCGACTTCCCCGTGCCGACGGGCACCTCCGTCGCGGCGGTCGCCGCCGGGCACGTGGTCAGCTCGGGCTGGGGCGGATCGTTCGGCTACGAGGTGGTGATCCGGCACGCCGACGGCCGCTACACGCAGTACGGCCACCTCTCCGCGATCTCCGTCAAGGCGGGGCAGAGCGTGGTGGCCGGCCAGCGCATAGGCCGCTCGGGGTCCACGGGCAACAGCACGGGCCCGCATCTGCACTTCGAGGTGCGGACCGGGCCCGGCTTCGGATCCGACATCGACCCGATGGCGTACCTCCGGGCCGGCGGCGTCAGGATTTGACTCGGGTGCGGCGGTGGCTCACGAACGGCATCGGTACGTAGGGCACGCCGAGCATGAAGGTCGGGTAGAGCGGTTCGTCCCCGGCCGCCGGGTTCTGCGCGGCGACGACGTCCATCGCCGGCACGGCGGCCGTGGGCGAAGGCGCGGCCGGTACGAACGCGCCCGCGACCGCAGGCTGCGCCGCCGGGGAGAACGCGCTGCCGCCGGCCGCCCCGGGAGCCAGTGGCGCGCTCCCGGCACCCGGCTGCGCAGTCGGTACGAATCCGTCCGCGCCCTCCGCGGGTCTGGGCAGCCCGGCCAGCAGTTCCGCCACGGCGGTCTCGGTGACCGTGAGAGCCCCGAGGCCGGCGACGGCCGGGACAGCGGGCTCCGCCGGGCGCGGGCGCCCGACGGCCGGCTCGGGGAACCGCGGCTCGGTCGGGGCCTCGGCGACCGGGACGGCGGTGGGCGGGTGCCCATTGTCGGTCACGGAGGCCGGGACGGGGGTGGGCCGGCGTCCTTCGTCGGCCGGCTGCCCGGCGTCCGCTTCCGGTACGGCCGCGGGCCCCGGGCTGGCGGCCACGACTCGGTCGCCGCTGCCGGTCTGCTCGCTGCCGGTCCGCTCCGAGGTGATCCGCTCGGTGGTGAGCAGGATCAGACCGCCCGCCGCCACGACGCCGCAGGCGAGGGCGAGCGCGGTGCCGGTCGCGCCGTAGCGGAAGGTTTCGCCGAACATCGTGATGCCGACCGCGGCCGCCACGACGGGGTTCACGACCGTCAGGGTGGCCAGCGGTGCCTCCAGGCCGGCACCTCGGTAGGAGGCCTGCGAGATCAGCATGCCGGCGGTCGCGAAGGCACCGATGGCCGCGAGGCTCGACAGGTCGGCGAGCGAGACGTGCCGCGACCAGTCGACGGCCACGGTCTTGGTGAACACGGAGGACATGCTGAACGCGATGCCCGCCGCGACAGCCAGCAGCACACTGCGCACGGCCGCGTGCCGGTGCGCCGCGCGTCCCGCCACCATCAGGGCCGCGACCGCGCCGCCCGACACCACGCCGAGCGCCAGACGCTGGGGATTGCTCAGGGACTGCGCGTCGGACGCGCCGACCAGGGACAGCAGGCCGGCGAGGCCCACCGTGGCCATGATCGCGCCGCGCCAGGCCGTGGCTCCGGCCTTGCGGCCGACGAACAGGGCCGCCATCGGCAGCGCGAAGACGATCGTCAGCGCGCCGAGCGGCTGTACGAGGCTCAGCGGGCCGAAGGCGAGGGCGACCACGTGCAGCAGACCGCCGACGCCGGTCAGCGCGACGGCCGCCCACCAGCCCGGCCTGCGCAACGGAGCGTAGGTCTGGCCGGGAGAGGTCACCGCGACCCGCTCCTGGATGATCGCGCCGCCCGCGTACGCGACGGCCGAGACGAACGAGAGCACCACGGACAGAGCGAGGGCACTCATGAGTCCCTCCTCTGCGTACGGCGCGGAGCTGCGGTCCGGCGCGACGAACGGTCGGCTTCCATGCAAACAACGATGCCGTGCGATTTAGTTCTCGTCGTCGTCCCTGAGCAGTCATTGGGTCCTACTGCCGATGGAGTACGAATCGCCCCTTGTCCTCCCCAGGGTGGGCGACACCACGGTCCGATCCACTGGTGGTCCCCCCTAGGGGGCTTGGTACTACTGCTCTTCGTGGACCTCGACCCCCGGCTCAAGGCGCTCGACGCGCTCGGCGGCTTCTTCGTACTACGTACCGGCGTACCGCCGCGCGGCCCCCTGCCGACCCTCGCGAACGCGTTCGCGGAACCGCGATCCGCGACCTCCCCGGAGGTTTACGGAGATCCGATGACTTTTCGCGTCGACAAGGTCGCGCGAAGTATCCGGGCCCCGGAACCGCGGGTCGCGGCCTCGGTGGCGCAGCAGGGTCTCGCGGCCCGCTTCTGGTCGGTCGCGCTCGGCGCCGCCGCGCTCTGCGGCCGGCTGCCCGACCTCGATCCGGAGCTGCTGTTCTGGGACCCGGACGCCAGTGCCCCGGACGACCTCTGGCTCGGCGAGGTCCGCTTCCGGCCCGTGACCGATCTCGACGCGGTCGTACGTGCCGGGCTCGTCGTACCGCTGAGCGCGGCCCTGCGCTCGCGCCACCGTGTCTCGGCGGCCCTGCTGTGGGGCAACGCGGGCTCCGCCCTGGCCGGGACCGTCCGTCAGCTGGACCGCTGGGCGCTCGTCCACGGACGCCCGGACGTGGGGGAGCGGGCCAGGGCACTGGCGGGCGGGCTCTTCGCGCACCCCGATCTCGCCGGCACCCTCGACCCCGCGACGCTACGCCGCCGCAGCTGCTGTCTCTACTACCGGGTACCCGGCGGCGGAGTCTGCGGCGACTGCTGCTTCGAGCGCCCACCGCGCCCGGCACCCGGCCGATCCTGACGCACGGGTTCCGCCGCACCCGCCCCAGCGCCCCGCCGCACCCGACCCGACCGCTCCGCCATGCCCGGCCCGGCCGCCCTGCCTGGCGCGATCCGGCTGCTCCGCCATGCCCGGCCCGGCCGCCCCGCCGGGCCCCGCGCCGTCGCCCACCGGATCGTGCACCGTCACTCACCCGATCCGGCACCGTCGTCCACCCGATCCGGCACCGGCCTACGACGGACCGGACGCCGGCGGCCGACGGACCCCGGCGTCGGTGCCTGCCCCGGCATCCCACCGGACCCGGCGCGGGCGCACCTGTCGCGGTCTTCCGTATCGGCTTCAACTGAGTGACCATGAGGGGCACCAGCCGGTTAGGACGGGGGTTCTGTGTGCGCGTGGGACTGCTGACCCGGGAATATCCGCCGGACGTCTACGGCGGCGCGGGCGTCCATGTCGAGTTCCTCGCGAGGGAGTTGCGGGCCCTCACCGAACTCGACGTGCACTGCTGGGGCGAGGGCGGCTCCGGCGGAGTCGTCCGTCATCGGCCCTGGCCCGCGCTCGACGGCGCCAACGACGCCCTGCGCACCTTCTCCGCGGACCTCTCCATCGCCGCCGCGCTCGAAGGCCGCGAACTCGTCCACTCCCACACCTGGTACGCCAACCTCGCGGGACACTTCGGAAAGCTCCTGCACGGCATACCGCACGTGATGACAGCCCACTCCCTCGAACCGCTGCGCCCCTGGAAGGCCGAGCAGCTCGGCGGCGGCTACGCCCTCTCCAGCTGGGCCGAGCGCACCGCCATCGAGGCCGCCGACGCCGTGATCGCCGTCTCCGGCGCCATGCGCGACGACATTCTCGGCTGCTACCCGGACCTGGACCCGGCCAGGGTTCGTGTCGTGCACAACGGCATCGACACCTCCCTCTACCGGCCCGACCACGGAACGGACGTCCTGGAGCGGATCGGCCTGGACACCGGGCGCCCGTACATCCTGTTCGTCGGCCGCATCACCCGGCAGAAGGGTGTGCCCCATCTCCTGCGCGCCGTAAGGGACATCGACCCGGCCGCGCAGGTGGTGCTGTGCGCGGGTGCCCCCGACACACCTGAGATCGACCGTGAGTTCCGTGAGTTGTACCAGGAGTTGAGCGCCGTCCGCGACGGCGTGCACTGGATCCCGCAGATGCTGCCCCGGCCCGAGGTCATCCAACTCCTCACGCACGCGGCGGTGTTCGTCTGTCCCTCGGTGTACGAGCCGCTCGGCATCGTCAATCTGGAGGCGATGGCCTGCGGGACGGCGGTGGTCGCGTCGAGTGTCGGCGGCATTCCCGAGGTGGTCGAGGACGGCGAGACGGGCCTTCTCGTGCCGCTCGGGGACGACTTCGAGGCGGGGCTCGCGACGGCGCTGGACTCCGTTCTCGCCGACCCCGGCACGGCCCGGCGTATGGGCGAGGCCGGACGGCGGCGCGCGGAGGGGGAGTTCGGCTGGGACACCGTGGCCCGACGAACCGTCCAGCTGTACGAGGAAGTCCTCAAAGCTGGGTAACCGTTCAGTCGGGCGAACTTCATTCGGACGAACTTCAGTCAGGCGGACTCCGGTCGGGCCATCTTCGGTCAGGCGGACTACGAGCAGGCGGACTTCGGCCGGGCCAACTCGGGTCAGGCCGGCTTCGGCCGGGTGAACTTCGGCAGGTGAACTTCGGAACGCGGGACGGGTCCGGGCAGCCGGGCACGGCCCGAACGGGCGTGGAAGGGGCGGCAGCATGCGGCGTGGTGGGCGCGGTGGACCTTCGGTGCTGGGAATCGTACTGGCGGGAGGCGAGGGCAAGCGGCTGATGCCGCTGACCGCGGACCGGGCGAAACCGGCGGTGACCTTCGGCGGCACGTACCGCCTCGTGGACTTCGTACTCTCCAATCTCGTCAACGCCGACATCCTGCGCATCTGCGTGCTGACGCAGTACAAGTCGCACTCGCTCGACCGGCACATCACCACCACCTGGCGGATGTCCAGCCTGCTCGGCAACTACGTGACGCCGGTCCCGGCCCAGCAGCGGCTCGGGCCCCGCTGGTATCTCGGCAGCGCGGACGCGATCCTCCAGTCGCTGAACCTGATCCACGACGAACAGCCCGAGTACGTCGCGGTGTTCGGCGCCGACCACGTCTACCGGATGGACCCCCGGCAGATGCTCGCCCAGCACATCGAGAGCGGGGCGGGGGTGACGGTGGCCGGAATACGGGTGCCGCGCGCCGAGTCGTCCTCCTTCGGCGTCATCAGCCCCGGTCCCGACGGTCAGAGCGTGCGGGGCTTCCTGGAGAAGCCCGCCGACCCGCCGGGGCTCGCGGACGACCCCGAGTGCGTCTTCGCCTCGATGGGCAACTACATCTTCACCACCAAGGCGCTGATCGAGGCGCTCCAGCGGGACGCCGAGGACGACGGCTCCGTGCACGACATGGGCGGTTCGATCCTGCCCGCGCTCACGGAGCGGGGCGAGGCGCAGCTGTACGACTTCAGCGACAACCACGTGCCCGGCGAGACCACCCGGGACCAGGGCTACTGGCGCGACGTGGGCACCCTCGACGCCTACTACGACGCCCACATGGACCTGATCGCCGAGCGTCCCACGTTCAACCTGTTCAACCGCGGCTGGCCCGTCTACACCAGCTCGGGGCAGCTCTCCCCGGCGCGCTTCAACGCCGGGGGCATCGCCAGCGAGTCCATCATCAGCGCGGGATGCCTGATCCGCGGGCAGGTGACGCGATCGGTGCTGTCGCCGGGCGTGGTCGTCGACCCCGGCGCTGTGGTGCAGGGCTCGGTCCTGCACGACAACGTCAAGATCGGGCGGGGGGCCGTCGTGCGGGGCGCGGTGCTCGACAAGAACGTCGAGGTCCCGCCGGGCGCGACGGTCGGCGTCAATCCGGAGCGCGACTCCGACCTCTACACCGTCTCCAAGGGCGGCGTGATAGCCCTGGGCAAGGGCCAGCGAGTGCCCTGACGGGTCTCACCGGTCCGACCGGCCCGACGTCGGGCCGGCCTGGCCGGTCCGACCGACCCGACGTCCGACCGGCTTGACGGGCCCGGTCGCCTCACCGCCCCGACGGGGCAGACCCCCTCACCGACCAGACCGACCTGACGGGGCCAGGTGGGGGTTCCGCCGTGCTCCGTGCATGACGGGGTCCCGCGCATGACGGGGCCCCGCGCATGACGGGGTCCCGTGGACGACGGTGCCCCGCGCCCCGGACCACCCCCTCGGACACCGCGCCCCGCGCAAAACGGCCCCCCGGACCACAGCCATGCAAGCCCCACCCCGACCCACGGCGACTTCCGGCCGTTGTCACCCCGCACTTGTCATGTCCCTGGACGGAGTGCGGAATCCCGTGCTGTCATGCCAACTGCCGCCGATGACACCGTCGTACAGCTCTGACAACGATGTCATCGCCCGGGGCGGTCCCGGACCCGCCGTGCCCGGACGCGACGCGTTCCGCTCGTTCCCGTCCGGTTGCCCGGAAAGCCGGCCCCCCGCCCCGACCATGCATGAGGACAACGATGTCGATCACCCACCGGAGGTCTCCCGCATGAGATGGACCCGGCGCCTGCGTCTGTGCACGGCGGGGCTCGTGACAGCGTCCGCGCTGTTCGCCCTGCCCACCGCACAGGCCGCCGAGCCGCGCGACGGCCAACTCACCGATCTGGTCAATCCGTTCATCGGAACGCAGAACGAGGGCAACACCTACCCCGGCGCGGCCGTGCCCTTCGGCATGGTGCAGTTCTCGCCGGACACCGGCCACAACACCGGCTACGACCACTCCCAGAACCACGTCCGCGGCTTCTCCCTGGTCCATCTCTCGGGCGTCGGCTGCGGCCTCGGCGGCGACCTGCCCGTGCTGCCCACGACGGGGGACATCACCCGGACGGACGACGCCCAGTACGCGGAGGAGTTCAGCCACGAGACGGAGGAGGCCCACCCCGGCTTCTACCGGGCGGACCTGAAGTCCGGGATCGAGGCGGAGCTGACGGCCACCGCGCGCACGGGTGTGCAGCGGTACACCTTCCCGGCCACCGACAAGGCCAACGTGCTGCTGAACGCCGGTCAGTCGCTGCACAGGACGCTCGCCACGAAGGTCGAGATCCTGGACGACCGGACCGTCCGCACGGAGATCACCGGCAGCGGATTCTGCCAGGCCACCAAGCCCTACACGGTGTACACGATCACCCGCTTCGACCGCCCGTTCACCACCTCGGGCACCTGGAACGGCGACACGGTCACCGGCTCCAGCGAGGCGGCCGGCACCACGGGACGCACCGGGGCCTTCGTGCGCTTCGACACCACCAAGGACCGCACGGTCGAGGCGACCACCGCGCTGTCGTACGTGGACGCCCGCGGTGCGGCCGTCAACCTCCGCTCCGAGGGCGGCCGTTCCTTCGAGGAGGTGCGCGCCGCCGCCCGCAGTGCCTGGGAGGACCGGCTCGACGACGTACGCGCGAAGGGCGGCAGTGACACCCTGCGCCGCACCTTCTACTCGTCGCTCTACCGTTCCTTCCTCGCGCCCAACGTCGGCAGCGACGCCGACGGCCGCTACACCGGCTGGGACCAGCGGATCCACCGTGCCAAGGGATTCACGTACTACCAGAACTGGTCGCTGTGGGACACCTACCGCACCCAGTCGCAGCTGCTGGCCCTGCTCGCTCCGCGCGAGGCGCGCGACATGGCGATCTCCGTCCTCAGGATCTCCGAGGACAGCGGCTGGCTGCCCAAATGGGGCTACGGCACGGTCGAGACGAACATCATGACCGGCGATCCGGTCACCCCGTTCCTCACCAACGCCTACCAGCAGGGCCTGCTCAAGGGGTACGAGGAGCGGGTCTACCGCGCGCTGAAGAAGAACGCGGACGGTGTGCCGCCGGCCGACTCGCCCGCGGTGGGCCGCGAGGCCGCCAGGGAGTACATCGCGAACGGGTTCGCCCCCTACCTCAAGGGCCGCCCGCACACGAAGTCCGGCGACTCGGACTACGACCACGGCGCCTCCGTGACCCTGGAGTACGCCCTGTCGGACGCCGTGCTCGGCGAGATGGCGCGGGAGCTGGGCCACGACGAGGACGCGGCGCGCTACCTGGCGCGCTCCCAGAACTACCGCGCGATCCACGACCCCTCGACCGGCTTCTTCCGTGCCCGGGACGCCTCCGGGGCCTTCACCGGCCCCGTCGACCCGGCCCAGAGCGTCGGCTTCCACGAGGGAACGGCCTGGCAGTACCAGTGGCTCGTGCCGCAGGACCTGCCCGGCATGGTGGGCCTGATCGGCGGCAAGCAGGCCGCGAACGAGCGGCTCGACTCGTTCTTCGCCTACGGGCAGTTGCTGAAGGACCCGGCGAAGACCGCCCGCGAGGTCTGGGTCAACGGACCGTACGCCTACTACAACGCCGACAAGTACAACCCGCAGAACGAACCCGACCTGATCGCCCCGTACACCTACCTGTCCACCGGGCAGCCGTGGAAGACGACCGACGTCGTGCACGCGGCGCTGACCCTGTTCACCGACGCGCCGACCGGTATGACGGGCAACGACGACCTCGGCACCATGTCCGCCTGGAACGTGCTGTCGTCCATCGGGATCTTCCCGGTGCAGCCCGGCTACGACACGTGGGGCCTGTCCACGCCCGTCTTCGAGCGGGTCGACCTCACCCTCGACCGGCGCTACTACCCGCGCGGCGCCCTGACGGTCACGGCGCCGGGCACCTCGGACACCGACCGCTACATCCGGTCGGCCAGCCTCGACGGTTCGCCGTACGGCCGTACGTACCTGACGACCGGCACCCTGAAGGGGCTGAGGTCGCTCCGCTTCACGGTCGGCCCTGAGCCGTCCGAGTGGGGAACGTCGGCCTCGGCGGCACCCCCGGTCCTGAAGTGACGGCGCTCACGGTCCTGACGTGACACCCTGCCCGTCCTGAGACGAGCCGAGTCCCGTCCCTCCTCCGAGGGACGGGACTTAATCCGCTGTTAACTGTGCGTAACTTGCACGTACTTGACCGTAATCACCAGTCCGGGTTTGACTTCAGGTCCACCCGTCGTCGACGCGAGAGCAAGCCCTTGATCTCCGACCTCCTCGCACCACTCGACCTGGCGTTCTGGAACATCGAGTCCGACCGGCACCCGATGCACCTGGGAGCCCTGGGTGTCTTCGCCGCGCACTCGCCGACCGCGGGCGCCCACGCCGCGGACCTGCTCGCGGCCCGCGCCGCCGCCGTTCCGGGGCTGCGCATGCGCATCCGCGACGTGTGGCAGCCCACCGCACCGCTCGCCTTCGGCAGCGCGGCCCGCGAGCCCGCGCCCGACTTCGAGCCGCTGGACCACGTCCTGCTGCACAAGCCGACCGCCGACTTCCACTCCGAGGCCGGCCGGCTCATGGAACGCCCGCTGGAGCGCGGCCGGCCTCCCTGGGAGGCGCATGTGCTGCCCGGCGAGGACGGCACGTCCTTCGCGGTGCTCTTCAAGTTCCACCACGCGCTCGCAGACGGGCTCAGGGCGCTGATGCTCGCCGCCGCCATCATGGACCCGATGGACCTGCCGGAGCCCCGCCCGCGCCCCGCCGAGCCGCCCCGGGGGCTCTTCCCGGACGTCCGCAAGCTGCCCGGCCTGGTCCGCGGCACCCTTTCCGACATGGGCCGCGCCCTCGACATCGGGACCTCGGTGGCCCGCGCCACACTCGGCGTGCAGTCCTCGCCCGCCCTCACGTCCGCGCCCACCGGCACCCGGCGCACGGCCGGGGTGGTCATCGACCTCGACGAGGTGCACATCGTCCGCAAGACCGTCGGCGGCACCGTCAACGACGTCCTGATCGCCGTCGTCGCGGGTGCCCTGCGGCGCTGGCTCGACGAACGCGGCGACGGCAGCGAGGGAGTCTCCCCGCGTGCCCTGATCCCGGTCTCCCGGCGCCGGCCGCGCACGGCGCAGCCACAGGGGAACCGGCTCTCCGGCTATCTGATACGGCTTCCCGTCGACGATCCGGACCCGCTCGGCCGGCTCCGTGCCGTACGGACGGCGATGGACCGGAACAAGGACGCCGGACCCAACCGGGGCGCCGGCGCCGTCGCGCTGCTCGCCGACCATGTCCCGCCGCTCGGGCACCGGATCGGCGGGCCTGTCGTGGGCCAGGCGGCCCGGCTGCTGTTCGACATCCTCGTCACCAGTGTGCCGCTGCCCAGCCTCGGCCTGAAGCTCGGCGGCTGCCCGCTCGCCGAGGTCTATCCGTTCGCCCCGCTGGCTCGTGGCCAGGCTCTCGCGGTGGCCGTCTCGACCTACCGGGGGAAGGTCCACTACGGGCTCGTGGCCGACGCCGAGGCCGTTCCCGACCTTGATCTGCTGGCCCGTTCCCTGGCCGAGGAGGTGCGCGTACTGATCACCGCCTGCACGCCATGATCACAACGGGTTTGGTGCCGCGCGCGATTGGTCCGTAAAATTCCGCCTTCGAAAGCGAGCGCGGTTTCGAACGCGGCGCACAACCCGAGGAACGGCAGCGATGACGGTGACAGAGGACGGCCGGGCGACCCCCGCCGTGGACACGACAGATGTGGCGGCCGTCGCGTTCGGTCCCGGTATCGACCCCGAGCGACTGGCCGTATGCCTCGGCGTGCTCGACGAACTCGAGAAGATCGACGTCGACCACCCCGACGCCATCGCCGTGCGCCGCGCCACAGCCGGCGTCTACCGGACCGTGAAGCAGCGCCGCCGCCAGGAGCGCCGCGCGGCCAAGACGGCCCACGACAAGCAGGTCACCGAGTCCACCGCGACCGGCTCCGCCCAGCGCATCGACGACGAGACCGAGGGCATCCTGCCCTCGTCCGTGACCGAGGCCGGCCGGATCGCGGGGATACTCCAGCGGCCGCGCTCCTGCTACACCTGCAAGACGCGGTACGTCGAGGTCGACTACTTCTACCACCAGCTCTGCCAGGACTGCGCGGCCCTGAACCGCTCCCGCCGCGACGCCCGTACCGACCTCACCGGCAAGCGGGCCCTGCTCACCGGCGGCCGCGCCAAGATCGGCATGTACATCGCGCTGCGGCTGCTGCGTGACGGCGCGCACACCACCATCACCACGCGCTTCCCGAACGACGCGATCCGCCGCTTCAAGGCCATGGACGACTCGGCGGACTGGATCCACCGTCTGGAGGTCGTCGGCATCGACCTGCGCGACCCGGCCCAGGTCGTGGCGCTCGCCGAACGCGTCGCCGAGCAGGGTCCGCTCGACATCCTGATCAACAACGCCACCCAGACCGTACGCCGGCTGCCGTCCGCCTACGCCGCGCTCGTCGAGAGCGAGAGCGCCCCGCTGCCGGCCGGCGAGCTGCCCGCCCAGCACGTCATCGGCGCCTTCAACTCCGGCGCGGTCGACGGACTGACGGCGCTGCCCGTCGGCGTCTCCGGCCTCGACGCGCAGAAGGTGGCCGACCTCGCCCTGGTCGCCGGAAACGCCAGCGTGGTCCGGCACCGCGAGGGCACCGCCATCGACGCGGGCGGCCTGGTCCCCGACGTCGTCGACAGCAACACCTGGGTGCAGACCATCGAGCAGATTTCCCCGGTGGAGCTGCTGGAGACCCAGCTCTGCAACTACACGGCGCCGTTCATCCTGATCAGCCAGCTGCGGCCGCAGATGGCCGAGGCGGCCCGTACGGCGTCCACGGAGCGCGCGTACATCGTCAACGTCTCCGCGATGGAGGGCGTGTTCGGCCGCGGCTACAAGGGCGCGGGCCACCCGAACACGAACGCCGCGAAGGCCGCCATGAACATGGTGACGCGCACCAGCGCCCAGGAGATGTTCGACACGGACGGCATCCTGATGACCTCGGTCGACACCGGCTGGATCACCGACGAGCGCCCGCACTACGACAAGCTGCGCCTGGCCGACGAGGGCTTCCACGCCCCGCTCGACCTCGTCGACGGCGCGGCCCGCGTGTACGACCCGATCGTCCGCGGCGAGCTGGGCGAGGACCTGTACGGCGTCTTCATGAAGGACTACGCGCCCGGCAAGTGGTGAGCCTCCCGGCTACCCCTCGGACCCTCGCGCGTCGGGGGTCCGTCGCCGCAGCCGCTCGTGGACGGCGTGGGCGGGGGAACCCGGGTGGGCCGCCCTCACCCGGGTTCCCCCGTCGACCAGCAGGTCGGCGCCGGTGATCCAGCAGGCCGCGTCGGAGGCCAGCCAGGTCACGGCACGGGCGACGTCCTCGGGCCGTCCGATCCGGCCGAGCGGGAGCGAGGCGCCCAGTTCGTCCTCGGAGTCCTCCCACACGAAGCGGGCCATCTCGGTGCGGACGAGGCCGGGGGAGACCGAGTTGACCCGCACCTTGGGGGCCAGCTCGCCGGCCAGCTGCGTGGTGAGGTGGAGCAGGGCGGCCTTGCTGGTGCCGTACGCGCCGACCTGCGGGCCGACGTGTCCGGCGCCCTCCGTGCAGACGTTGACCACGGCCCCGCCGTGCTCGCCCATCCAGGCCCGCCAGGCGTACTGCACCAGCCGCAGCGGAGCCTCGACGTTGACGGTGAACGCCTCACGCCAGCGCTCCGGGTCGGCGTCCATGAGCGAGCCGTAGGGCTGGTTGGTCGCCGCGTTGTTGACCACGATGTCCAGCCGTCCGAAGGTGCGCAGCGCGAAGCCGGTCAGCTCGCTCAGATGCGCCCCGTCGGCGACGGAGCCCGCGAGGCCGATGCCGCCGACCTGTTCTGCGGCGCGCCGCACCGCGTCCGGGTCCCGCGCGCTCACACACACCCGGACACCCGCTCCGGCGAGCGCCTCGGCGACGGCGAGACCGATTCCGCGCGAGGCACCGGTGACGATGGCGGCCCTGCCCTCGAGTCCGTACGGCGGCGTCATCCGCGTACCGTCTCATGACGGACCGTCAGCTGACAGGCCTCTGCATCGACCGCTGCCGGGCATGGCGGGGTGAGTCCCCGCGGCGGACACGGCAGGGACGGCTCATGCGGCAGATGTGGCGGGTAGGGCAGCCGTGGCGAGCGGGGCGGGCGTGGGTCGTGCGGTGGTGCGTTTCAGTCCGAGGCTCCCAGTCGCGCGGAACGCTCCGCGACCAGCTCCAGCAGCGTGCGCCAGTCCTCCATGTCCCCGGCGTACAGGCCGGGGACCCTGCCGGCGTCGTCCGCCTGCCGCAGGATCACCGCGTCCTCGGCCAGCGGGTCGTGCTCGAAGGCCGCCGCCTCCCGCGGGGTCATCGGGTTCCCCGGAGCTGCCGGGGGGCGCGTGTCCCGCGGGGACGGCCCGGGACCCGGCGAGGTGGCCGCCAGATAGCGCTCCGCCGCCACGTGCAGGCGTACGAGACCGGAGACCCGCTCGCCGAGGAGCGGCCGTACCGCGTCGGCGGCGCGGTCGGCGTGCCTGGCGTCGTCACCCGGCCCGAGCAGATGCCCGAGGTCGTGCACCAGGCCCGCGACCTGGAGCTCCTTGTCGCTGGGATGACCCCGGCGCAGCAGCGCGGCGGTCTGGAGGGCGTGGTCGTGCAGATCGACCGGGTCGCCGGCGGGCGTTCCCCCGTTCGGGCGAAACCGGGAGCGGGAGAGTTCCGGGGTGTCCCGGACGCCCCGGCAGGCGTGCAGCAGATCCATCAGCTCCTCGACGCTGCGCAGCTCCATGCGTCGGTCCTCCCGCGAGAAAAGCCGTTGCCGTGCGACAGCAGAGCATGGACTCCTTGCGAACCGGCCAACGGGACCTGAACTGCGTGGCGTCCTGGGCACCGGATGCGCCGACGGCCGTCGGCCGATGGTGGCGCAGTCCTGCCCGTGACCGGCCCCGACGCCCCCGCCCAGGGGCGATATTGAGCCGAATGGGTGGTCGCGAATTGGGCATCATGTTTCAAATCGCCGCAGATCGAGGCCTGATGGGTCCTGAAAGACGTGTGACAGTAACCTCACGTTTTCAGCCCCATAGAGCAGGGGGCCGCTCATTTGGTTAGGCTGTAGGCCGACGGACAGACTTACTGGGGTCCACCCACACCCACGGTCCGTCCCGGGACACGCCGGTCACCACGGCTTGCTCTCACACGAGTTACCGGCGCCACCGCGTCCCTAACTGCTTCGACTCAGACCCGAGCGGGCGTCAGGCGACCCGAAAGCACCGGGCCCTAACGTCCCGAGGGTGACCCGACACATAAGGAGTGCGCGGTGACACCAGAGAAGACGAATCGCGATCACGGTCCCAAGGAACGCACGGAGCGCCGCGGTGGGTCCGACACCAAACTCGGAAGCCTGGACGTGTGGGCCAGGTCAGCTCCCATCCGCCTCGCGGGCTACGAGGACGACCTCGCCGAGCCCCATATCCTGCCCAGCGTCGACTGACCGACACCGGGGAGCAGGCGGGACCGGCGACGGCACGTGAGTGCCGGACCCGCGCTCATACCGAGCGGAAGCCGCGGCCGAAGACCGGCCGCGGCTTCGGCGTGTGCCACCGCGTCAAGGCCGGACGACGGCCTCCGGCCCGGCGCCACGCGCCCCGGCCGGCCCGCGACGCCCTCCGGCCGTACGCCACCCCTCAGCCGAGCGGCGCCGTACGCCGCCACGGGTGCAGTACCTCAAGCTGCCCGGCCACATCGAGCAGAGCCGCCTCCGAGCCGGGCAGACCGACGAGCTGCACGGCACACGGGGCGCCGTTCGGCAGCTTTCCGAACGGAACCGACATCGCCGGCCAGCCGGTGAGGTTCCAGGGCGGGGTCATCGGCGAGTAGTTGGTGTTGGCCAGCACGTTGCGCAGCCAGCCCCGCTTGTGCCAGTCGACGGAGGCGGGACTGCGCCGTGCGAGCGCCGGTGTGAGGAGCACGTCGTGCTCCGCGAAGAACGCGGCCAGCCGTCCGCGCAGCTGCTCGCGCCGTTCCCCCTTGCGCGCGCCCGTCACGAAGCGGCGCCCGACAGCGGCGTGCACGCGCGTGCGCCGGGCCAGCCTGCGCGGGTCGAGCTCCTCGGCGTCGACCGCCGTGCCCGCCGTCCAGTGCGCGAGCGAGGTCGTGCTCAGCCACAGCGGGTACGGCGGGTTCGCGGTCCGCACCCGGTGGCCCGCCTCGGCCAGCAGGGCGGCGGCCTCCCGGGCCGCGTTCGTATACGGACGCGTGACGTGGATTCCGGCCAGCGGGCTGCGTACCGAGACGGCGATCCTGCGGGTGGCGGGCTCCGCGGGCGGCGCGGGGTCGATGTCGGCGAGGAGGGCGTACATCAGCCGGGCGTCCTCGACCGTCGTGGCCAGCGGGCCGTTCTCCGACATGCCGAACCAGTCGCCGTGACCGATCCCGGCGGGGATCACCCCGTGGCCCGGCTTCAGGGTGACCAGACCGCAGTTGGCGGCGGGGATGCGCAGTGAGCCCATGCCGTCGTTGCCGAGCGCGATCGGCACCATCGCGGCGGCGACCGCCGCGGCGCTGCCACCCGAGGAGCCGCCCGCGGTGCGGGACAGGTCCCAGGGGTTGCGGGCGTTGCCGTACACGCCCTCCGTGGTGCCGAAGACGCAGAGTTCGGGCACGTTCGTCAGGCCCACGACGACGGCGCCCGCCGCGCGCAGCCGGGCCACCGTGACGTGATCCTCGGCGGCGGGCGCGTCCGGGGTCGCGGCGGAACCGTTGCGGTTCGACTCGCCGCGCACCGCGAGGTTGTCCTTGACCGCCACCGGCACTCCCGCCAGGGGTAGCCGGCCGAGGTCCCTGCCGGCGAGCTCGTCGGCCTCCGCGAGGGCGGCCTCGGCGCGGACCGTGCGGAAGGCGCCGACGCGCCCGTCGAGGCGTTCGATCCGCGCGAGGTGTTCGGCCACCACCTCGCGGGGGGTGACCTTCTTCTCGCGTACGGCTGCGGCGATCTCGGTGGCGGTCCGGCCGGCCCAGGTGGTCACGGGCGCTCCTCACTCGTGTCGTACTGGTGAGTAGTTACGGGGAGCACTCTGCCCGCAGCCGGGGCGCCACGTCGAGAGTGCGCGGCACGGGACCTTTGGACCCGTGAACCGGGACAGGGGGCCTTCGGCCCGGTCTCGCGGGCCACCTCCGTCCGACCGAAGCGTGTCCGAGGCTGTACGCGGGCCGGTGGATGGGGAGATCCTCGGGACCGAGCACCGCCCCGCACCCGGCCATGGACCCGCTGTCGCCGACGGAAAGGCCCGCCGTGCCCCCGACTCCCGCCCGCGTCGTCTCGCTCGACACCCACGACATCCGCTTCCCCACCTCGCGCGAGCTCGACGGCTCGGACGCGATGAATCCGGACCCCGACTACTCGGCCGCGTACGTCGTGCTGCGCACCGACGCCGCCGACGGGGCCGAGGGGCACGGCTTCGCCTTCACCATCGGGCGGGGCAACGACGTCCAGGTCGCGGCGATCGAGGCGCTGCGGGGACACGTCGTCGGACGGCCGCTCGACGAGCTGTGCGCCGACCCCGGCTCCCTGTCCCGGGACCTCGTCGGCGACAGCCAACTGCGCTGGCTCGGACCCGAGAAGGGCGTGATGCACATGGCGATCGGCGCCGTCGTCAACGCCGTGTGGGACCTGGCGGCCAGACGGGCGGGCCGGCCGCTGTGGCAGCTGCTCGCCGAGGCCGACCCCGAATGGCTCGTCGGCCAGGTCGACTTCCGCTACCTCACGGACGCGCTGACGCCCGAAGAGGCACTGGAACTGCTGCGCCGGGGCAGGGAAGGAGCCGGGGCACGCGCCGCGGCCCTGCGCGCCCGGGGCTACCCCGCGTACACGACCTCACCCGGGTGGCTCGGCTACGGCGACGAGAAGCTCACGCGTCTGGCCGTCGAGGCCGTCGCCGGGGGATTCAGGCAGATCAAGCTGAAGGTGGGCGCGGACCTGGAGGACGACCTTCGCCGTTGCCGCGCCGCCCGTGCCGCGGTGGGCCCGGACATCCGTATCGCCGTCGACGCCAACCAGCGCTGGGACGTGGACGAGGCGATCACCTGGACCAAGGCCCTCGCCGAGTTCCGGCCGTACTGGATAGAGGAGCCGACCAGCCCCGACGACATCCTCGGCCACGCCGCCGTGCGCCGGGCCGTCGCCCCCGTCAAGGTCGCCACCGGCGAACACGTCCACAACCGCGTCGTCTTCAAGCAGCTCCTCCAGGCGGGTTCCATCGACATCCTCCAGATCGACGCGGCACGGGTCGGCGGCGTCAACGAGAATCTCGCCATCCTGCTCCTCGCCGCCAAGTTCGGCGTCCCGGTCTGCCCGCACGCCGGAGGAGTGGGCCTGTGCGAACTCGTCCAGCACCTCTCGATGTTCGACTTCGTCGCCCTGTCCGGCACCACCGACGACCGCGTCATCGAGTACGTCGGCCATCTGCACGACCACTTCACCGACCCGGTGGTGATCCGTGACGGCCACTACACCGCGCCCACCGCGCCGGGCTTCTCCGCCGCGATGCGGCCCGAGTCCGTAGCGGAGTTCACCTATCCCGGCGGTCTCTTCTGGGCCGCCGACCTCGCCTCGCGGAACGCCGACGACCCGAAGGGAAACGCCGTATGACGGACACTCAGGAATTCGAGGGGCTCAAGGCGCTGGTGACCGGGGGAGCCTCCGGGATCGGCAGGGCCACGGCCGAACTCCTTTCCGCCCGTGGCGCCCGGGTCGCCGTCCTCGACCGTGACCCGTCGTCCGTGAGCGGACCGCTGACCGGCCACCGGGCGGACGTCACCGACGACGTCTCCGTGCGCGCGGCCGTGGCCGCCGCGGTCGCGGACCTGGGCGGCCTCGACATCCTGATCAACAACGCGGGTATCGGCGCCCGCGGCACTATCGAGGACAACGACGACGCGGAATGGCACCGGGTCCTGGACGTCAATCTCCTCGGCATCGTGCGGACGACCCGCGCCGCCCTGCCCCATCTGCGGGAATCCGCCCACGCGGCCGTCGTGAACACCTGCTCCGTCGCCGCCACGGCGGGACTGCCCCAGCGGGCGCTGTACTCGGCCTCCAAAGGCGCCGTCCTCGCCCTCACCCTCGCCATGGCCGCCGACCACGTGCGTGAGGGCGTCCGCGTCAACTGCGTCAACCCCGGTACGGTGGACACCCCTTGGATCGGCCGTCTCCTGGACGCCGCTCCCGATCCGGCCGCCGAGCGCGCCGCGCTGGAGGCCCGCCAGCCCACCGGCCGTCTGGTGTCGGCACCGGAAGTCGCCGCCGCCATCGCCTACCTGGCGAGCCCGCTCTCCGGATCCACCACCGGCACCGCGCTCGCGGTGGACGGCGGGATGCAGGGGCTGCGGCCGCGCCCGGCGGTCCGGTGAACTCCCTCGGCGCCAGTGGCGTCCCCGTCAGCGCCCTGTCCTTCGGCGCCGCCGGTATCGGCAACCTGTACACCGAGGTCACCGACGAGCAGGCGTACGAGGCGGTCCGCGCCGCCTGGACGAGCGGCATCCGCTACTTCGACACGGCCCCGCACTACGGACTCGGGCTGTCCGAACGGCGCCTGGGCGCGGCCCTGCGGGACCTGCCCCGCGCGCAGTACACCGTGTCGACCAAGGTGGGCCGCCTCCTGGAACCGGTGGACGCCGGCGGCGACGACCTGGCCGACGGCTTCGCGGTGCCCGCCACACACCGTCGCGTCTGGGACTTCAGCGCCGACGGTGTACGACGGAGCCTGGACGCCAGCCTCGAACGGCTCGGCCTCGACAGCGTCGACGTCGTCTACCTCCACGACCCCGACGACCACGCCGAACAGGCTTTCCGCGAGGGCCTTCCCGCACTGGCGGAGCTGCGCTCGCAGGGCGTGGTGCGCGCGATCGGCGTGGGCATGAACCAGACGCGGATGCTGACCCGGTTCGTCCGCGAGACCGAGATCGACGTGGTGCTGTGCGCGGGCCGCTACACCCTCCTGGACCACGGCGCTCTCACCGGACTGCTGCCCGCCGCCCGGGAGCGGGGCACCTCCGTCGTCATCGGCGGCGCCTTCAACTCCGGTCTGCTGGCCGACCCGAGGCCCGGAGCGACGTACGACTACTCCGTCGCGCCCGGCGAGCTCCTGGACCGCGCCCTGCGCCTCAAGGAGATCGCGGACCGCCACGGGACCAGCCTGCGCACCGCCGCCCTGGCCTTCCCTGCCGCGCACCCGGCCGTCGCCGGAGTCCTCGCCGGTGCCCGCTCGGCGGCCGAAGTCCGCGACTGTGCCGAGCGGTTCGCCACACCGGTACCCCCCGACTTCTGGCGGGAACTGCGAGCCGAGGGCCTGCTCCCCGCCACCGCACCCCTCCCCGCCCCGGGGCAGATGTGACAGCCGACGCCCACCACCACGTCATGCTCGCGGGCGGACAGCGCCCTCCAGCCGGGTCGGCGGGAGGAAGTCACGTACATAGGTCCGGTGCCAGCAGGCGCCCGTCTCGCGCAGCTCGCGCCAGGTCGTGTACCGGTAGCGGAAGAGACGGGCGCGGATGTAGCGGGGCGGTGTCCCGGCGGGGAACGGGGAGCGGCGCAGCAGCCGCAGTGTGTCGCGGTCGTTCTCCAGGAGCCGTTCCACCAGACCCGAGAACCATGTGCCGGCGTACCCGGGAGACAGCGCCACGAACCACATCAGCCAGTCGAGCCGCAGATGGTAGGGAGCGAACTGGCGCGGCCAGTACCGCGGATCACCGGGCTTGCCCTTGAACTCGTACTCCCGCCAGTCCGCGTCCTCGCGCGGCACCTCGTCCGCCGTGCCCTCGACGATCACTTCGTGTCGCATCCTGCTGACACTGCCGAACGCCCCGTAGGTGTTCACCAGATGGAGTGGGTCGAAGGACCGGTTCATGACCTGCCGCCGCGAGACCAGATTGCGGGCCGGCCGATAACTGAGCGCCACCAGACATGCGGCCACCACCAGCACGACCACCTCGTACCACACCGGCGCGGCGGGAGTCCGCGGCGCGGTGCCGGGCAGTTCGGTCACGCTCAGGGCGAGCACGATCGTCGTCCAGTTCAGCCAGGCGAAGTTGCCGGAGAGGACCAGCCACAGCTGGGTCAAGACCATCAGCGAGGCCGCGGCCGTCGCGATCGGCTGCGGGGTGAACAGCAGCACCGGAATCACGAGTTGGGTGAAGTGGTTCGCGGCCACCTCGACGCGGTGGAACGGCCGGGGCAGATGGTGGAAGAACCAGCTCAGCGGACCCGGCATCGGCTGGGTCTCGTGGTGGTAGTAGAGGCAGGTCAGCTTCCGCCAGCAGGCGTCGCCGCGCATCTTGATCAGTCCCGCCCCGAACTCCACCCGGAACAGCACCCAGCGCATCAGGAACAGCACGACGACCGGTGGCGCCACCTCGTCGTTGCCGAGGAACACCGCGAGGAAGCCCACCTCCAGCAGCAGCGACTCCCAGCCGAACGCGTACCAGGTCTGGCCGACGTTGACGACCGACAGGTACAGGACCCACGGCACGAACCACAGCAGCATCGCGCCCCACAGCGGCAGCCACCCGTCGAGCCCGGCCGCCAGCGCCACCGACACCGCGCAGCCCGTCCAGCACCAGGCGGCGAAGAAGCGGTCCGAGTAGCGCCAGTGGAACACGCTCGGCGCGTCCCGGAACGCGACCTGCCGTACGAAGCGGGGCACGGGCAGCATCCCGCGTTCCCCGGTCAGCGCACGGAACTGGAGGGCCGCGCCCAGGAACGCGACCAGATAGAGCACGGCCAGCCCGCGCTGGAACACCAGCCGGCTCAGCCAGTAGCCGGGTGCGACGAACCACTCCATGGCGCGGGCTCCTCTCTCTTCCATTGTTACGCTGGGTGACCGTTTTCCGCTTGCGTGCGCCAAGAGAGTGACGCAGAGAATGAGGCACCAACTGCCCGGGACGAACGGGAGAGACGTGGTGCACATACCCACCAGGACCTTCGCCGCGGCCTGCGCGCTCGCGGCCGCGCTCCTTGTCGTCGCGGGCTGTGGCGGCGGTGGCGGGGACACGGCGCCGAACGGATCCACCGGCGGCGAGGTGGTCCTCCAGCCCCTCGCGGACCGGGGGCCCGACCCCTTCACGGCGCCCACCGACACCACCCCCGCGACCCGGGCGCCCGTCACCCGAACGCCGCAGCCTTCGGCCACCGGCACGCGGGGCGTGCGCTCCGTCTCGGGCGCCACCCCGGGCCTGTACGGCGGCACCCGCAACACCGGCAGCTGCGATGTCGGGAGACAGATCCGCTACCTCGCCGCCGACCGGGCCAGGGCCCGCGCCTTCGCCGAACTCTCCGGCATCTCCCCGGGGTCCGTCCCCGACTATCTGCGGCAGCTGACCCCGGTCGTGCTCCGCGCCGACACCGGCGTCACGGACCACGGATTCGCCGCCGGACAGGCGACCGGCTTCCAGGCCGTGCTCCAGGCAGGTACGGCCGTCCTCGTCGACGACCGGGGCGTGCCCCGGGTCCGCTGCGCCTGCGGCAACCCGCTCGGCCGGCCCACCGTCATCGACGGGAACCCTGACACCCGGGGCAGGCCCTGGAGCGGATACCGGCCCGCCCAGGTCGTCATCGTTACGCCGGCTCCCGAAGTCATCACCGACATCACGATCCTCGACGTCGGCGACAGCACCTGGATCGAGCGGCCGGTCGGGTACGAGGGCCACCGCCACGACCACGTCGTACCGCCGCCCGAGAGCCCGACCCCGAAGCCCCACGACTCCGGTTCCGCGCACGAGCCCACCGCAGGCACCTCGCCGGGCGGCCGGAGTCCCTCCCCGGACGCCTCGGCCCCCGACTGCCTCACGCCGACCGGGACGGTGCCCCCGGTGCCGGGCACCGGCGACGGCACCCCTGGCGAGAGCGCCGGGCCCGGCACCGCGCCCACCGCCGCCCCGACGGACGGCGCCGCCATGGATGTGGCCGCGCCGGGCCGCCCGGCGAGCCCGAGCGCCGAGCCCTCGCACTGCCCCAGGGCCACGGTCACGGCGTCGCCGACGACGGAGCCCGGCACCACCCCGGCACCCTCGGACGGCACCACGGCGCCGCGGACCGACCCGGCCGCCCCCGGCCGCTCCGGCTCCCCGGATCCGCGGGCACCCTCCGGCGATCCGGGCACGCCGACCGAGGACCCCGCCCCGGACAGCCCCGACGCACCGGACGGCGGGCTGATCCCGGACGGGCCGACCGGACCGGACAGCGTCTTCGACGTCTCGGCCGACGCTCCCGGCACATGAACGCCCTCGCGTCCCGTGGGGCCGGAAACAGGCTTCCCAGAAGTCGAACAATCGGGCAAATGCTGGCATGGTGGCCCCATGGTTGATCGGGGAGCGAGCGCCCTGTCACTCCCGGACGACTGGCCCGCCCACCCGGATCCGATCCTGGCGCTCAACCGCATGGGCAGCTTCGACTGGGACCTGGACACCGGTCTGATGCAGATGGACGCCCAGGCCCACGAGGTCTTCGACGTGCGCCCGGACGAATACGACGCGCACCCCGCCACCCTCGCCATGCGCGTCCCGCCGGCCGAGTCGCGCCGGCTCGACACGCTGGTCTCCCACGCCCTCAAGGACGGCAGCGAGAACTACGGCGCCTACTTCCGCATCCGCCGCCGCGACGGCGCACTGCGCTGGACCCACACCCAGGGCTACATCCGCCGCGACGAGAACGGCCGGCCGCGCCGCATCATCGGCATCGTCCGCGACGCCACGGCGGAGCTCGACGAGGGCGTGGCACGCCGTGAACAGGCCGCCCAGCACGAGGTACGGCGCCAGCAGACCAGCGTCGTCCAGCTGACCACCGCCGCGCTGGCCCACGCCGTCACCGTGCAGGACGTCATCGACGTGCTCCAGGACACCCACGGCCTGACCCACCTCGGAGCGGCCAGCCTCGTCATGGGGCTGGTGGAGGCCGGCCGCATCCGCATGGTCGCCACGGGACCCGTGGACAGCTACGTCCCCGGCACCCGCGTCACACGCCTGGACGCCCAGTACCCGATGAACGAGGTCGTACGGACCCTCGTACCGCACTTCATCGAGTCGCCGGAGGAGTTCGCCGAGTCGTACCCGCTGCTGTGGCCGAACATCACCGACCTGAACATCACCTCGGCCGCCTATCTGCCGCTCATCGTGCAGGCCCGTCCCATCGGCGCGATCGGCCTGCTCTACAACGACCGGCACGGCTTCTCGGAGGACGAGCGCAACGTCCTCGTCGCGCTCGGCAGCAGCATCGCCCAGAGCCTCCAGCGGGCCATGTTCTTCGAGCAGGAGAAGGACCTCGCCCAGGGGCTCCAGCAGGCCATGCTGCCGCGCTCCATCCCCAGCGTGAGCGGCGCCGACATCGCCGTCCGCTACCGCTCCGCCTCGCTCGGCCGCGACATCGGCGGCGACTGGTACGACCTGATCCCGCTGCCCGGCGGACGCGTCGGCGCCGTCATCGGCGACGTCCAGGGCCACGACACCCACGCGGCCGCCGTCATGGGCCAGCTGCGCATCGTCCTGCGCGCCTACGCGGCCGAGGGCCACACCCCGGCCACGGTGATGGCCCGCGCCTCGGTCTTCCTCCACGAACTCGACACCGACCGCTTCGCGACCTGCCTGTACGCGGAGATCGACCTGTCCACCGGAGTGACCCAGATGGTCCGGGCCGGACACATCGACCCGCTCGTCCGCCACACCGACCGGACCTGCCGCCGGCTGCCCCTCGAAGGCGGCCTGCCGCTCGGCCTCTCCGCGGAGTTCGGGCGCCTCGAATACCCGGTCGCCACCGTCGAACTCGACCCCGGCGAGACCCTGCTGCTGTGCACCGACGGACTCGTCGAGGAGCCGGGTGTCGACCTCGACGAGGGGGTGCGCATCCTCGGGGAACTCATCCGCGGCGGCCCGGACGACGTCAGCGACCTCGCCGACCGGCTCATCGACATGGCCGAGGACCGCGGCGGCGACGACGACGTGGCCCTGCTGCTCCTGCGCCGCCACGGTCTGATCGACCAGCGCGTGGGCGGACGTCTCCAGCAGCATGTGGCCCCCGGCGACCCGGAGGCGCTCAGCGAGGCCCGCCACATGATCCGGGCCGCCGTCGGCGCGTGGGGAGCCCGCGACCGGGCCGACGAGATCGAGCTGGTCGCCGACGAACTGATCACCAACGCCCTCATGCACACCGAGGGGTCGGCCATCGTCACCCTGCGCGTCCTGGCCGGATCCGACCGCAGGCTGCGCGTCGAGGTCGAGGACTCCTCCAGCGCGCTGCCGCGCCGCCGCGAGGCGGGCGAGTCCGGTGTCTCGGGCCGCGGACTGCTGCTCGTCGACCGCCTCACCGACGTCTGGGGAGTCGAGGCGCGCGGCGGCGGCAAATGCGTGTGGTGCGAGTTCATGGTCGGCGAACGGAGCTGATTCCCGGCGCCGTCCGTGCCGGATGGCACTCTGGACGTATGCCGGAACTGCCCGAGGTCGAAGCGCTCAAGGAATTCCTGGCCGGCCGCGTCGTCGGCCTCCGGATCGTGCGCGTGCTGCCCGTCGCCGTCAGCGTCCTGAAGACGTACGACCCTCCCGTCTCCGTCCTGGAGGGACGCGAGGTCACGGCCGTCCGCCGGTTCGGCAAGTTCCTCGACATCGACGCGGACGGCCTGCACTTCGTCACGCATCTGGCCCGGGCGGGCTGGCTGCACTGGAAGGACACGCTCCCCGACGGCCCGCCCCGGCCCGGGAAGGGGCCGCTGGCCCTGCGCGTCGCGCTGGAGACAGGCGAGGGCTTCGACCTCACCGAGGCGGGCACCCAGAAGCGGCTCGCCGTCTACGTCGTCGAGGACCCGGAGCGGATTCCGGGCGTCGCCCGGCTCGGACCCGACCCGCTGGCCGACGACTTCGACGAGCCGCGCCTCGCCGGGCTGCTCCACGGGGAACGGCGCCGGCTCAAGGGCGCGCTCCGCGACCAGAGCCTGATCGCGGGAGTCGGCAACGCCTACAGCGACGAGATCCTGCACGCCGCCAGGATGTCCCCCTTCAAGATCGCCTCCTCGCTGACCCCCGAGGAGACCGGGCGGCTGTACGAGGCGCTGCGCGGCACGCTCACCGACGCGGTGGAGCGCTCCCACGGGCTGGCCGCCGGACGGCTGAAGGCGGAGAAGAGGAGCGGTCTGCGGGTGCACGGGCGGACGGGCGAGGCCTGTCCGGTGTGCGGCGACACCGTCCGCGAGGTCTCCTTCAGCGATTCCTCGTTGCAGTACTGCCCGACCTGCCAGACGGGCGGCAAGCCGCTGGCGGACCGGCGGATGTCCCGGCTGCTCAAGTAGGCGGACGGAGCGGACGGACCGTCAGTGACCCGGGCCGTGAAGCAGGCGTGGATCAGGGGGAGTTGAGTGTCACGAGGTGGTCGCCGTCCGCCGTGCGCACCTCGAACCGGCGGATCTGGTCGGTCCGCATCGACGAGCCGCCCTGCATGGTGAGGGCGCCGTCGTCGCCCCCGGGCTCCATCCAGCTGGTCACCGACTGCTCCGAGCCGTCCTTGCCGACGGCGATGAGCTCGCAGGAGCGGGGGCCCTTGGCGTCCTTGACCGCGACCTCGATCTCGCTGCCCCACAGCCGTTCCCGCGTAGTCACCTGGGCCCAGACCCCGGTCTCCGCGTCGGTCCTGGCCATCTGGCTCGACGGGGGGTCGGCCGCGACGACCGTGCCCGAGGGCGAGTCGTGGCCGACGACGAGCGTCAGCGCGGATCCGCCCGCGGTGAGCGCCACGGAGGCGGCCAGGGCGAACAGGAAATGCCGGCGTCCGGCCCGGTTGCGGGTGGCCACCTCGCCGAGCAGCCGGTCGAGCAGTCGCGGCCCGGGGGCGGCGAAGGGGTGCACGCTGCGCGGGGTCGACCGGCGGTACAGCATCAACTGCCGTGTGGCGGGCCGGTACTCGCTCACGAACGCGGTGCACTCGGCGCACTCCACGAGGTGGTCCTCGAAGCGGAAGGCTTCCGCCTCGCCGAGCACGCCGAGCGCATAGGCGCCGACGTCGCGATGCCGTTCCAGGGACCTCATACCGAATACCGAATCCTCGTGGCTTTGGTGCGGACTGTGAGTGGTGTTGCTGTTGCCCACGGGTACGCAGCAGACCGTCGAATCACTCAAGACTCGTCAGGAATCGGGGTCAAGACGTTCGGAGCGGGGGAGCTCGCGGATTGGTGCGAGCCCGGGAATTCTGTTCCCGGCGCGGTCGAGGCCGCCGCCGGACCCGATTTCGGCACGGCGGCGGTGGCCGACGGAAGCGACTTCGGCCCTGTCACGGCCGCCTTCGGAAGCGGCTTCGACGGGGCCACGGACACCTTGGGAAGCGGCTTCGACGGGGCCGCGGACGCCTGTGAAGGGGACTTCCGCGGGGTCGGGGCCGCCGTCAGAAGAGGTGGATGGCCAGATGCCCGAGCGGAAGTCCCAGCCGCCAGGCCGCCGTCCACACCTTGGGGCCGTCGTCCTCACCGGGCAGGGAGCCGCCGCCGGGAACCGCGTCCAGGTCCGGGGCGAGCAGTTCCGTCTCCTCCAGCCATCGCCAGGCCGCGGACGCCAGCTCCAGATCGGGATCGGGCGCGGCGCATCCGGTGGCCTCGGCGGAGCGCAGTTCCAGATGTTCGCGCACCCAGGTGTGCCACGGCTGGTCGTAGGCCGTCAGCGAAAGCCAGGTCTCCAGCTGGGTGATGACCCGGATCCCGGAGAGTTCGCCGCCGCTGTCGGACAGGAAGATCGTCAGCGCGAGGGCGTCGCGCCCGGCGCGGAACTCGAAGGAGGTGGGCGGCATCAGGTCGCCCGTCCGCAGCAGTTCGTCGGCGATGTACTCGGCGTACAACCAGGCCATGGGGACGGTGAGTTCGCCCCCGCCGGTGCCGTCCGTGCTCTCTTGCCCTCTGTGCAGCATCCCTTCCTGCCTTCCTCCGGTGCGTGCGCGTCGCCCGACCCCGGGCCCCAGTCCGGAACACGGATGAGGCAAGCTGATTGCTCAACCGGGGTCCTCGGCAAGGCGCTTTACGGAGGTTTGACCAAGCCTTCGGTTTCACCGCAGGTCGGCCGCATATCCGGGAAGTACCCGGCGCAGGGCGCGCAGCGCGTAGTACGCACGGGACTTCACCGTACCGGGTGGGATACCCAGTGCCGCGGCGGCCTCCGCCACACTCGCCCCCTGGAAGTACACCAGCACCAGGACTTCACGGTGTTCGGGAGTGAGTGTCTTCACAGCCTCCCGCACATCGAGCGTCGCCGCCGACCGTTCGGCGTGATCGGCGCAGACCCGCGCGTTGTCGAGGTCGGCGTCGCCGACCTCCGGGGGCCGTGCCCGACGGGCCCGCCGTGCGTCGATGGCGAGCCGCCGCCCCACGGTCAGCAGCCAGGGCAGTACGGAGTCGAAGTCGTCGGCACGCAGGGCCTCGGGATGCTGCCAGGCGCGTACGAACGTCTCCTGCACCAGGTCCTCGGCGCGCTGGCGGTCCCCGTCGGACAGGCGCAGCAGCAGGGCGAAGAGGGGGCGGCCGTGCTCGCGTTGCAGCGCGGCGAGCTCGTGCTCGGCGGTCGTCCTGGGGGTGATGGTGGTGGTTCCGGCCGTCATGGCCTGTATGCCAGCGCCCCGCGCCCCGGGCGGACAGGCCGGGAACACGGTTGTGCGGTGGGCGGTCGAAGCGGTCGGCGAACGGTGCGCCGAACGGTCGGCCGAGGTGGAGGCCCGAATGCGGTGACCCCATGTTCGTACGGCCGTTCGCACCGGCCGACCGGCGTGCCGGTGAACGCCGAACGAGTGAGCCCCGGGGGTGTCTCCTTGACTGTCGACGGCCCGTACCTGTGGATTCGTATCTATTAGTAGTTAAATGCGACTGCATGGGGCCCGGCATGATCACACGCGCGCGACAGATCAATCTGGCCCTCGCGGCCCTCCTCATCGCTGCCGCGGTGACCACTCGGGCCCACGACACGCCCGCCCACCACCGCGGCGGGCAGCCCGGCCCCGCCGCCGCCCGCGGCTTCACGCTCGTCGCCGGCGGTGACATCCTGCCGGACAGCTCGGTCCTCGAACGGGCGGGCTCCGACGCGGGAGGCGCCGGATACGACTTCCGGCCGATGCTCGCCGGCGTCCGGCCCGTCGTCTCCCGTGCCGACCTGGCGATCTGTCACATGCGGACCGTGTACGACACCGGGGCCGACCGCACCGGCACGTACATGTTCAAGTCCCCTCCCCAGGTGGCCGAGGGCCTCGCCGCCACGGGCTACGACTCCTGCTCCACCGCCTCGGGCCACACCCTGGACGACGGCGCCGACGGTGTCCGGCGCACCCTGGACGCGCTGGACCGTGCCGGCGTACGGCACGCCGGATCGGCGCGCAGCGCACCGGAGGCGAACGCCGTCACTCTGATGCGGGCGGGCGGCGCCCGCGTCGCCCATCTCGCGTACACCGACGGTACCGGCGGACTCCCGCTCCCGCCGGGGCAGCCCTGGGCGGTCGGCCTGAGCGATCCCGCCAGGATCGTCGCGGACGCCAGGGCCGCCCGGCGAGCCGGCGCCGACGTGGTCGTCGTCTCCCTCGACCAGGGCACCGAGTGGCAGGACCAGCCGGACGAAGGCCAGCTGAGCCTGGCCGGGCAGCTGACCGCCTCCCGCACCGACGGGCGCCCCGACATCGACCTGATCCTCGGCACCCGCTCCCACGTCCCGCAGGCGTACGAGAAGGTCAACGGCACCTGGGTCGTCTACGGCACGGGCGACCAGATCGCCGGTGAGATGTACGACGACCAGGGCGTCCAGGACCCGCGCGGCGACCAGAGCACCATCGGCCGTTTCACCTTCTCCCCGCCCGCGCGGCGCTCACAGCGGTGGGAGGTGACGAAGGCCGAGTTCATCCCGCTGGCCTTCGACCTCGACGCCGGCCGGGTCGTCGATCTCGACGCGGCGCTGGAACAGGGCGCCACGGTCGGCGCTGTCCGCGACCGGATCCGCGACGTCGTCCTCGCCCGGGGCGCGGGCCGTTCCGGCCTGATCATGGCCAAGTGACACCGGACCCGCGTCGAGGCCGGACCCGCGCTGACGCCGGACCCCGCGTCTGACGCAGGCCCCGCGCGGACGCGGATCCGTACCGGTCCGGGCGTTCCTACGGCACGACCGTGACCGGCCAGCGGCCCGCCTTCACCAGCCGGATCGCCACCGAACCGACGATCCGGTGCCCCGCCTGTTCGGAGGCCCCCACCACCACGGCGTCCGCCTTCAGCTCGTCCGCGGCGGTGACCAGACCGTTGTAGGGGTCGCCGCGGAAGGTGTGGAACTCCCAGCGCACATCGAATATGTCCTTCACCCGCTCGGCGGCGTCGCGGATGTACCGGATCAGATCCTCGGCGATCTCGTCGGTCGTCCCCGCGACCGGCACCCCGAGCGCCGCTCCCGCCGCCATCACCGGCTGGACGTACACCACCGCGAGCAGCGCCCGCTGCCGCCGCGCCAGACCCCCGGCGTACGCCGCGGCGCGCAGCGAGGAGTCGGAGCCGTCCACACCGACGACGATGACCTTGGGACCGTCCGTCCCGCGCTCGAACCGATGCGCGTGCTGCTCTTCCGTCACGGCTGCGAGGCTATCGGAACCCGCAGGTCCCCCGGCCCCGGGGGGAGCGGAACGGATCCGCTCGACGGGCGGGGCACCGCCGCTCTTCCTACAGTCGGAACCATGAGTGCCACCGTGGAGGCCCGCCCACCGAAGACC
The DNA here is from genome assembly GCF_040607495.1 of Streptomyces sp. NPDC005281. Classification (NCBI taxonomy): domain Bacteria; kingdom Bacillati; phylum Actinomycetota; class Actinomycetes; order Kitasatosporales; family Streptomycetaceae; genus Streptomyces; species Streptomyces sp. NPDC005281. The sequence continues at coordinate 170,399 of NZ_JBEXGX010000017.1, read as the reverse complement.
GCCAGCGGCCCGGCACGGCCGCCCAGGAACGGCTTCCTCAGCAAGGTGCCCGAAGGCTTCGCGACCTTCTTCGCCGCCATCGGGCTGCTCTGCGCCCTGCTCGCCTTCATCCCCCCGGTGCGCGCGGTGCTGCGCCCCGTCGTGCGGTTCCTCGACCTTCTGATCATCCCGGTCAGCGCCAACCTCGCGTACGCCGTCTTCCTCTTCCTGCTCGCCGCCGCGACGGCCGCCCGCAAGAAGATCGCCTGGTGGCTCGTGGTCGTCTACCTCGGGCTGCTCGTCCTGACCGACGCCCTCGGGGTCGCCGCCGGCCTCTACGCCGCCTCGATCCCCTCGCTGATCGTCTGCGGGATCCTGCTCGCGCTGCTGATCGTGGCCCGCCGCGAGTTCTACGCCGACTCGCGGCGCGCCGCCGTACGGCGGGCCCTGCTCGTCCTGGTCGCCGGGCTCGTCGTGGCGATCCTGGTCGGCTGGGGCCTGGTCGAACTGGTCCCGGGCACCCTGGTGGAGAGCCAGCGGCTGCTGTGGGCCGCCAACCGGGTCTGCGGCGGACTCGTCTCCGGGCGATCCTTCGACGGCCGTCCGCCGCACTGGCTGTTCTTCGTCCTCGGCCTGTTCGGCGCTCTCGCCCTGCTCAACGCGGCCGCCACGCTCTTCCGCTCCCAGCGCCTGGTCGCGGCCCTGCACGGCGACGAGGAGTCACGGATCCGCGCCCTGCTCCAGGCGTACGGCGGCGACGACTCCCTCGGCTACTTCGCCACCCGCCGGGACAAGGCCGTCGTCTTCTCGCCCAGCGGCAAGGCGGCCGTCACCTATCGCGTCGAGGCGGGGGTGTGCCTCGCCAGCGGGGATCCCGTCGGCGACCGGGAGGCCTGGCCGCACGCCATCGACGCCTGGCTGGACATCGCCCGCCGCTACGCCTGGGCGCCCGCCGCCATGGGCGCCTCCGAAGAGGGCGCCAAGGCGTTCGCCCGCTCCGGGCTCGGCGCCCTCCAGCTCGGCGACGAGGCGATCCTGCACGTCGCCGGCTTCGACCTGTCCGGCCGCGACATGCGCGTCACCCGGCAGGCCGTCAACCGCGTCAAACGCTCCGGCGCCACCTGCCGGGTCCGCCGGCACTCCAGCCTGTCCGACAGCGAGATGGAGGAGATCGTGGGCCGCGCGGACGCGTGGCGCGACACCGAGACCGAGCGCGGCTTCTCGATGGCCCTGGACCGGCTCGGCGACCCCGAGGACGGCGACTGCCTGCTCGTCGAGGCGATGGGGTCGGACGGCAAGCTCCTCGCGCTGCTCTCCCTCGTGCCCTGGGGCCGCGACGGCATCTCCCTCGACCTCATGCGCCGCGACCGCAGCGCGCCCAACGGAGTCATGGAGTTCATGGTCGCGGAGGTGTGCGCGGTCGCCGGCAAGTTCGGGGTGCGGCGCATCTCCCTCAACTTCGCCGTGTTCCGCTCGGTCTTCGAGGAGGGCGCCCGCATCGGCGCCGGCCCGGTCCTCAGGCTCTGGCGCAGGCTGCTGCTGTTCTTCTCGAGGTGGTGGCAGCTGGAGGCCCTCTACCGCTCCAACGCCAAGTACCACCCGGAGTGGTACCCGCGCTTCATCTGCTACGGCGACACCGGCGCCCTCGCCCGCATCGGCCTGGCGTCCGCCATCGCCGAGGGCTTCGTGTCCGTACCCTCGCTGCGCAGTCTGTGGGGCAAGGGACACGCGAAGGGCGGCCCCGCGCCCGCCACGACCGCGGGGCTGCCGTCGCTGGCGGCCCTCGGCCTGGACGCGGAGGGCGGGGCCGGAACCGGCGATCCCGCCACCGGCCTGCCCGACCAGGTCCGCGTGCGGTACCGCAAACTCGACCGGCTGCGTGCCGAGGGCACCGACCCCTATCCGGTCGGCATCCCGCCCCGCACCCACGTCCTGGCCGACGTCCGCGGCGGCGAGGACGTGACCGTCGCCGGACGCGTGATGCTCGTACGCGACTTCGGCGGCATCCTCTTCGCCGTGCTGCGTGACTGGTCGGGCGATCTCCAGATCGCCCTCACCCGCAAGGAGTCCGGCGCCGCGCTCGACCGCTTCCGCCAGGTGATCGACATCGGAGATCACATCAGCGCCGACGGTCTCGCGGGCGCGAGCGACACCGGGGAGCCCACGGTCTTCGTCACCTCCTGGCAGCTCACCGGCAAGTGCCTGCACCCGCTGCCCGACAAGCGCAAGGGCCTCGCCGACCCGGAGGCGAAGGTCCGCCGCCGCTATCTCGACCTGGTCTCCAGCCCGGCCGCGCGCGATGTCGTACGCGCCCGCTCCACGGCGGTCCAGGCGCTGCGCCAGGGACTGCTCGACCGCGGCTACCTGGAGGTCGAGACCCCGATGCTCCAGCAGATCCACGGCGGCGCCAACGCCCGGCCGTTCACCACCCACATCAACGCCTACGACCTGAACCTGTATCTGCGCATCGCGCCCGAGCTCTACCTCAAACGGCTGTGCGTCGGCGGTATGGAGAAGGTGTTCGAGCTGGGCCGCACCTTCCGCAACGAGGGTGTCTCCTACAAGCACAACCCCGAGTTCACGATGCTGGAGGCCTACCAGGCCTTCGCCGACTACGACGTGATGCTCGACCTCGTCCGCGAGCTGATCCAGGGCGCCGCGACCGCCGCGTTCGGCTCGCCGATCGCCCGCAAGGACGGCACCGAGTACGACATCTCCGGGGACTGGCCCGTCAAGACGGTGTACGGCGCGGTCTCGGAGGCGCTGGGGGACGAGATCGACGCCGACACGAGTCTGGAGCGGCTGCTGCGGCTGTGCGATCGCGCGGGCGTGCCGTACACACCGGACGACGGACGCGGTGACGTCGTCCTGGAGATGTACGAGCGTCTCGTGGAGGAGAAGACGAAGCTGCCCACGTTCTACAAGGACTTCCCGACCGACGTCTCCCCGCTCACCCGGCAGCACCGCACCGACCCGAGGCTCGCGGAACGCTGGGACCTCGTCGCGTTCGGTACTGAACTGGGCACCGCCTACTCGGAGTTGACCGACCCGGTAGAGCAGCGCCGCCGGCTCACCGAGCAGTCGCTGCTGGCCGCCGGGGGAGACCCCGAGGCGATGGAGCTGGACGAGGACTTCCTCGACGCGCTGGAGTACGCCATGCCGCCCACCGGCGGGCTCGGGATCGGCGTCGACCGGCTCGTCATGTTCCTGACCGGGCTGACGATCCGGGAGACGCTGCCGTTCCCGCTGGTCCGGCGCCGCTGAATGGTCCAGCCGGGTGCATTCGTGAGGCCGTACCGGTGTTGCTCGGCCCGGCGGCCCCTCCGCCGGGTGACTGATTAGTCATGAAAAAGGATCAGCTGATTAATCGGCGCCGGGCGTTGATCGCCGGTGCCGCCGTCCTGGGGGCGGCCGGCGCCGCGGGCACAGCCCGTGTCCTGACCGCCGGCCAGGCCGCGGAGCCGGCGCGGAACTTTCCGCTCTCCGGCCCGCCCGCCTCCCGGGCCCTCAAGCCCTCCGTCTACCGTCTCCAGCCGCTCGCCGGATACGGCCCGCCGCCGCGCGGTACACAGCTGCGGACCCTCGTCAGGAACGAGCCCTTCATGCGGGTGTCGGGGCGCGGCCGCACGATGGTGCTGACCTTCGACGACGGTCCCGACCCGCACTACACCCCCGAGATCCTGCGCGCCCTGCGCGAGTACGACGTCCACGCCATGTTCTTCGTGTGCGGGATGATGGCCGCCGACAACAAGGACCTGCTGGGCGAGATGGCCGACGACGGACACATCGTCGGCAACCACACCTGGAGCCATCCGCTGCTCACCAAGCTCCCGCGCTCCGCGATCCGCTCCGAGATCGGGCGCACCAGCGACGTGATCGAGGAAGCCTACGGCGAGCCGCCCGCCTGGTTCCGGGCGCCGTACGGGGAGTGGAACCGCGCGACCTACCAGATCGGCGCCGAACTCGGCATGGAGCCGATGGCCTGGACGATCGACACGCTCGACTGGTCGAGGCCGGGGACCCGGGCGATCGTCGGCACGGTCCAGAAGGAGGCCGCCCCGGGCGTCGTCGTCCTCCAGCACGACGCCGGCGGCGACCGCTCGCAGAGCGTCCAGGCGCTGCGCACCTATCTCCCGCGCCTGCTGGACGCCGGGTACCACATGACGGTGCCGCACCGGAAGAACGTGTAGAACCGGGAAAGGCCCCGCGCACTGTGTGTCGCGGGGCTTTCGGCCGGGGCGCCGGGCGGGAGGCGGAACGCCTCGCCGACCGGCTTTTCGCGCGCCCGGTCCCGGAATCCTCAGCGCACCTCGGAAAGGCGCGCGAAAACGACCACGTTCCCGTCGTACCCGTGCTGCTTGGAGAAACCGCCGCCGCACGTGATGACGCGCAATTCGGGGGTGCCCTTGCTGTTGTACACGCGGTCGCCGGGGAAATCGCTCTTCGCGAAGACCTCGATGCCGTAGATCTCGAACACCGCGGTCTTTCCGTCCTTGCGCAGGACCTCGACCTTGTTGCCCTTCTTGAGCGCCCCGAGTCCGTAGAAGACGGCGGGGCCCCGCATGTTGTCGACATGGCCCACGACCACGGCCGTGCCCTTCTCGCCGGGCGACACCGCACCGGTGAACCAGCCGGCGAGATTCGGGTCGTCGGGCGGTGGCGCGTCGACCCAGCCGTCCAGGTCCAGACCGACCGGCATCACCGGGGCGTCGACGCGGATGGCCGGGATTCGCACCCGGTCGACCACGGAGTACGGCAGCGAGGCCGGAGTCTTCGGGAACGTGCCGACCGGCGTGCGGCTGTCCGCCGCGGCGGCCGAGGCCGGCTGCGGGGGGCCCACGTCGAACTCACCGGAACCGTTCCGAATGAGTGCGAGGCCGGTCAGCAGGACAAGCGCTATCACGCCCCAAGGAGCGCGCTTCCTCTGCCGCTCCTCCTCTTCGGCCAGCTCGGACGCAGACATTCGCAATCCCCTCTCGACGCGGCCGTCGCCTCGTCATCCGCGCATATGAGCACGCTAATGGCAGCGAAGCCGCCCGGCGACGGGACGCGGGCGAACGGGTGGTGCGAGGAATGCCCCGTGCGCCATCCGAGTTGCCGTGACCAGGAATTTTCTGACAGTCCGTGACCTGCGGCAATATCCGATTGTGCGGAATTCTCTCGGCGTGTCCTCTCACCAGGACGGACCATTCCCGAAATGCGGCCCCGTGCACGGCATCTGAGGGTCTGACTGGGAGGCGCTTTCTCGCCGATCCACCGGGGACGGTTCCCGGGGCGCCCCCGCGGAGGAACACATGCGTACTACTCGTGCCCTGGCGGTGTCCGCCGCCGCGGTCGCCGCCTTGGGGCTCGCCGCCCCGATGGCCGCGGCGTGGAACACGCCGAGCAACATCGTCGCGATGCCCAGTGTCATCGCCCGCGGCGGCCAGCTGACCGTCACGGTCGACGGCTGCCCGAGGGGAGGCACGATGACCTCTCCCGCGTTCCGTCAGACGAGACTCTCGCCGCTCCTGGGCAGCCAGAACGAGTCGTCCAGCGGTACGGCCACCATCAACCAGGACGCCCGTCCCGGCTCGTACGACATCACCGTCAACTGCGACGGGACGGGTCCGCTGACCCGCCCGGCCGCCTTCACCGTCATCGGCGGTGTGCGCGGCGGCCTCGGCGGCAGCAGCACCACCGGTGCCACGCCCACCGACATGGCGATCGGCGGCGGTCTGGTGGCCGCGGCGGCCGCCGGCGGCGGGGTGTTCTGGATGCGGCGCAGGTCGGAGCGGCACATCTGACCGTTCCGCCGGCGAGCGGCCGGTCCCGCCCCCTTCGGAGGCAGGCCGTCCGCCGCGCGGGGCGCACGTGAAGCCCTTCGCTCCGGACCCGTCCGACCGGGTCCGGGGTGAAGGGCTGTGCCGTTCCGTCAGGTCTCGTCGGAGGAGGTGCGCCGACGGGACAGGTACCAGGCCGTGCCCACGGAACCGGCGATGAGCGCCGCGCCCATGCCGATCTCCTTGAGGTCGAAGCCGCCGACGCTGCCGCCGACCCCTGCCCGGACACCCCGCTGGAGGGGTACGGGTGTCGGGGTGACCGGCCGGCCGCCGGCGATGGTCAGACCGGTGCTGCCGCTCGCTCCGCCGCACGAGAACGTCACGTCGTACACGGCCCCGGGTCTGGCGTCCCAGTCGACCATGGCGGTGGCCGAGGACTGCCCCGGCGGGATGGTGACGGTGTCGAAGACCCCGGACGTCACCGTGGCGGTTCCCCTGCACCCGCCGTCCCGCTTCAGCAGCAGGGACACCTGACCGCCCGCGGCGATGGTCGACGGCTGGACGCTGAAGGCGAACGGGGTGATCGGGGTGAGGCCGTGGTCCCCGTCACCGGCGAGGGCGGCGGGTGCGGCGAAGGTCAGGGCGGTCACGCCCAGCAGTGCGGCCGAAGCGACGCGTATCGCGCGCATGGTGAGCCTCCAGGTCCCCGAGGAGCCTTGCTGCGGACCTTTTCCGCTCGCGCCAGAAATGCACCTCGACGATCGAAACGCTAGGAAAGGGCAGGCCGGGGCGCGATCCCAGTAGCGCGAACGGGGCAATTGTGTGGGCCGTTCGAGGGACGGCGCGCGTGCGGACGGGGGACGCGCACGGCGTGGCGCACGTCCCCGGAACCGCCGGACCAGCTAGTGCGGATCAGCCGGGAATCTGCGGGAACAGTGAGGTGAAGGGTTCCGCCGACGCCGTGATCCCGCGGCTGTAGGGCGAGTCGAAGTCCCAGATCAGGAAGAGCAGGAAGGCGATCAGGGCGGAGAACAGCCCGGCCAGGATCAGTTCCCGCGCGGTACGCCGGATCTGGAGCGCGAAGATCATTCCGACCGTGACCACGGCGCCGGTGATCAGTCCGAACCACACCACCCCCGGCATGGTCGCCCCCGTGGAGCCGGCGCGGGCGCTCCGCGCGGTGTCGGCCGCCGTCACCTGGTCGAGGAGCGGCTGGTACGCCTGTGCCTCGAAGTCCGACTTCGGCCGGTAGTCGGTCACGTCGTGCCTGACCCGGTCGAGGAGACGGCCGCCCTCGGCGCTCACCCGGCCCTGTTCGGCCATCGTCCTCCACTCGGTGGTGACCACGTAGTGGACGTAGGTGTCGACGTCACCGCGGATCCGGTCACGGACGTCGGGCGGGTAGACCCGGACCCGTTCGTGGATCTCGTGCAGGGCCTGGGCCTCCGACTGCACCTGGCTCTGGGCGCCGCCGCGGGCCTCCCAGACACCGGCGATCGCCAGCCCGAGGACGATGGCGTACACCACGCCGATCATCATCGTCATGTACTCGATGACGTCCGGCGTCTCGGTGGGGTCCTCGTCCTCGCGGGCCCTGCGATGGCGTACGAGGGTCACGGCGAGGACCACGAGGCACGCGGCCGCCATCGCGAGGGCGAGAACAAGCCAATCCGACAAAGTGTGCCTCCAGGGGTCAGCGCGGGCGCAGCGCGGCGACGGCTAGCACCGCGGGCGCGGTGATGAGCAGGGTGAACGAGACCAGCGAAGGACCGTTGCGGGGCGCGTGCTTGTGCGCCGGGGCGCGGTACGCCGGATAACTGACCGGAACCGGCGGCGGAGCGGGGCGAGCGCTCGGTGTCGGTGTCGGTGCGGGCTTCGGCGCGGGTCTCGGTGCCACGACCGGAGCCGGCCGCGGCGGCAGGGGCCTCGGCTTCGGTCTCGGTGCCGGCGGAGGGGGCGGAGGCGGAGGTGGTGGCACGGGCTTCGGCGCGTGGGTGGGCGCCGGGGGTGGTGCCGGCGTCGGCTTGGGCGGCGGCGGGGGCGGGGGCGGAGGCGGTGGCGGCGGGGTCGGCGTGGGTGTCGGGGGGCAGGGCGGGGTCGGGGCCGGGCACCGGATCGGGTGTCCGGCGACGGCGACGGCCCCGTCGCCCGCCACGGCCACCGCGGTGATCCCGTCACCGTCCTGACCCGTCGAGGCGTAGGCGCAGGCGTCGGCCGCGGCCGTTCCGCTCGGCGCGCCGACCAGGAGCCAGGTGAGCGCCGTCAGCGCCAGTACCCGTATGACGAGGGCGGATCGGGTCCGCTGAGGTGCGTGCACGACGGAGATCATGGGGCGCGAGCGACCGGGTCACCCCGAAGTGTCCTGGATTGGCCACGAATTGGGTACCTGGGGCACCCGGTGGCTGACGCGCCGGGCCGGGAAGCGGCGGCGCCGGTCGAATGTGTGTGCGATCCGCGTCGAACGCGTCAGGGCCTTCCGAAAGAAATTTGGGGCCCGTTTGAACACTCCTGCACCTCCCGCCCGTACCTAGGGCCATGCGCGGCGCTGCAGGGCGCTGCAACACTTATGCGAACAGCGGGAGTTACCAATGAAGACCTCCTGGCGGAGCGCCTCACTCGTAGCGTCAGCTGCGGCCGTGCTGGCGCTCACGACGGCGTGTGGTCAGGAAAATGGCAACGCTTCCACGGGTACCCAGAACGTGGGCGCCACCGCGGCGGCAGGCGGTTACGGGTCCACCACCACCGCCGGTGCGGGCAACGGCTACGGAGCCGATTCCAAGGACGAGAGCGCCGCCGCCAAGCCGGAGGCCGCGGGCAACCTGACCGTGACCGAAAGCGTCAAGCTCGGCAAGGTGCTGACCGACGGCGCCGGATTCACCCTCTACCGCTTCGACAAGGACACCGCCGAGCCGCCGAAGTCGAGCTGTGACGGTGCCTGCGCGACCGCCTGGCCGCCCGTGCCCGCCGCCGGAGCCGAGGCTGCCACCGGCGTCGACAAGGCCCTGCTCGGCGAGGTCACCCGCACCGACGGCACGAAGCAGCTCACCATCGGCGGCTGGCCCATGTACCGCTTCGCCAAGGACACGAAGGCCGGTGACGCCAACGGCCAGAACGTGGGCGGCACTTGGTTCGCCTCGGCCCCCGACGGCAAGAAGGCCACGCTGGCCGCCCTTCCGGGTCTGTCGGTCCGCAAGGACCCGAAGCTCGGCGACATCGTCGTCGACAAGAACGGCATGACCGTCTACCGCTTCATGAAGGACCAGGCCTGGCCCGTCTCGAAGTCGGCCTGCACGGGCGCCTGCCTGGAGAAGTGGCCCGCCGTCGCCCCGGTCCCCGCGAGCGACACCAAGGGCGTCCAGAAGAAGGGCCTGATGGGCTTCACCCGCCCGGACGGCGTCAAGCAGATGACGGTCAACTGCTGGCCGATCTACACCTTCTCCGGTGACAGCGCCCCCGGCGACACCAACGGTCAGGGCGTGGGCGGCACCTGGTACGCCGTCTCGCCCGACGGAAAGCCGGTCGGCGCGGCCAAGTAGGGCATCAACTCCCCACGGTAGGACGTCAACTCCCCACGGTTGATCGGTTCGCCCGAACGAACGCGCCGCCAAGGGTCCGCCCCCTCCACCGGAGGGGGCGGACCCTTGTGCACCCACTGAGTGTCCCTGGCGGACCGGCCCTCGCGCATCCGGTGCGGGTCACGGGCGGCCCGGCCCGGCGCGCACCCGGTGCCCGCCGAAAGGTTCCGGCCGTCGCCGGAACGTGAAAGATCCGCCCTGTTGCCCGGATGTGAAAGAACGCTTCGGCCCGCTCCGGGACTTGACCACGCTTCGTGACTCCGCCGAGCTTTTTGGAATGCTTCGGAATGATTTCGCGGAGGCGGTGAGTGGCGTGCGCGGTATACGTTCGCAGTTGCCAATTCGGCACGTGCCCGAGGCAGTGACCGGGAACGGACGGTCAATTTCCGGTTTGACTCGCCCCTTTGGCGGGCGATCAGTAGCCTCTGCTCGAACACCGGATCGTCCGTGCCGTCGCCTACGCCTTGGAGAGATAGATGGAGCGTCCCGCCTGGGCCCCTCGCAGCATTGACATCTCAGTGCCGAGCGTGTCCCGGATATACGACTACTACCTGGGCGGTTCGCACAACTTCGAGGTGGATCGGGAAGCGGCGCGCAAGGCGATGGAGTTCATGCCGGGCCTTCCCAAGGTCATGCAGGCGAACCGGGCGTTCATGCGCCGGGCCGTGCGCCACGCGGCCGGCGAGGGCATCGACCAGTTCCTCGACATCGGCTCCGGCATCCCGACGTTCGGCAACGTCCACGAGATCGCCCAGGCCGCCCGGCCCGGCGCACGGGTCGTCTACGTCGACCACGACCCGGTTGCCGTCGCACACAGCCAGGCCGTGCTGCGGGACAACGAGGACGCGGACGTCGTCGCCGCGGACCTGCTCAAGCCCCAGGAAATCCTGGCGAGCCAGCCGGTTCAGCGGCTGATCGACCTGAACCGGCCGGTCGCGCTCCTTCTCGTTGCCATACTTCACTTCGTGGAAGACGCGGACGACCCGTACCGGGCGGTGGCCGAACTGCGCGACGCCCTCGCGCCGGGAAGCATGCTCGTCGTCACGCATGCCTCGTTCGAGGGAATTCCGCTCCCGCGGGAGCAGGCCGAGGGCACGGTCGACGTCTACAAGGACATCCGCAACCCGCTGATCATGCGCACGCGCGAGGAGATCGCGCGGTTCTTCGAGGGGTACGACATGGTGGAACCCGGACTGGTGCCGATGCCGGACTGGCGGCCCGACACGGCACCCGAGGACGAGGATCCCTATTCATTCTCCGGGTTCGGCGGCGTGGGACGCACGGCGTGAGCGCCGAGCCGGACGGGCCGGAGGACAGACTTCGCCGGTTCGCGACGATCTGGAGCCGCGCGGTCTTTCCCGTCACCTCCACCTCGCTGACCCGGCCGGAGTTCGAGGAACAACTGCTGCCGCTCGCGAGACGGCTGAGTGAGGCCCTGCGGGCCAGGACCTTCGAGGCGGTCGAGGGGCGGAGCGTCGGCGCCGCACTCGTCGCCGCGCACTGCACGGACCCCGAGGCCCTCAGCCGGGCGCTCGACTGCGTCGACGCCTACCTCGTGCTCTACTGCGGCGAGGACGGTCCCAAGGAGGCGCTGCGGACCCGCTCCGTACGGCTCCAGCACGCCATGGCCGCCGGATACGCCGAGGCACTGCGCGAGCGGACGCTCGCCGAACAACAGGCCATCTCGCAGGCGGCGTTGACCGCGCGAAGCGCCGTCGCCGAGGCACTGCACGACAGTGAGGCCCGCTTCCGCGCGGTGTTCGAGGGCGCGGCCATAGGCATCGGCATCGCCGACCTCGAAGGCAACATCCTCCAGGTCAACGGAGCCCTGCTGCGTATGTTCGGCGGCTCCGAGCAGACCATGCGCGGGCGCCGGGTCTTCGAATGGACGCACGCCGAGGACGCCCCGCAGGTGTGGCGGCTGTACGAGGAACTGGTGCGCGGCGAGCGCGAGCACTACCACGTCGAGAAGGCGTTCTACCGCCCCGACGGCACCGCCCTGTGGACCAACCTGACGGTCTCGCTGCTGCGCGACGCGGACGGCGCCCCCCAGTACCAGCTGGCGCTGATGGAGGACACCACCGAGCGGCGGCTGCTCAATCTGCGGCTGCGCTACGAGGCTACCCACGACGCGCTCACCGGACTGCCCAACCGGACCCTGTTCTTCGAGCGTCTGGAGAAGGCGCTGGCCGCGGGGGAGGGACAGCGCTTCGGGCTCTGCTACCTCGACCTCGACGGCTTCAAGACCATCAACGACAGCCTCGGGCACGCGGCCGGCGACCGGCTGCTCGTCGAGGTCGCCGACCGCCTCCAGTCCTGCGCCACGGCCCCCGGCGAGATGGTCGCCAGGCTCGGCGGCGACGAGTTCGTTGCCCTGACCACAGGACCGGACACCGAGCGCGAGGTCGACGAACTCGCCGGCCGCATCATGAACGCGCTCGTCACCCCGATCAGCATCGACGGCCGCGACCTGACCGTGCGCGGCAGCGTCGGCATCGTCGAGGGCCCGGCCGGGGAGCGCGGCGCCGCCGAGGTGCTGCGCAGCGCCGACATCACGATGTACCGGGCCAAGTCCGCGGGCGGCAACCGCTTCGAGCTGGCCGACCCCGAGGCCGACGCCCGCGCCATCACCCGCAACGGACTCACCACGGCGCTCCCCGCCGCCCTGGACCGGGGCGAGTTCTTCATCGAGTACCAGCCGCTGGTGCACCTCGGCGACGGCAGCGTACGGGGTGCGGAGGCGCTGGTGCGCTGGCTGCACCCGCAGCACGGCGTCCTCGGACCCGACCGTTTCATTCCGCTCGCCGAGCACACCGGACTGATCGTGCCGCTCGGCCGCTGGGTCCTGGAGCAGTCGGTCCGGCAGGCCCGCAGCTGGCAGGAACGGCACACCGGCTCGGGCCCGCTGCGCGTCAACGTCAATCTCTCGCCGTGTCAGCTCACTCATCCGGGCCTGGTCCAGGACACGGTCGACATCCTGGAGCGTGAGGGTCTCGACGCCCGGGCGCTGTGCCTGGAGGTCACCGAGTCCGCGCTGATCGGCGCGGACGACGATCTGCTCAAACCGTTGCGCCGGCTCGCCGAGATGGGCGTCGACATCGCGCTCGACGACTTCGGCACCGGCTACTCGAACCTCGCCAACCTCCGGCGTCTGCCGGTCAGCATCCTCAAGCTGGACCGGTCGTTCACCCAGGGCATGCAGCAGTTCCCGGCGGATCCGGTCGACCTGAAGATCGTCGAGGGCATCGTCTCCCTCGCCCACAGTCTCGACCTGGCGGTCACGGTCGAGGGCGTGGAGACCGGAGCGCAGGCCGAGCAGCTGCGGATACTGGGCTGTGACACCGCCCAGGGCTGGTACTACGCCCGTCCGGGACCGCCGGAGCGGCTGCACGAGCTGGCGCTGGTCGACGCCGTCGGCTGAACGCCCCGCGTGGCGCGCCCTCCCGGACCGGGGGCGCGCCGCACCGCCGGCTCGCGGGACGTCTCGCGCGTGCGGCTCTGCGTATGTCTCATGGACAGGAGGCACACCCACACATGGAGCTGAGGCGGATGAGCACCGAATTTCAGGGCAGAACGGCTGTCGTCACCGGAGCCAGCAAGGGGATCGGACTGGCGGTCGCGGAGGCACTGACCGGCGCGGGCGCGACGGTGATCGCCGGTTCCCGCGGCACCTCCGCCGGCCTCGACGCCCTGGTGGCGAAGGGGAACGTGCGATGGGTGCCGGTCGACCTCGCCGAACCCGACGCCGCGGGCAGGCTCGTCGAGGCGGCGGCCGGGCGGATCGACGTCCTGGTCAACAACGTGGGCACGGCCCCCGCCCGCACCGAGGGCTTCCTGTCGGTCACCGACGAGGAATGGCTGCGCACGCTCGACCTGAACCTGCTCACGGCCGTACGGGTCACCCGTGCGGCCCTGCCGTCGATGCTGGCGGCCGGACAGGGCTCGATCGTGACGATCGGCTCGGTCAACGCCACTCTGCCGGACCCGCTGGTCATCGACTACAGCGCGGGCAAGGCGGCGCTGGTCGCGTTCTCCAAGGCGCTGTCCAAGGAGGTCGGGCCGCAGGGCGTCCGCGTCAACACGGTCAGCCCCGGTCCCGTGGAGACCGACCTGTGGCTCGGCGGCGGGGGAGTGGCCGCGACGGTCTCGGCCGCCGCGGGACTCACCCCGCAGGACGTGGTCGCCAAGGCCTCCGGCGCGACCGTCACCGGCCGCTTCTCCGAGCCCGCCGAGGTGGCCGGCCTGGTGCTCTTCCTCGCCGGGGACCGCGCCCGCAACATCACCGGCAGCGACTTCGTGATCGACGGCGGCCTCATCCCGACCTGGTGAGTCCGGCCCGGTGAGCCCGGGCGTGCCGTGCCGCGCGCCCGCGGCGGGGCGCCGTCAGCGTTCCAGCAGCATCCGCTGGAGCTCCCGGGCCGCCCGGGGCGGCGCCACATCGCTGCGGTGCGCCAGCGCGATGGTCCGCTCGAGTCCCGGCGGGGCCAACGGCGTCACCCGCAGCCCCGGCCCGGACCGCGCGGCCACCATGCGCGGTACGACGGCCACGCCGAGGCCGGCCCGGACGAAGCCCAGAACCGCGTCCATCTCCCCGCCCTCGACCGCGAAGTCGGGCTCGAAGCCCTCGGCGCGACAGGCGCCGACGGTCAGTTCCCGCAGGTCGTAGCCGTGCCGGAACATCACCAGACGCTCGCCCTCCAGATCGGCGACACGCACCGCGCTCCGGCCCTCACCGGGTGCCGGGGCATCCGGTGACGACACCACCACCAGGTCCTCGCGCAGCAGCTCCACGGTGGTCAGCGCGGGGGACGGCGTGGGCAGGGGCAGGACGACGAGGGCGAGGTCGAGAGCGCCGCGCGCGAGTTCCCGTACGAGATCGTGCGAGCCGCCCTCCTCGATCAGCAGCCGGATGCCCGGATAGCGGTCGTGGAAGGCGCGCAGCACGTCGGGCAGCAGACCGGTGCACAGGCTCGGGGTCGCGCCGAGCCGCACCCGGCCGCTGCGCAGCTGGGCCAGCTCCTGGACCTCGTGCCGGGCCGTGTCCGCGTCGGCGAGGATGCGCCGGGCCAGCGGCAGCAGCGCCTCGCCCGCGTCGGTCAGGGTGATGTTCCCGCGCGCCCGCAGGAAGAGATCAACCCCCAACTCCCGCTCCAGCGCCTTGATCTGCTGGGAGAGAGAAGGCTGCGCGACATGCACCAGCTCGGCGGCCCGGGTGAAATGCCGGGTCTCCGCGACGGCGACGAAGTACTGGAGCTGTTGGAACTGCACCCTTCGACGATAGCCCATGTCTATGGAAACAAGCTGTTCCATGTCTTGGACTGATCGGTTCCTCGCGGCCTACCGTCTCTTCCCATGGCTCTGGCAACGCGGACGGACCGACGGTCGTCCATGGCGCGCACCGTGTGGGACAGCTCCGTCGGCAAGAAGACCGTGATGGCCGTCAGCGGCCTGATCATGCTGCTCTACCTGATCGCCCACATGATCGGGAACCTGAAGATCTACTTCGGCGCGGGGGAGTTCAACCACTACGCCCACTGGCTGCGCACCGTGGGCGAACCCTTCATGCACTACGAGTGGACGCTGTGGCTCGTCCGCGTGGTCCTGGTCGTCGCCGTGATCGCGCACGCCACGTCCGCGTACCAGCTCAGCCGCCGTGACATCAAGGCCCGGCCCGGCAAGTACGTGCACAAGAAGCGAGGAGCGAGCTATGCCACCCGCACGATGCGCTGGGGCGGGATCATCCTCGGCCTGTTCATCGTCTGGCACCTCCTCGACCTGACCACCGGCACCGTGCACTCGGGCGGCTTCCAGGAGGGCCACCCGTACCAGAACGTCGTGGACACCTTCTCCACCTGGTACGGCGACGTCATCTACATCGTCGCGATGCTCGCGCTCGGCCTGCACATCCGGCACGGCTTCTGGAGCGCCGCCCAGACCCTCGGGGCCGGCAGCCGCACCCGCGACCGTGCCCTCAAGACCATCGCGAACGCCCTCGCGCTGCTGCTCACGGCTGGCTTCATCGCCGTGCCCGTGGGCGTCATGACCGGAGTGGTGAGCTGAAATGACCTCTGAATACGCCCACTTCACGACCGGGGAGCCGGTCGCCGACACCAAGGCACCGGCCGGTCCGGTCGAAGAACGCTGGGACAGGCGCCGGTTCGAGGCCAAGCTGGTCAACCCGGCCAACCGCCGCAAGCACACCGTGATCGTCGTCGGCACCGGACTCGCCGGCGGCTCCGCGGGCGCCACCCTCGCCGAACAGGGCTACCACGTCGTCCAGTTCTGCTACCAGGACTCGCCCCGCCGCGCCCACTCGATCGCCGCGCAGGGCGGCATCAACGCGGCGAAGAACTACCGCAACGACGGCGACTCCGTGCACCGGCTCTTCTACGACACCGTCAAGGGCGGCGACTTCAGGGCCCGCGAGTCCAACGTCCGCCGCCTGGCGCAGATCTCGGTCGAGATCATCGACCAGTGCGTCGCCCAGGGCGTGCCCTTCGCCCGCGAGTACGGCGGCCTGCTCGACACCCGCTCCTTCGGCGGCGTCCAGGTCTCCCGCACCTTCTACGCCCGCGGCCAGACCGGCCAGCAGCTCCTGCTCGGCGCGTACCAGGCGCTGTCCCGGCAGATCGCCGCAGGGAACGTCGAGATGCACCCGCGCACCGAGATGCTGGACCTGATCGTCGTCGACGGACGGGCCCGCGGCATCGTCGCCCGCGACCTGATCACCGGCAGGATCGACACCTACTACGCGGACGCCGTCGTCCTGGCGAGCGGCGGCTACGGCAACGTCTTCTACCTCTCGACGAACGCCATGAACTCCAACGCCACCGCGATCTGGCGGGCCCACCGGCGCGGCGCGTACTTCGCCAACCCCTGCTTCACCCAGATCCACCCCACCTGCATCCCGCGCACCGGCGACCACCAGTCCAAGCTGACGCTGATGAGCGAGTCGCTGCGCAACGACGGCCGTATCTGGGTCCCGAAGGCACACGGCGACACCCGCCCGCCGAACGAGATCCCCGAGGACGAGCGCGACTACTACCTGGAACGCATCTACCCCTCCTTCGGCAACCTCGTGCCCCGCGACATCGCCTCCCGCGCCGCCAAGAACGTCTGCGACGAGGGCAGGGGAGTGGGCCCCGGCGGCCAGGGCGTCTACCTCGACTTCGCGGACGCCGTCAGGCGCATGGGCCGCGAGGCGGTCGAGGAGAAGTACGGCAACCTCTTCGACATGTACGCCCGGATCACCGCCGAGGACCCGTACACCGTGCCCATGCGGATCTACCCCGCCGTGCACTACACGATGGGCGGACTGTGGGTCGACTACGACCTCCAGACCACCGTCCCCGGCCTGTTCGCCGTCGGCGAGGCCAACTTCTCCGACCACGGCGCGAACCGGCTCGGCGCCTCCGCCCTCATGCAGGGACTCGCCGACGGCTACTTCGTCCTGCCGTCGACGATCAACGACTACCTCGCCCGCAACCCGCACCACACCGGGATCACCGATGAACACCCGGCGGTGCAGGAGGTGCTGGCGGACACCGAGGACCGGCTGCGGCTCCTGCTCGCCGTCGACGGCGACCGCACCCCCGACTCCTTCCACCGCGAACTCGGCGAACTCATGTGGGAGTTCTGCGGGATGGCCCGCACGGAGACGGGACTGCGCAAGGCCCTGGAGCGCATCCCGCAGATCCGCGAGGAGTTCTGGCGGCGCATCAAGGTCCCCGGCACGGGCGAGGAGTTCAACCAGTCGCTGGAGAAGGCCAACCGGATCGTCGACTACCTGGAACTCGCCGAGCTGATGTGCCTCGACGCGCTGAACCGCGCCGAGTCCTGCGGCGGTCACTTCCGCGAGGAGTCCCAGACCCCGGACGGCGAGGCGGCGCGCCGGGACGAGGAGTTCTCGTACGCGGCCGCCTGGGAGTTCACCGACACCGGCGCCGCACCCGTCCTGCACAAGGAAGACCTGGTCTTCGAGTACGTCCACCCCACCCAGCGGAGCTACGCATGAAGCTCACTCTGCGCGTCTGGCGGCAGAAGAACGCCGACGCCGACGGAGCGATGTCCACGTACGAGGTGGACGGCATCTCGGCCGACATGTCCTTCCTGGAGATGCTCGACACCCTCAACGAAGAACTCATCCTCGCCGGCGACGACCCCGTCGCCTTCGACCACGACTGCCGCGAGGGCATCTGCGGCGCGTGCAGCCTGGTCATCAACGGCGACGCGCACGGACCCGAGCGCACCACCACCTGCCAGCTGCACATGCGTTCCTTCCACGACGGCGACACGATCGACATCGAGCCCTGGCGGGCCACCGCCTTCCCGGTCGTCAAGGACCTCGTCGTCGACCGCTCCGCGTTCGACCGGATCATCCAGGCCGGCGGCTACATCACCGCCCCGACGGGAGCCGCGCCCGAGGCGCACGCCACCCCCGTCCCCAAGCCCGACGCCGACTTCGCCTTCGAGCACGCCGAGTGCATCGGCTGCGGCGCCTGCGTCGCGGCCTGCCCGAACGGCGCCGCGATGCTGTTCACCTCAGCCAAGATCAACCACCTGAACGTGCTGCCCCAGGGCGCCCCCGAGCGGGAGACCCGGGTGCTCGACATGGTGGCGCGGATGGACGACGAGGGCTTCGGCGGCTGCACCCTCACCGGCGAGTGCGCGACCGCCTGCCCCAAGGGCATCCCGCTGTTCTCCATCACCAGCATGAACAAGGAGTGGCTGCGCGCCACCCGCAAGGCGGGCAAGCGTTAGGCCCGAAGTCGTTCGCCGTACGGTGCGGACGGGCGGGACCGGGTGTGGTGCTCACACCCCGGTCCCGTCTCGCTTTCCGGGTCACCCCTGTCATTCAGCATCCTCACATCCGCCCTCCTGGCACTGGTCACGCGCACGCCAACCTGCGTCGGAAGAACAGGAGCGCGCAGACCGTTCGGATCCGGCCTGCCTCCCCCGAGCCCTCGACTCCGTTCGAGCGGGGGGTACCCCCTCCGCCGAACCGGCCCGTGACCAGGAGAGTGCCATGACCGGCGTTTCCACCCTCGACACCCCGACCCAACCCGTCGCCCCCACCCGCTACACCGTCACCCTGGCCCGCGACGAGGCCGACGTCCGGGCCGCGCAACGGCTCCGCCACGACGTCTTCGCCGGGGAGATGGGCGCCCTCCTGAACACCCCGCAGCCGGGTCTCGACATCGATGCCTTCGACGCGTACTGCGACCACCTGCTGGTCCGCGACACGCAGACAGGCCAGGTCGTCGGCACCTACCGGCTGCTGCCCCCCGACCGTGCCGCGATCGCCGGACGGCTTTACTCGGAGAGCGAGTTCGACCTCGGTCCGCTGGCCGGAATACGCCCCGGACTGGTCGAGGTGGGCCGCTCCTGCGTCCACCCCGACCACCGCGACGGCGCGGTCATCGGCCTGATCTGGGCCGGGATAGCCCGGTACATGATCGACGGCGGCCACGAATGGCTCGCCGGCTGCTGCTCCGTACCGCTCGCCGACGGCGGCACCCTCGCCGCGGGCACCTGGGACCGGGTGCGGGACAAGCACCTGGCCCCGGAGGAGTTCCGCGTCCGCCCGCTGCTGCCCTGGAGCGCCGAGGGCGTCGCCCGCCCCGCCCGCACCGAACTGCCCCCGCTGCTGCGCGGCTATCTGCGCCTGGGCGCCTGGGTGTGCGGCGAGCCCGCGCACGACACGGACTTCGGGGTCGCCGACATGTACGTGCTGCTGTCGATGCGCCGGGTCAACCCGCGCTACCTGCGGCACTTCCTCTCGCTCGTCCCCGCCTGATGAGCACGCCCCGCACCGGAGCCCCCCGGCTCACGGCTCCCGGCCGTCCCCGGTCCGGCGGAAGGCCGCGAGCGGCGGTGCTCCCCGGAATCGTCCCCGCGCCCCGGCGGCCCGCAGCCGGGCCCGTCCAGGGGGCCGGCCCCTGGCTGCCCACCGCACCCTGCTCACCGCGCGGCTGCGTGGAGTCCGCGAGGCCCTGGACGGGTGTGCCCCGGGCCGTCCTGCGGCTGGCCGCACTCCTGGCCGTCGTCGTCCTCGGGGTCGCCCTGCTGCCTCTCGTCGCCCGGCTGCGGGTCCGGCCGCGCCGGAGGTGGATCCGCCGCTGGTGCCTGGCCGTGGTGCGCACGGCCGGGGTCCGGACGCGGATCACCGGAGCCGCCCGGCCCACCGGCGGCGTCCTGATCGTGTCCAACCACATCTCGTGGCTGGACATCCCGCTGCTCGCCGCCGTCCGCCCGGCGCGGATGGTCGCCAAGACCGAGGTGCGCGGCTGGCCCGTGCTGGGCGCGCTGGCGGCCCGCGGCGGCACGCTGTTCATCGACCGCGACCGGCTGCGCGCCCTGCCCGCAACGGTGCGGGAGGTCTCCGAGACCCTGCGCGGCGGCTCGGCCGTCGCCGCGTTCCCGGAGGGCAGCACCTGGTGCGGCCGGGCCGGGGGCCGCTACCGCAGGGCCCTCTTCCAGGCCGCCCTGGACGCCGGCGTGCCGGTCCAGCCCGTGCGCATCCGGTACCGGTTCGCCGACGGAGCGGCCAGCACCGCGCCCGCGTTCGTCGGCGAGGACTCGCTGCTCGCCTCGCTGTGGCGTGTGGTGTCGGCGCGCGGCCTGGTGGCCGAGGTCGTCCTGTGGCCCCCGCTCCCGGCGGGCAGCCACCCCGACCGCCGGTCCCTGGCCGAGGCGGCCCAGGGCGCTTCCGGCGGCCCCGCCCCACGCGCCGTGGCACACGCCCTGGACGATCGGGCAGCCCCGGCCCCCGCGGTCTGATCCGGAGACCGCCAGGGAACCCGGACGACACCCTGCGTCGCCTGCTTCGGCCCTAGCGGAGCCCTGAGAGTGCCCGGGCGAGGTAGGGCGCCGTCCGGCCGGCCGCCGTCGCCACCCGCTCGGGTGGCCCGGCGGCCACGATCCGGCCGCCCTCGTCACCCCCGCCCGGGCCGAGGTCGATGACCCAGTCGGCTCCCGCCACCACCGTCATGTCGTGCTCCACCACCACGACGGTGTGACCGGCGTCCACGAGTCCGTGCAACTGGGCCGTCAGCACCTCGACATCGGCCGGATGCAGTCCCGTCGTCGGCTCGTCGAGGAGATAGAAGGTGTGCCCCCGCCGGACCCGCTGCAACTCGCTCGCCAGCTTGATGCGCTGGGCCTCGCCGCCCGACAGCTCCGTGGCGGGCTGGCCGAGCCGCAGATAGCCGAGGCCCACGTCGAGCAGCGTGTCGAGGCTGCGGGTGACGGCCGGGGTGTCCGCGTCGGCGAAGAACCGCGCCGCCGCCTCGACCGTGAGATCCAGGACCTGCGCGATGTTCCTTCCCCGGTACGTCACTTCGAGGGTCTCGGGGTTGTAGCGCGCGCCGCCGCAGTCCGGGCAAGGGGCGTAGGTGCTGGGCAGGAACAGCAGCTCCACACTGACGAAGCCCTCGCCCTGGCAGGTCTCGCAGCGTCCCCCGGCCACGTTGAAGGAGAACCGGCCCACACCGTAGCCGCGTTCCCCGGCCGCCTCGGTCCCGGCGAACACCTTGCGCACGACGTCGAACAGCCCCGTATAGGTGGCGAGATTGGAGCGGGGAGTGCGGCCGATGGGCTTCTGGTCGACGCTGACCAGCCGTCCGACGCCCGCCAGTTCCTCGCTCACCTCGCCGATCAGCGTGGACTTCCCGGAGCCCGAGACCCCGGTGACCGCGGTGAACACGCCGAGCGGGAACTCGGCGGTGACCCCGCGCAGATTGTGCCGGGTCACCGGGCCGACCGACACCTGCCCCCGGGGCGGGCGCACCGGGCGCGCCGGTGCGGGGGAGCGGTCGAAGAGGAAGCGTGCCGTCGCGGAGTCCCGTACGCCCTCCAGGGCGGCGACCGGTCCGCTGTGCAGGACCCGCCCGCCGTGCTCCCCGGCCCCCGGGCCCACGTCGACCAGCCAGTCCGCGCCGCGCACGACATCGAAGTGATGCTCCACGACGAACACCGAGTTGCCTGCGGCCTTCAGCCGTTCCAGCACGGTGAGCAGGGCCTCGGTGTCCGCCGGGTGCAGCCCGGCGGACGGCTCGTCGAGGACGTACACCACCCCGAACAGCCCGGACCGCAACTGCGTGGCCAGACGCAGCCGTTGGAGTTCACCCGCCGAGAGGGTCGGGGTGGCCCGGTCGAGACTGAGGTAGCCGAGTCCGAGCTCCACGACGGGGGCGATACGGGAGGCGAGATCCTCGGTCAGGACCCGGGCGGTCTCGGAGTCGCCCGTGAGGGACTTCGCCAGTTCGACCAGCGGCAGCGCGGCCAGCTCGGCGATGTCGCGTCCCGCGAAGGTCACGGCCAGGGCCTCGGGCCGCAGCCTGCTTCCGCCGCACGCCGGACAGGGAGCGGCGGCCAGGAAGCGCTCGGCCTTGGCCCGCAGCGTGGCGCTCTTCGTGTCGGAGAAGGTCTTCAGGACATAGCGCCGAGCGCTCATGTACGTGCCCTGGTAAGGGCGTTGGATCCGCTCGGCCTCGCGCACCGGATGCACCGTGACCACCGGCTGCTCGTCCGTGAACAGGATCCACTCCCGCTCCTCGGCGGGCAGTTCGCGCCAGGGCCGGTCCACGTCGTGGCCGAGGGTGTCGAGGATGTCCCGCAGGTTCTTGCCCTGCCACGCCCCGGGCCAGGCCGCGACGGCACCCTCACGGATCGACAGCGCCGGATCGGGGACCAGCAACTCCTCGGTCGTACGGTGGACCTGGCCGAGACCGTGGCACTCGGGGCACGCCCCCGCGGCCGTGTTCGGCGAGAACGCGTCCGAGTCGAGCCGCTCGGCGCCCGCCGGATACCGGCCCGCGCGCGAGAACAGCATCCGCAGCGAGTTGGACAGATTGGTGACCGTGCCCACGGAGGAGCGCGAGGTGGGCGCCGATCTGCGCTGCTGGAGGGACACCGCCGGCGGCAGCCCGGTGATCTCCCCGACCTTCGGCGCCCCCACCTGATGGATCAGCCGCCGCGCGTACGGGGCGACCGACTCGAAGTACCGCCGCTGCGCCTCGGCGTAGATCGTGCCGAAGGCCAGCGAGGACTTCCCGGACCCCGACACCCCCGTGAACACCACGAGGAGGTTCCGCGGGACGTCGACGTCGACACCTCGCAGATTGTGCTCCCGGGCGCCGCGGACGCGGACGTGGGAGTGGGGGTGGCCGTCGGGGCTGGGCATCGGCGGAACTCCTGGGGGCGGCCCGTACCGCGGCCGGTGGGCCGCGGCCCGGCCGTCGGCGAGGCGGGGGCAAACCCCACGATTCTAGGCCGGGCCGGGTCTCGCTACCCGGGCACGTCGGACGCGGACGGAAGGCCGTCGGCGCGGAAGGCCGTCGGACCGGTCGCCTGGAGGACCTTCACGGTCGCCGGGAGGACCTTCACGGTCGCCGAGAGGACTTTCACGGCCGCCCGATCGACCGGCCCGGAAGCGCCCGTGCCGGTCATGACGGCACGTCCTCGAGGTCCAGGAGCTGCCGCTTGCGCTCCAGGCCCCCGGCGTAGCCCGTGAGCGCGCCGCTCGCGCCGATCACCCGGTGGCAGGGGCGGACGATCAGCAGCGGGTTCGCCCCGATCGCCGTACCGACGGCACGGACCGCGGCCCGGGACGCGCCGATCAGCGCGGCGACCTCCCCGTAGCTGACGGTGGTGCCGTACGGGATGGTCTCCAGGGCCTTCCAGACGCGCCGCTGGAAGTCGCTGCCGCTCGTCACGTACTCGATGTCGAAGGCGGTCAGCCGGCCGTCGAAGTACGAGCTCAGCTGGGAGACGATCTCCCGGAAGGCGTCCGCGTCCGGGCTCCAGCCGTCCTGCACGACCGCGCCGTACTTCTGGTCCGGCACGGACAGCGCGGCGAGCGCGGTGCCGCCCTTGGCCGTGGCGGACTCCTCACCCACCAGCAGCAGTCGGCCGAGCGGGCTGTCCATGGTCGTGTAGACCGTCATCGGTCCGGTCCTTTCCGAGTTCTCGCAGCGTGTTCACCCTCAACAGTGCGCCCTGCGCGGCCTTCCGTCCGGCGGGATTCGGACAGAGCGCTGAGCGGACGGTCCGGCGACGTCGTACCGGACGCGTTCCTTTCGCCCGCTGGGGTCGCGCCCGGGCCGGTGCGGGCACACGATCGAAGTCGACCACTCCGCACGCCCCAGGAGTCCCCATGGTCTGGATCCCGCAGATCTCCGACCTCGTCGGCCGGCTCGGCGACGCCGAGCTCGCCGACGCCCTGCGCGACCCGGCGGCGGCCACCGTACCCGTCGCCCTCGACGATCCGGAGGCCGGCCGGATCAGCGGGGTCGGCGTCCTGGGGGCCTGGCTGGACGTGCAGGACACCTGGAGGGCGGAACGGAAGGTCGAGATCGAGGAGGTCGCCGTCACGCTCGGTGAGCGGCGGGGTGTGGGGGAATGGGTCGTGCATCTGGAGGGCGGGGAGGGCGGGCGCATCGGGCTGCCCGTGGCGGCCGCCGTGGACCTCGCCTCCGCGCTGCCGGTGCGGATCCACCACTCCCGCCTGCCGCTGCTCGGCCGTCATGCGGTGCGCCGTCCCATGGTGCCGCCGGACCCGTCGGCGCACGCCTCCGACGTCGTGGGCGCCTATCTGGCCGCCCTGGGGGCCGGGGACACCGCGGCCGTCGTCGCAGCCTTCGCGCCGGACGGGACCTTCCGCGGGCCGGCCGCCGACGCGCACCGGCACACCGGGACCAAGGAGCTGGCCGAGCTCCACGACACCCTCTTCGCCTCGGGCGGCGGCATCCCGCTCACGCTGTGCACCGTGACCGAGGACGGTGTCCGCAGCGCGTTCGAGTACGTCCTCGACCGCTGGGGCACCGGGGGTCTGCCTCCCCGGCCGGGCCTCGCGGTCTGTGCCCGGGGCAGTGATGGCCTGATCGTGTCGGCGCGGGTGTACGGCGACGTGGAAGGCCCCGCGGAGTAGGGCTGCCGGGTGTCCACCGCGGGCAGGGATCTGTCCTCGGATCTCCCGGCACCACCCCGGGAGCTCGTCCCCGGATCTTCCCGCCCCACCCCGGGAGTGCGTTCCCGGATCTCCACGCCCCACCCCACCGGCAGCGAGAGCAGGAGTGAGCATGCGGTACGAGAAGCTCGGTTCGACGGGCCTGGACGTCTCCCGGATCTGCCTTGGCTGCATGAGTTTCGGCCTGCCCGACCGGGGCGTCCACGAATGGACTCTCGACGAGGAGGCCTCGCGCCCCCTGATCCGCCAGGCACTCGAAGCCGGGATCACCTTCTTCGACACGGCCAACGTGTACTCGGACGGCACGAGTGAGGAGATCGTGGGACGGGCGCTCGCCGAGTTCGCGCGTCGCGACGAGATCGTCATCGCCAGCAAGGTCAACGGCGCGATGCACGAGGGCCCCAACGGCCGTGGCCTGTCCCGCAAGGCGATCATGGCGGAGATCGACAACAGTCTGCGCCGCCTCGGCACCGACTACATCGACCTCTACCAGATCCACCGCTTCGACCGCCGCACCCCTGTCGAGGAGACGATGGAGGCGCTGCACGACGTGGTCAAGGCGGGCAAAGTCCGTTACATCGGGGCGAGTTCGATGTACGCGTGGGAGTTCTCCAAGGCCCAGTACACGGCCACGCTGCACGGCTGGACCCGGTTCGTGGCCATGCAGAACCACTACAACCTGCTCTACCGCGAGGAGGAGCGGGAGATGCTGCCGCTCTGCGCCGACCAGGGTGTCGGCGTCCTGCCGTGGAGCCCGCTCGCCCGCGGCCGGCTCACCCGTGACTGGGACACGTCCACCGAACGCAGCCGGGGCGACGAGTTCGGCCGGAAGTTGTACCGGGACGGCGACCGCGAGATCGTCGACGCGGTCGGGCGGATCGCCGCCGAGCGCGGGGTGCCGCGTGCCAGGGTCGCGCTCGCCTGGCTGCTGCGGCGCGACGGTGTGACCGCGCCCATCGTCGGCGCCACCAAGGCGGGGCACGTCGAGGACGCTGTCGCCTCGCTCGGCCTGGAGCTCTCGGACAAGGAGACCGAGGAGCTGGAACAGCCGTACACGCCTCGCGCGATCAGCGGTCACTGACGCCTACGAGCCGCCGTGGCGCCGGCTGTCCCGAAACGCCGACGCCCCGGCCGCCGCGGCCGGGCCGGCCTTCTCCGGGCGTCCGTCACGGCCACGACGGCCGTGCCGGAGAGGCAGGAATTACGTGCGGAAAGGCGCTCGGATGAGCGCGTGAGAGCGCTCCCATTGTGGAGGCTTCGGGACGGAAGGTCGAGCCGTCGGGTTTCCGAATTTCTTTTGGCGCGGGGCGACTGACATTTGGTCAATATTCTCGGCGATGCCGTATTAAGAGAAAGTCCGGGATCGCTTGTTCCCGCTCGTCGCCCTGTGCAAAGGTGGGCGTTGTCGGTGTGCAGACAATATCGACCTCGTTCTGCACGCGTGCGGCGCGCCCGCTTCCCCTCGCCCGAAAGGGCTGTCAGGGGTGGTCGTTCGCGACGTCACCCTCATGAGCGGACCATCCGCTTCGAACGGGCGGTCTACATACCCATTGGTATGGACTATTTGCCGCGCTGCCTTTGGAAGGAAAGCGGAAGTGAATGACGGAACGCTGTCTCATTCATCCGACCCCGGCCGCTTGTTCGAGATATCGGATGAACGGCTCGCGGCGGAGCTGAAGAGGCAGGGAGGCGCACCCGCGAACTATCCTGTCGGAGAACTCCTGGACCGCCACTGGGAGGCGGTCTTCTCTTACGCGCGGCTGTGCACCGGCGGCGTACGTCCCGCCGGAATGCTGACCACCGCCTCATTCACGCGCCTGTTCGGGGATTCGCTGCACCAGGGCGGGCCGAGCGCCGCCTGGCGGCCTCAACTGCTCGTCACCGTCCGCCGCATAGCGGCCGAATGGCTCATGGACCCGAGGCGGGAGCTGCTCCACCCCGAGCTGCTGGCCGAGGCCGACCGTGAGGACGCCGAGGACCGTGCGGCGGCCCGGCTGCTTCCGCCCGAGGACAGACGCCTGATCTCCCGAGCGTTCCAGCGGCTGCCCGAACCGGCCCGCTGTCTGTTGTGGCACGGGGAGGTGGAGGCCGAACGACCTGAGGTCCCTGCCGCGCTGCTGGGCATCTTCCCCGAGGACGCCGTCACCGAACTGGAGCGGGCCAGGGAGCGGCTGCGCCAGGAGTGTCTGGAGATCCACCACGAACTGGCCCCCAGCCAGGAGTGCCGCCGCTACCATCGCATGCTCGACGTCTCCTTCCGGCGCGGCGGCATGGACCTCGACCCCGACCTGCGCGGTCATATGGACGAGTGCGGCCACTGCCGGTACGCGGCCGACCAGTTGAGCCGGTTCAACGGCGAACTCGCGATCCCGCTCGCCGAGGCGGTGCTCGGCTGGGGCGCGCACGCCTATGTCGCCTCACGCCAGGAGCGGGCCGAGGCGGCCGGGGAGACGGCCCCGCAGCCGCAGGGTGACCGGGCCGGCCAAGGTACGGCCTTCGCCTGGGGAGACGGTGGTCCGGCCTTCGCTCGGGGAGCGATGGGTGCGGACGGCGGCTCGGACTTCGCCGGGGGAGTGACGGGTGCGGACGGTGGTCCGGCCTTCGACGGCGGGGCCACGGGTGCCGGGAGCGGCCCAGCCGCCGGGACCGCCCACATCGTCGAGTTCCTGCCCGGCGCCGAGGACGTACGCCCTCCGGGCCTGCCTTCGCGCACCCCGTCCGACGCCGCTCAGTACACCGGCAGCCCGCCCACGGTCCTCGACGCGACCGCGCCGCAGCCGGCCGAGCGGGAAGCGCCCGCACCCGACGGGGAGGGCCGCCTCTCCCGCCGCCGGGGCGCGCCCCGCTCCGGCTCGGGAGCGCGTGCCTCCCGCCGGGCTTCCGGGCACAAGGCGTCCCGGCGCGCGCCCGGACGCCGCAACGTCGCCGTCGCCGTGCTGACCCTCGGCGCGCTGATCATGGTCCCGGTGGTCCTGTGGGCATCCGACACCGACTCGACGTCCCGGCACGGAACGACCGACGGCGGCCACTCCTCCGCGGCACCGGGCCGGGGAACGAACCCGTCGTGGGCACGCACCGGCGAGAACAAGGACGGCACCGTACGCGGCCGGCTGCGCAACGCCGCGACCGGGCTGTGCGTCGGCTTCGCCGGAACAGCGCCCGCGAGCGGTGCCGAGGCCCGGCTCGTCCCGTGCTCCTCGGACTCGGCGACCCAGTGGTCGTACGCCTCGGACGGGCTGCTGCGCGACGCGGACCACCCGAGCCTGTGTCTCGACTCGCACCTGGGCTACTCCGTCCAACTGGCCGCCTGTACGGGCACGTCGCAGCCCGGCACCAAGAACGTCCGCTACGACTTCACCCTCCAGGGCGTGCTCGTACCGCGCTGGAACCAGGATCTGGCTCTCGCCCCCGCCTCGGTCACGGGGGAGTCGGCGCTCCTTCTGAAACTCCGCACGGACGAGCGGATACAGCACTGGACGCTCGACACCTCGGCGCCCTCGCTCCAACTGGAGGTCGTCAACTGGGACTCCACGGACGGTGACGCGAAGGGCCCCTCAACCCGGGAGCCGTCGTCGACGGCACCGGCATCCGCCGGCACCCGGACACCCACCGCCACTCCCGGCCAGGCCACTTCGTCCCCCGAGCCGTCCGGTGACGTCGGCGACTCCTGCGTCTCCGCGTCCGCCTTCTGTTCCGGCGATGGGCTCAACGGCTCGGCCCAGGACGGTGGTTACGGTACGAGCTCCGGGGCCGGCGGCTACGGATCGTTCGGCGGAGGGGGCCGGGGCGGCCGCCGGTGACGTCACGGACTCCGGCGGCCCCTGCCGTCGGGCCGTCAGGGTGCAGCGGTGCCGGAGGACGCGGAGCTCGCTGATCCGGCTGTGCCCGCCGTGCCTGATGTGCCTGCCGTGCCCGCCGCGCCCAGGAACTCGGCCCAGCCGCCGAGCGGTGACTGCCCGGGGGTGAGTGTGCGCAACTTCCGCAGGACCGCGGGGTCCTGGACCTCCAGCCACTGCACGAGCTGGCGGAAGGAGACCATCCTGACGTCGTCGTGGCCCGCCATCCGGGAGAGCGACTCCTCGACGGCGTCCATGTAGATGCCGCCGTTCCAGCGCTCGAAGTGGTTGCCTATGAAGAACGGGGCCCGGTTGCTCTCGTAGGCGCGGCGGAAGCCGGCGAGGTAGCTGTCTCGGGCCTGCGTGCGCCAGGCGTCGTACCGCGTGCGGTCGCCGAGGGGGTTGGCGTTCGACTGATTGGCCATCAGGTTGTAGTCCATCGACAGGACTTGGAAGGAGTGGCCGGGGAAGGGAATGGACTGGAGCGGGAAGTCCCAGAGCTTGCCGCCCTGTACCTTCCCGGGCCACATCTGGAGTCCGCCGGGCGAGCTGGCGTCGTACTTCCAGCCCAGAGCGGCGGCGGTCGGCAGCAGACTGGACTGCCCCTCGAGACAGGGTGTGCGGCCGCCGGTCAGCTCCTTCTCGTAGTCGAACGGCAGCGGTTCGAGGTCGGTGAAGCCGGTGTTGGTCCGCCACTCGCCGACGAACTTCTTCGCCTGATCTATCTCGCTGCGCCACTCGGCGGGCGACCAGCGGCGCACCCCGTCGGCGCCGCAGAAGTGACCGTTGAAGTGGGTCCCGATCTCGTGGCCCTCCAGCCAGGCCGCGCGTATCTGCTGGAGCGTCGCGTGGATGTGCCGGTCGGAGAGGTAGCCGATGGCGGAGGCGCCGACGGGGTGCTGCGGCGGGTGGTAGAGGTGCTTCTTCGACTCCGGCAGGGTGTAGATGCCGCTGAGGAAGAACGTCATCGACGCCCCGTGGTCGGCGGCGACCTTGCGGAAGCGGGAGAAGAGCTTGTTGCTCAGTTCGCCCGCGCCGTCCCAGGAGAAGACGACGAACTGCGGCGGGCGTTCACCGGGCTTCAGCCGCTCCGCCTTCGGCTGCTTCGGCTGGGCTCCGGTGTCCGCCGTGGAACCGTCGCCGATCGTCCTGACCTTCGGGGCGCGCGCCGGGGCGTCGCCGCCGCTTCCCACGGACCAGTCCCTGGCCGAGCAGGCCGAAAGGGCTCCCAGCGCGCCGGCCGAGGCCGTCGCGGCCAGAAGTCGCCTGCGTGAGACACCGCTCATGATTCATCCCCCGATGTTCTTGGTACCGGCCTGGGTCGAGGAACCGGTGCCTTTGTCCGAGACGCTCCGTTCGCGGGGTGCGTCAAACGGTGGGATGCGTGAAATTCCGGAAAGGGTCGCGGGAAGCGGGACACGTTGCCGTTCTGTGACAAACCCGCCACCCGAGGGACGGGTGGCGGGCAGAGGGACGCCCTCCGGCGCGGCAACGGCGGGGCGCGGGGACGCGTCGCCCCGCTGCCGCTGCCGCTGCCGCTGGTTCCGCTGTCGGAGTGCCGGCGGTGGAGGCGCTACCGCCGGTGGTGTCGCCGTCGCCGCTGCCGCCGAGGTCGCCGGCGCCCGGGTGCCGGCGTTCGGTCAGGGAGCGGTTCCGGGGCTGAGGACCGTCAGACGGACCGACGACGCGTTGCCGGACACGGGCACCTTGCCCTGCGTCCACGTCACCGTGAGGGAGTCCAGCTCGTCGGGCGGAGTGACGATCAGCGAGGCGGGAGTCGCCGTGTTCGCCCCGCTGATCTCCGGGTTGGAGAAGGTCAGCCCCGACCACGCGCTGTGCCCGGGCGCCAGCACGATCGTCGTCGGCGAGCCCGGGGACCGCTGGGGGTCGGGTCCGAGCTGCTTGCCCGAGGCGTCGACGAAGGCCGCGCCGGGGTAGCCGCGCACGGTGCAGGTGCGCCCGGACTTGTTGGTCAGGACGAGCGGGAAGTTCTCCTGCCGCGCGCCGGGGTCGTTGCGGCCGACGGAGGCGCGCAGCTCCGAGGTGTGGCAGCGCCCGCCGCCCGCGGCGCTTCCGGAGGTGGCCGAGGCCGAGGCCGACCCGCTCCCCGTCCTGGTGCCGGTACCCGTACCCGTCTTCTTCGACGGCGCGCTCGCGGCCGGGCTGGCCGCGCCGGAGGAGCCCCCCTTGGTGCTCGTGTCGCCGGAAGCCGGTCCGGCCGTGCCGGGAAGTGTCTTCGGCGACCCCTGGGGGGTCCCGTTGCCGCAGGCGGTCAGCAGGCTCAGCAGGGTGACACCCGCGAGCAGCGCGGCCCGCCGGGCGGCGGGTGTACGACGGTGCGCGGGCACCGAGCCGGGCCGGTCCGTGTCCGCCACCGTGCGCGGGAAGGTCGACATGTCACCACTCCTTGCAGATCTCCGTACGAGCTCATCGCACAGGCGCGGGGTGCGTCGCGCCCCGTCACTACTCTTGGATGCGCCCGGGGGCCGAAAAGTTCGCGGGATCGCCGACGGGTTCAGCCGGGACCGCCCGCCCAGGATCAGGCCTTGAGGCGCAGGGAACCGATGACCCCGTCGGCCGTGTCTTCGTCGCCGCTCTCCTGGCGGATCTGGACGTACACCTCGGGGTGACCGCCGCCCCCCGCGGCGGTCAACGCGGCCTCGGTGAGGCGGCCCTCCTTGCCAGGACAGCCGTCCCAGGTCCGTATCAGCCCCTGCCAGCGCGTGCCGGAGTAGGAGCGGCTTCCGGCGTAGTGGCATCCCGGGTGCGTGATGGCGCGGACCTCGCCGGTCACGTCCCCGTGTTCGCTGAGACCGACGAAGGCTCCGTCGACGTCCGCGTGAAGGTCCGGCCAGCTCGCCAGGCGGTTCGCGACGACGAGGCCCGGTTCCGTGCCGCCCCCGAGTCCCAGCGACCGTGGATTCCACCCCGAGTCGCGCAACTGCCCGCCCCAGGCGGCCGGTACCTCCAGCGTGATCCGGCCCGTGCCGTCCGCGACCGGGAGGCTTCCGGCAGCGGGCTCGTTCGACAGCAGTACGGCGGTGACGCCGACCGCGCAGGCGACGGCGACACCGGTCAGCGCGAGGAGCGTGGTGCGCCGGCTCCGCCCGGACGCGGGGGCGCCCCCGCCCGCGGCCTCCCCGGCCAGTCGTTCGAGCTCCGCCGCGAATACGGCGGCGCTCGGCCAGCGCCGCTCCCGGTCGGGTTCCATGGCGCGCAGCAGTGCCCGGCCGACCTCCGGACCGACGTCCGTACGGAGCCGGTCGGGGCGCTCGACCTTGCCGGGCGGGCCCGGAACCGAACCGGTGACGAGGTGGTGGCCGAGGGCGCCCAGGCTGTACACGTCGGCCCGTGCGTCGATGCCGGAGCCGGGCCGCGCCTGTTCGGGCGGGGTGTAGCCGGCCGAGCCCGCCGCGATGGTGAGTCCGGAGGCCTGGGCCAGGCTCTTGGCGAGCCCGAGGTCGGCCAGCAGCACCCGGTCCGCTCCGCCGGGTGTGGTGCGCAGCAGCACGTTGGACGGCTTGATGTCCCGGTGCACGATCCCGGCCGAGTGCAGCGCGGCAGCACCCAGCGCCGCCAGCGCCGTCAGCCGCAGTGCCTCGGCGACGGGCAGTGGCCCGGCCTCGATCCGGTCGGCGAGGGTGCCCCCATCGGCGTACTCCATGACGAAGTAGGGCCTGCCGTCGGGGAGTTCGCCGATGTCGTAGACCTGCACGACGCGGCTGGAGTCGGCCTTGCGCAGCAGCCGGGCCTCGGAGAGGAAGCGTTCCCGGATGTCCAGGCGGTCGACCCAGTTCTCGGTGAGGACCTTGACCGCGACGGGGGCGTCGAGAACGTCGTCGCGGGCGAGCCAGACCACGCCGAACCCACCGGCGCCCAGGCGCCGTTCGAGGCGGTAGCGGCCGATCCGCTCCAGGGAGTGCATACGACTATCATGCCTGGCCTCTGATCGGCATCGAGGGGAGCACCAGGTGGGGGACACGGGGAACACCGAGGAGCTCGCGCTGCGGGCGGCGGCCGGGGACCGGGCGGCACTCGACGTCCTGCTCCGGCAGGTCCGGCCCGAGGTCGTTCTGCGGTGCGGGCGCTTTCTGCCCTGCCGTGAGGACGCCGAGGAGGCGGCCCAGGACGTACTGCTCCAAGTCGCCCGGAAGATAACGGCGTTCGAGGGCCGCAGCCGGTTCAGCACCTGGCTGTACACGGTGGTCGCCAACTGCGCCCGGCAGAAGTACCGCGAGCTGAAGCGCCGTGCCGCCGAGCGGCCGGAGGCCATCGACGCCGCCCGGTACGTGGATCCTCGCACGACGAGTGTGATCGCGGGTTCCAGGATCGATCTCCTGGAGGCGCTTGAGCGGCTGGAGCGTGAACACCCGCATCTGGTGGAGGCGTTGGTCTACCGCGACATCTGCCAGCTGGAGTACGCGGAGGTCGCCGAACGCGTCGGCATCCCGCTCGGCACGCTCAAGTCCCGTCTGCACGAGGCCCGCAGAAGGGTCAGGCCCTGGCTGTCGGACGCGTCCTGAGCGACAGGCCGGCGGGCGGTCGAAGCGGATTCCCGCCGGGTCCGGGGAACCCGCCGGGTCCGGGAATCCGGCGGGTCCGGGAATCCGGCGGGTCCGGGAATCCGGCGGGTCCGGGAATCCGGCGGGTCCGGGAACCCGGCGGGTCCGGGAACCCGGTGTTCCCGCCGGGTCCGGGACCCGGCGGGAACCGGTTCGCCGCCTGCCGCCCGGTCGGTCAGCGCTGGGTGTAGATGAAGCCGATCTTGTCGACCTCGTCCCCCGCACGGCCGTGGAAGCCCGCGATCTGCCGGCCGCTCGGCGCGGTGCGGGTCACGCAGTCCGAAGTCGTCGTGCCCCCGGCCAGAGTGCGGCCGAGGTTCGTGGCGAACTTCACGTAGAAGATGCGGGTGTGGCTGTCCTTCACGCCTTCGCACAGCTGCGCGGAGGTGACGTATTCACCGCTGCCGAGCGTCAGTGAGGTGGCCGTACCGCCGGTGCCGCCGTGCGTGAACGTGGTGCCGTCGCTCAGCGTCAGCCCCATGCGGTCGACCCGTGCGCCGCTGCCGATGGACACGACGGACGCGCGGGCGCCGGCCGGCACGCGGGCGATGTCGTTGAAGTAGTCGCCGTGCGGCCCGCCGAACTGGTCGCTGAGCTGGAAGGCGGTGTTCCGCGACCAGGTGAACGACGCCGTGATCGGGTCGTGGTCGGAGAGCATCAGGCCGCCGGAGGTCAGGAAGCGCGTGTGCTCGTTGTGATAGTTCGTGGCGCCGAGCGTGACGAGCTTGCTGCCGCGGAAGAGGATCTTGTCGACGACCTCGCAGGTGTCGGGCACGGTGGTGCCGCTCTGGTCGCAGACGAGGGCGTCGCTTCCCTTGGCGGGCGCGGTGCCGCCACGGACGAGCTGGACCCAGGCGTCCGTCAGCCCGTTGGCGGCGGCGAACTCCGCGATGGTGTCGCCGGAGCGGGTGTAGCGGGTGTTCGTGTCGCCCATGACGACGACGGCGTTGCCCGCGGAACGGGTGCTGATGAACGAGGTGAGCTGGCTGAGGTTGTCGGCGCGGGAGGCCAGGTCGCCGTCGTTGGTGCCCGCGTTGGTGTGCACGTTGTAGAAGTCGACGTAGACGCC
Source organism: Streptomyces sp. NPDC005281 (assembly GCF_040607495.1). Classification (NCBI taxonomy): domain Bacteria; kingdom Bacillati; phylum Actinomycetota; class Actinomycetes; order Kitasatosporales; family Streptomycetaceae; genus Streptomyces; species Streptomyces sp. NPDC005281. Next base: position 136,648 of record NZ_JBEXGX010000017.1, on the reverse strand, counting down.
CTCGGCGAGGCGCTCGCGCATGAAGGTGAAGCCCTTGGGCGTGAGGCAGTCGCCGGAGTCGATCTGGCAGGAGTTCCAGCCGACCCGCTCGAAGTCGTCGGTGTCGTACGAGATCTTCGAGAGGGTGTTGAGACCGCTGCCGATGCCCGCGCCCCCGCTGGTCGGGGTGCGGTAGGCGTGTGCGGTGTCGGCCGCGTACAGGGCCGCGTGGTAGTTGAAGTCCTCCTCGACATGGACGATGTCGTAGGGGGCGATGAGCCCGCCGATCGCCGTGGTCGCGGCCTGGCGGGGTGTCGGCGCGCTGGAGATGCCGTCGGGCAGCCCGGCGACGTTGTAGCTGAGCACACTGAACGTGCCCGAGTCGGCGGCCGCGGCGGGAGACGCGGCGGCGGTGAGTCCGCCGAGTGCGGCGGCCGCGGCCACCGCACCGGCGAGAAGTCTGCGAAGAGGGGACATCGGGGGTTGTCTCCTGGGGACGAAGGGGCGTCAAGAACCGACCGAGAAGGTGGCGTCGGCCTTGTCGGTGGAGGTGGAGATCGGATCGATGCGCAGCACGAAGTCTGCGTGCCTGAGGTAACGGTCAGGTTGGTTGTAGGAGCGGAACGATGACCACGACGTGTCGGCCAGGCCCGCGGTCCGGTAGAACGTGGCGTCCTGCGCGAACGTCGTGGTCCCGTCGTTGACGTCGAGCGCCATCTGGTAGTTGCTGTGCCGCAGGTGGCGCGTGGGGTAGTTGACCGAGCGGAACGAGACGCCCGCCGTGTCGGCGAGTCCGGGGACCAGCGTCCACTGCGAGTCCGCGTACGGGTCGAAGGGGTATTCGTCGATCCGGCCGACGTAGTTGGAGTGCCGGACGTAACGGGCCGGATAGTTGTAGGACTTGAGCCGGTTCCAGGCGGGAGCGCCCCACTTGGCGAGGAGGTTGTCGTACTCCGTCGTGGTGACGGGCTGGATGCTCGCGTGCTTGGAGTTCAGCGGCTGGGTGTAGAGCCGCTGGTCGACCGCCGTCCAGGTGCCGCTCGCGAGATCGGCCGACTGCCAGGCGTAGAACACCCCGTTGGGCGTGTACGTGTCTCCCCAGAGGTGCCAAGTCCCGGTCGACTGGCTTCTGATGAGGATCGGCGCCTCGGTGCCGCCGTGCGCGACCGGTGTGCTGAACACGGTGAAGCTGCCCGGGTTCAGGGACGTCGACCTGGCGCCCACCAGAGTCTGGTCCTTCTTGAAATAGAGGTAGTTCACGCCCCCGACGCCCACGGCGAGATCGCCGTCGATCACGTCGTAGCCCGGGTCGAAGAAGACCTGCGCGGCCGACGCCGTCACGAAGTCGGACGTGTAGTTGACCATGATGACGTTGTGGCCACTGGAATCGACCGCGGAGTAGATGATCCCGTACTGGCCGCGCCCCGCGTCCCAGTACGCCTCGGGCGCCCAGCTGTGAGTGGCCATGTCGTGCAGCTTCAGCCGGCGGTAGCCGCTGAAGGTCCGCAGGTCGGCGGAGTCCCAGATGTGGACGTACTGGCTCTGGAGGCTCCAGTCGGTGCCCTTGAGGTCGGTGGCGAGCACCACGAACGTGCCGTCCTGCCTGCGCAGGATGAACGGATCGCGCAGTCCGCCGGTGCCGCCGGACGGCGTCACGACGGGCTTGTTCTGGTTCAGCGGTGTCCACTGGAGGGAGTCGGGGCTGACGGCCAGATGCAGGCCGTAGTCCGCTCCGTCGCCGTTCGGCGACTCGGTGAAGTAGCCCATCACGTAGGCGGTTCCGGCCGCGGCGCGGGCGGTCGGGGTGCCGAGGGCGAAGGCGGCGGTGAGGCCGGCCATCGCCCCCAGCGCGACACGCCGGGAGGGCTGAAGGTGCCTGTCGTTCATGCCGGTCTCCTCGATGCTCGAGCCTCGGCGCCGGAACACGCCCACACCGGAGGTCCGGTCGCGCGGTGGGGTGTGCGAGGACGCCGTCAGCGGGCGGAAGCCGGTCACGCCGTCCGGCTCGCGACGTCGACGGGACCGACTCGGTTCGAAATATCGAATGCTGTGCGACATGCTGTGCGAGGGATTACGGTAAGGGCTTACTCGTGATGTGAACAGGGTCTGAAGAGACGCAAGTTGAACGTGTTCCCGCCGCTTCGCTTTCCCGGGGCGGGTTGTTGTGGCCCGCTCGCCACAGGAACCCGTCCGGCCGGAACCCGCGCTTTCGGATCTCCCGCAGCCGGAGCCCTGTCGCCAGAACCGGTGTTGCCTGAGCCGGAGCACTGTTGCGTGAGCCGGAGCCCTGTCGCCGGCATCGGTGTTGCCGGAGCCGTCGTTGCCCGAGCCGTCGTTGTCGGAGCCGCTGTCTAGGCTGGTCCGCGTGAAGGATCAGAGCAGCAGACCATTCGCCGTGTTCGATCTGGACGGCACACTCGCGGACACCGCGCACCGGCAGCGGTTCCTGGAGCGCGCGCCCCGGGACTGGGACGCCTTCTTCGCGGCGGCGTCCGATGATCCGCCGCTCGCGGAGGGCGTCGCGCTCGCGCTGAGCAGCGCGCGGGAGTGCGAGGTGGTCTATCTGACCGGCCGCCCCGAGCGATGCCGGCGGGCGAGCGTGGACTGGCTGGCCGAGCACGGCCTGCCCGAGGGGCGCATGTGGATGCGGCGCAACGACGACCGCAGGCCCGCCCGCCGCACCAAACTGGAGATCCTTCGCCGGCTCGCCCGCGACCGGGAGATCCGCGTGCTCGTCGACGACGACGAATTCGTCTGCGAGGAGGCGGAGCGGGCCGGCTTCACGGTCGTACGGGCACGGTGGGCTGCCTCGTCGGCGGCGCTGAAGGACGCACAGGAGCGGGAGGGGCGGACCTGAGGGGCTTCTCGGTGGGTGGGGGACCCCGGCTGCGGGGGTCGGGTCAGTCGGCGTCCTCCAGCCGGAAACCGAGCTTCAGACCGACCTGGTAGTGCTCGATCCGCCCGTTCTCGATCTGGCCCCTGACCTGTGTGACCTCGAACCAGTCGAGATTGCGCAGGGTCTGCGACGCCCGGGTGACCCCGTTGCGAATGGCCTGGTCGATGCCTTCGTGGGAGGTCCCGACGATCTCGGTGACCCGGTAGGTGTTCTCGGACATGCGGCTGCTCCTCTCCGCCGTGGCGGGAGTGCCAGGCGTGATTCCACGGTGCCCCACCGGATGGCGCTCCGCGAGACGGCGGGGTGTCGCGGGTGATGCGGGGGCGCCCGGGGCGGCTCCGGGGACCGGACGGGCCGTCGGCCAGGGTGTGCTTGAGTTGGTCCCGGAGCCCCCGGAGCCCCCGGAGCCCTGCGCCCCTGGCCTCGCTGCCCATGCCTCATCCACTCCGCGGAAGGGAACCGGACGTCGTGCACGTACTGATCCTGGGTGGTACGACCGAGGCCCGTCGGCTCGCCGAGAGCCTGGCGGCGGGGACGCGCCCGGACCTCCGGGTGACGAGCTCGCTGGCAGGACGGGTGGGCGCGCCCCGGCTGCCGCCCGGCGAGGTGCGGGTGGGCGGCTTCGGCGGCGCGGAGGGGCTGGCGCGGTGGCTGAGCGAGCACGCGGTGGACGCGGTCGTCGACGCCACGCATCCGTTCGCCGGAACCATCAGCTCCAACGCGGCCTCGGCGGCGGCCGGCACCGGTGTTCCCCTGCTCGCCCTGCGGCGCCCCGGCTGGGTCCCGGTCGCGGGCGACGTCTGGCACGAGACCGGGTCCTTGGAGGAGGCCGCCGAACTCCTGCCCTCGCTGGGCCGCAGGGTGTTCCTGACGACGGGCCGGCTGGGTCTGGCGGCCTTCGCGGCCCTGGAGGACCTGTGGTTCCTCGTACGCTCCGTGGACGCGCCCGGTGCACCGGCGCCGGCCCGTATGGAGGTGCTGCTCGACCGCGGCCCGTTCACGCTCCAGGGAGAGCGGGAGCTGCTGCTGCGCCACGCCGTCGACGTCGTCGTGACAAAGGACAGCGGCGGCCACGCCACGGCACCGAAACTCACCGCGGCCCGTGAGGCCGGCCTCCCGGTGGTCGTGATCCGCCGGCCGCCGGTGCCCACCGGCATCCCGGTCGTGACGGCCCCCGAGGCAGCCGCCGCCTGGATCACGGAGCGGCTCCGCCCGAACGTCTCCCCGCGCCGGACGGAACCGTGACGGGCGAGGCACGTATCTCAGGGTGACGTGCTGCCGAAGGACCGGACCGGCGCCGCCCTTGGCGCCAGGTCGGCGTCCTACGACTTGCCGGTCCCGGTCCCGGACCTGGTTCCGCACCCGGTTCCGGTCACTCCTCCTCGCTCGCGATCGCGTTGATCGCGGCCGCTGCGATGGCGCTGCCGCCGCGGCGGCCCCGTACGACCAAGTGGTCGAGGGCGGAGGGGTGTTCGGTCAGGGCTTCCTTGGACTCGGCCGCGCCGACGAAGCCCACGGGGACGCCGATGACCGCGGCGGGGCGTGGCGCGCCCTCCTCGATCAGCTCCAGGAGGCGGAAGAGCGCGGTGGGGGCGTTGCCGACGGCCACCACGGCGCCGTCCAGGTGATCGCGCCACAGTTCCAGGGCGGCCGCGCTGCGCGTGGTGCCCAGTCGCGCCGCCAGGTCGGGCACCGCCGGGTCGGAGAGCGTGCAGATCACCTCGTTGTCCGCGGGCAGCCGCCTGCGCGTGATCCCGCTCGCGACCATGGAGACGTCACAGAGGATCGGCGCGCCCGAACGCAGGGCTTCGCGGGCGCGGGCCACGACGTCGGGCGTGTGGGCGAGGTCGCGGACGAGGTCCACCATGCCGCAGGCGTGGATCATCCGGACCGCCACCTGGCTGACATCGGCGGGCAACCCCGAGAGGTCTGCTTCCGCACGGATGGTGGCAAAGGACTCGCGGTAGATGGCCGCGCCGTCCTTCTCGTAGTCGAACACTGTCTTCTCGCTCATCCGTTGACGTTCTGGTTCGGGCGCGTGCCGCCGCCGGAGATCCACCCGAGGGCGCGGGCATCGGCGTGAGCATACCGATCATCATCAGGCGGCAAGGCAGGCAGGCAGGCAGGGGCCGAGGCAGGCGGCACGGTGAGCAGCAAGGCAGCAAGGCAGGCGGCGTGAAGGAAGGGCTCCTGCGAAGGTGTGCTTCGCAGGAGCCCCCAGGAGCCCCTTCGCGCGGCGCGGCCAGGTCCGGCGCCCGTTTCCTGGAGTGCGGTCAGCGAGCCGTGGCGAGGATCAGGGTGAATCCCGCCTCGGGGTCGGCCCAGAGCCGATCGGTGTGCAGGCCCGCGTCGGCCATCTCCGACCGCAGGCCGTCGACGGTGAACTTCGCGCTGCGCTCGGTGATCCACTCCTCCCCGTGCTCGAACGGCACCGACAGGCCGAGCCCCCGGATCTTCACGCGCTGTTCCGCCCGGCTGCGCAGCCTCATCTCGATGTGGCTCTCGTCGCCGTTCCACACCGCGACATGGTCGAAGCTGTCCAGGTCGAAGTCGGCGTCCAGTTCGTGGTTCAGGACGTGCAGCAGGTTCTTGTCGAACTCGGCCGTGACCCCTTGGGCGTCGTCGTAGGCGGACACCATCTCGTCCACGTCCTTGACCAGATCCGCGCCGATCAGCAGGAAGTCCTCGGGGCGCATGATGTCCCGGAGCCCGCGCAGGAAGGGGCCGCGGGTGGACCGGCGGAAGTTGCCCAGGGTGCTGCCGAGGAAGGCGATCAGGCGTGAACCGCTGTCGGGCAGTTCGGGCAGGACGAGGGGAGCGGTGAAGTCGGCGCGCAGGGCGTGCAGACTGATCCCCGGGTAGTTCTCCACGAGTTGGGCGCTCGCCCGGTGCAGCGCGTCCGCGCTGACGTCGACCGGAACGTACCGAAGCTCAGCCGGTCCCAGCGCCTCGATGATCAGCTTGGTCTTGGTCGAACTCCCGGATCCGAGCTCGACGAGGCTGCGGGCCGACGTGCGGGCCGCGATGTCGCCGGCGTGCAGTCGCAGCAGCCCCAGTTCGGCACGCCACAGCGGGTATTCGGGGAGCTGGGTGATCTGCTCGAAGAGGTCGCTGCCCCGGGCGTCGTAGAACCAGGTGGGCGCCGTGGACTTCGGGGTGCTGGTCAGCCCGTCGTGGATGTCGGCGTTCAGCGCCCTGGCGTAGTGCTCGGTGTCGAGGGTGTCGGTGTAGCCGTAGGCGCGGGTGCCGGTCATGAGTGCCTCTCTTCGGTCGACGTCGACGTCGCAACGGCGGAGTGCCGGGAGCGCGGTTCACCTGCCGAAGCGGCGGCACAGGCGGCCGGGGCGGCCCTGCGCGCACCGGAGAGCGTGTACGGGGGTGCTGGCGTGGTGTCCTCGTGAAGCGTGGGGGTCAACAGGAACGGACTCACGTACGGGGCTCCTTGCGCTGTGCGGATGCCATGTCGTCGCTCATGTCCTTGAGGGGGGTGAGCAGGACGTCGGTGCGGTTCGCGGTGAGAAGGGTGCGGTCGGGTACCTCGCGCCAGAGGGGGTCGTCGTCGTGCGGCTCGGAGGCCACGAGGGTGCGGCGGCCGGGCTCGATCAGATACCAGAGGGTGTCGCCCCAGGCCGTCGCGGTGATCGTCTCGCCGTTGGTGAGCAGCAGGTTGAGCCGGGACCCGGGTGCCGCCTCGGCCACCTCCACAACGGTGTCGGCCAGCGCCTGGCCCTCCTCGTCACCGGCACGCAGCCGGTGCAGGACCAGGGCCCACACGAACGCCGAGTCGCACCTGGCCTCCAGCGACAGCAACTCGGCCGGAGACAGGGCCGATACGAGCGGGGCGAGCGTGTCGGGCCAGCCGCGGACCGCGCCGTTGTGGCTGAACAGCCAGGGGCCCGCGGCGAACGGCGCCGCCGCGGCCTCCCCGTCCGCGCCCGCCACGGTCGCGTCCCGCACCGCGGCGAGCAGCGCCCGCGTCCCGACCACCCGGGCCAGGTCCGCGAACGACTGGTCGCCCCAGATCGGTCCCGTGCGCCGGTAGCGTGCCGGGACCGGATCCCCGGCGGCGTACCAACCCACTCCGAAACCATCTGCGTTGACGGTCCCGTGCCGCTGGCGCCGGGGTGCCCACGACTGCCGGTACAGGCTGTGTTCCGGTGTCACGAGGAGCGTGCCCAGTCTCTCCTCGCCGCCCAGGAACGCCAGATGACGGCACATCAGGCGTCCCCGTCCCTGGCGGTGCGGAACCCGGAGAAGATCTGCCGGCGGATCGGGTAGTCCCAGTTGCGGAACGTGCCCCGGCAGGCCACCTGGTCCACCGCGAACGAACCGCCGCGCAGCACCTTGTACTCCGGGCCGAAGAACACCTCCGAGTACTCCCGGTAGGGGAACGCGACGAACCCGGGGTAGGGCTCCAGATCGCTCGACGTCCATTCCCACACGTCGCCGATCAACTGTCGTACGCCGAGCGGTGAGGCACCCGCGGGATAGCTGCCCGCCGGGGCCGGGCGCAGATGGCGCTGGCCCAGGTTGGCGTGGACCGGCGAGGGGTCCTCGTCGCCCCACGGGTAGCGGGTGGAACGGTCCGACACCGGGTCGTGACGGGCCGCCTTCTCCCACTCGGCCTCGGTGGGCAGCCGCCGCCCCGCCCAGCGCGCGTACGCGTCGGCCTCGTACCAGCACACGTGCAGCACCGGCTCCTCGGGCGGCACGGCCTCCGTCACCCCGAAGCGGCGCCGCAGCCACTGTCCGCCCTCGCGCCGCCAGAACAGCGGCGCCTCGATCCCGTGCGCGCGGATGTGGTCGAAGCCCGCGGGAGTCCACCAGCGTTCCTCGTCGTAGCCGCCGTCCTCGATGAAGGACCGGTACGCGCCGTTGGTGACCGGAGTGGTGTCGATGAAGAACGACGGGACCGTGCGCCGGTGCGCGGGGCGTTCGTTGTCGAGCGCCCACGGTTCGGTGGAGGTCCCCATCACGAACGTCCCCCCGGGCACCAGGACTTCGGCGGGTCCGGCGAGGGGTGGGGCGGGCGCGGGGTCCGGTGCCGTGAGGGCGGTGGGGCCCCGCCGGAGCTGATGGGTGATCAGCATGGTCTCGTCGTGCTGCTGTTCGTGCTGCGCGATCATGCCGAACGCGAATCCCGACTCGGTCAGCCGGGTGCCCTCGAACGCGGCGCCCTCCAGGACGCCCAGCGCCCGGCCGCGCACCTCGGCCGCGTACGTACGGGCCTCGGCGGGCGGCAGCAGCGGCAGGGATGGCCGTTCGGCGCGTGCGTGCTCGAACGCGTCGTAGAGCCCGTCTATCTCGGGCCGCATCGCCTCGCGCCCGGCGACCGCGCGCAGGAGCCACAGCTCCTCCTGGTTGCCGATGTGCGCGAGGTCCCACACGAGCGGGGACATCAACGGCGAGTGCTGCGCCGTCAGTTCGGGGTCCTCCACACACGAGGTGAGCAGGGCCGTGCGGTCGCGGGCGGTGGTGAGCGCGTCCAGCGCGCGTCGCCGGAGCGACTCCGGATCCGTGCGCGGACCGGAAGCGGTCGTGCCGGTCATGTGCTGATGTCCTTCCCGTCGGACAGACCGTGCGGACGGCCTGCCGGGCGGCGCCCGGATCCGCGGTCGTGATGGGACGCGGCCGCGCCGGCCAGGTCGTCGGCGGGGCAGCGGCCCCGGGCCACATAACGCTCGGTGAAGGAGGCCACCGCGTCGAGGACCTCGATGGTCGCGCCGAGCCGGGGCAGCGCCTCGTAAGCCGCCGCGAAGCAGACCGCCGCGACCTCGCGCAGCTCCGGATCGCTGAGGCCGTACCGCGCCGCGTCGTGCCACAGCGGGTTGCGCGGCGCCGGAGCGGGGCCTGCCCGCTCCGCGAGAGGCTTGACGGTCCGGTAGGCGACCTCGGCCGCTTCCGGGTCGTCGAACAGCGCCGCCGTCACCGCGAGCGGCACGATCCAGCCGTCCTCACCCGGCTGCGCGTCGATCATGCGGAGCTCCAGATGGCCGCGCGGCCGTACCGGCGGGAACAGCGTGGTCATGTGGTACGCCAGGTCCGCCCGGTCCGGTGGCGCGGCGGACCGCGTCCAGTCCCGGAAACTGAGGTTCTCCGGCACCTCCCAGGGTGCCTCGGACCCTCGTACGCACATCACCGGCGCGTCCAGCACGCGCCGGGCCCAGGCCGCGCGGGGATCGCCGTCCAGGGGCGGCGCGTCGGTCCGCCCGGGGTCCATCGACGCCCACAGCGACTGACGGGTGGAGCGCCAGCCGGTATGACGTCCGTGGGCCATCGGGGAGTGGGCGAACGCGGCCAGCAGGACCGCGCCGAGCTGATGGGCCAGCCACCAGCGGCGCCCGTGCCCGAGCGGGCCCGGTTCCTCGTATCCGGCGTCCACGCACACCTGGACCGAGGCCGACGTGCACATCATGGCTCGGCCCTCGGGCCCGGCGCGGTCGAGATACCGCTCCATGGCGTCGTACCTGGGATCATGGAGATAGCGGCTCGGGGGATTCCATGGATCCTGGCCGAAACCGCTGAGGCCGAGATCCGCCTCGCGCAACGTGGCGCGGACGGCGTCGAGATCGGCCGAGACGGAGCCCACGCACTCCATCAGGGAAGTGGCGGGGGCGGAGCTGAGCTCCAGTTGTCCGCCGGGTTCGACGGTGAGCGCCGAACGCAGGGACAGGGGGCGCAAGGCGGCATAGGCCGCTTCGAGTCGTTCGGGTGATACGGGGAGCCGCGGCCCGCGCAGCTCGTGGACCAGCCATTCCACCTCGACACCGAGCAGGCGGGGCGGACCGGTCTTGAAGCAGATGCCACGGACCAGCGCCTCCACCTCGGCCTCGGTGACAGCGGAGCGTCGTCGCTCCGTACAGTCACTCACCGAATCGGACATGTCGGGATCCTCCTGAGATTCCACCATGCCGCCGGCCCCGGGGTCTGATGGGCCGGACCGACAATGACCGTTCCACCCAAGACCTTCTCGCCGGTTCGCACAAGGGTGCAAATCGTTTCTTTGGGGACCGGGAAGCGCTGTTTGCGGGGTCGGGAAACTCTGTTGCGCCGCACGACCAGCATCGCTCACGATGCGTTCATGGGCACGACGGGGGAAAGCACGCAGGCCGCGCCCGTGGCGCGTACGGGGGTCGCGCCATGAGCGCGCGCCTGCGTGCGATCGCCCGGGAGACCGAGGAGATAGTGGCGGCCGGCGGCTACCGCGGCCCCTCCGGGGGCAGGGTGTCCATCGCCGCTGCGGTCGAGGCCGCGCGCGCCGGGACACTGCTGCACGGACCGGAGCCGGTGGGGACACCGTCGGTGACGAAGGTCGTGACAGCGTTCGAGGTCACGGGCGAGAGCAGCCTGGAGGCGGCCCGACGGCTGACCTCCGGGGGCGCGGACCCGGTCGCCGTGCTGAACTTCTCCTCGGCGCGCAATCCCGGCGGCGGCTATCTGAACGGGGCGCAGGCCCAGGAAGAGGCCCTGTGCCGGGCCTCCGCGCTGTACACCTGTCTGCTGCGGGCCCGTGGTTTCTACGATCATCACCGCGCCCACCGTGACGCGTTCTACACGGACCGTGTCATTCACTCACCCGGCGTACCGGTGATCCGGGACGACCGCGGCCGGCTCCTCGACGAGCCGTTCGCGGCCGGATTCCTGACCGCGGCGGCCCCGAACGCCGGGGTCGTCCTGCGCACCGCCCCGCGGCGGGCGGCCGACCTGCCGGGCGCGCTGGCGGTCCGCGCCGAACGCGTCCTGGAGACGGCCGCCGCCCACGGCTACCGTCGCCTGGTCCTCGGAGCCTGGGGCTGCGGGGTGTTCCAGAACGACCCCGCGCAGGTGGCGCGGGCCTTCCACGGAGTCCTGGCCGGGGGCCGCCTGGAGGGGTACTTCGACCACGTGGTGTTCGGCATCCTGGACCGCACCCCGGGCCGGACCACACACGAGGCCTTCGACCGTGTGTTCGCATCCGGACTCCGGGGAGCGTGAACCACCCGTCCTCGCTTTCGCCCGGCGCCTGCCCCGCGGCGGGCCCCATGCCCGGTACCAGCCCCCACGCGGCCGTCGCCGAAGGGCGCTCAGCGCCAGCCGTACAGCTCCCGCAGCCGGTGCACCACGGAGTTGAACCGCATCCGGTCCATCGCGCACGCCTCCCGCCGCATGCCCTCCTCGTGCAGCCGCAGCACGCGGTCCAGGTTCACCCAGGAGTCGCGTCCGGTCCGGTCCCACGGTCCGCTGCCGATGGCCACCCACTCGCGGTCGCCGTCGTGCCGCTTGCTGGAGAGCTGGACGGCGAGCAGGGTGCCCGCGGCCTCCCGGGCCACGACCATGACCGGGCGGTCCTTGCCCCGGCCGTCGTTCTCCTCGAAGGGCACCCACGTCCAGACGATCTCACCGGGATCGGGGTCGCCGTCGTGCGCGGGGGAGTACTCGGTCCTCACGGGGCCGACCTCACGGGGCTCGGCCTCGGTGGTCGCGGAGGGGCCGTAGCGGCCGGGGACGTCTTCTTCGGTCTCATCCGTAAACGCGTTCACGCGGGCCACGGTAGAGCCTGCGTCCGAGGTCACGGCGGGCGGGGCCGGTGACCGGAGAGCTCGGCACGGACCCGGGACCCGGTCCGACTTCCCTGCTGCGCCCGTCGTACGGCACCACCCGGGCCGGTGGAACGGCGCCGGGCGTACGGGAGCTGTGACCCAACTCCCGTACGCCCGCGCCCTACTGTTCAGAACCGCTGGTGCACGTGCGCCTCAGCGCGCCGGCCTCATCCCTCCTTCTCCACGGGCACCTTCTCGCTGACCGGTGCCGTGAACCCGTTGAGTTCCGCCTTCGGGTTCTTGGCCGGGCCCCCCTCCGGGTTCATCGAGGCGAGCAACTGGCGTGCCAGCCCCAGGCCGGTGCCGCCCATGGTCAGGGCCTTGGCGAACATGTCCGCCATACCGTCCGCCCCGTTGAGCAGCACCATGTGATCCACGTTGCCGAACGCGCTCGCGCCCGCCTGGACGATCTCCGGCCAGTTCTCGGCGAGTTGCTGGGCGACGACGGCCTCCTGGTTCTCGGCCAGCGCGGCGGCCCGGGCCTGGATGGTCTCCGCCTCCGCGAGACCCTGGGCCCGGGTGGCCTCTGCTGCCGCGAGACCCTTGGCCTGGGCCGCGGCGGCCTCTGCCTCGCCGGTCGCGCGGGTCGCCGTGGCGGCGGCCGCACCCCGTGCCTTGGTCGCCTCGGCCTCGGCGTTCGCGGCCGTCTTGACCCGCGTCGCCTCCGCCACGGCGGCCAGTTCGGTCTCCTTGGCCTTGGCCTGCGCCGCCGAGATCCGCGCGTCGCGCTCGGCCTCGGCCCGTGCCCGGATCTCGTACGCGTGGGCGTCCGCGGGCTTGCGGACGTCCGCCTGGAGCTGCTGCTCGCGACGGTGCGCCTCGAGCTCGGCGACCCGCGTCTCCTGGACGACGACATCCTGCTGAGCGGCGGCCGCCGCGAGCGGTCCGGCCATCTGGGCCGTCGCCGCCGCCTTGTCCCGCTCGGCCTGGTAACCGGCCTGCTGGATCTCGCTGTCCCGGGTCGCCTCCGACATCCGCGCCGCGGCCTTCTGCTCCGCCTCGGTGGCCAGTCGGTTCGCCTCGGCCTGCGCGATACGCGCGTCACGCTGCACGGCGGCGGCGTGCGGCATGGCCAGGTTCCTGATGTACCCGGTCGGGTCCTCGATCTCGTGGATCTGGAGCGAGTCGACGATCAGACCGAGCTTCTCCATCTCCGTACCGCACGCGGCACGGGTCTGGCCGGTCAGCTTCTCCCGGTCGCGGATCATGTCCTCGACGGTCAACCCGCCGACGATGGACCGCAGATGACCGGCGAACACGTTGTGGACCCGCTCCGCCATCATCTTCTGCTGATCGAGGAAGCGACGGCTCGCGTTGGCGATCGACACGAAGTCGTCGCCCACCTTGAAGATGACCACGCCCCGCACCTTGAGCGGAATGCCCTGGGTGGTCACGCAGTCCACGTGCAGCTCGGTCTCGTTCAGGTCGAGCGAGATCTTCCGCACCGCCTGCACGCCGGGGACTACCAGCGTGCCGCGCCCCGTCACGATGCGGAAACCCATGCCTTCTTCGAGACCCTCGGTCCGATGCTTCGAACCGGAGATGACCAACGCTTCGTTGGGCTCCGCGACACGCCACATGAGCTTGAAGACCACAACGATGAAGATCAGCGCGAGGACAACCGTCCCCGCAACGACGCCGACAACCATCGGCATACGCCCCCTTTTGATGGTGCCCTATCGGCACCGAACGAAGGGAGTGTGCTCCTCGCCGACACCGTGGTACAGGGCTCGGCGATTCCTTGTTGCGTTCTTGACGCATACGGCTCTCACCTGGGACAAGCGCAGCTCAACTGTCATATGAACTGAGCGAGTTCGTCGGTTTCGGCGTGGGGCGGCCGGAGCCGTGGGGGAGCGGGATTCGGCTGTGGGGAGCGGGAGCGGGGGCGGGGGCGGGAGTCGGTTGTCCGGAGCGGTAGTCAGCTGTCGTACGCGGCCGAGACGTAGACCGTGCGCGGGGGCAGGTACTCCACCACCATCACCACCGTGCCCCGCTCGATGCGGTCCCGCGGCGCGGCCGGATATGCGAGGAAGTGCTCGGCGCCGCCGCGCACCCGGACCATCACCTCACCGACGAGCCCGGGTCCGACCGTGCCGGTGACCCGTCCCATCAAACCGACCATCGAGGCATCGTCCATGGTCACAGCGTAAGGCCGGAACTCGCCTACACGGCCGTGGAGTTCGCGACGGCTTCGTGCGGAGGCCACAGTTCGTGCCAGCGCCGGTCCGCCTCCAGCTGCGCGGCCAGCGACACCAGCAGCGGCTCGCTGTCCGCCGGGCCGAGCAACTGCGCGCCCACCGGCAGTCCTTCGCCGACGAAGCCCGCGGGGACGTTGACGCCCGGCCAGCCGAGGATGTTCCACGGCCAGGCGTACGGGCAGGCCGCGATCATGGCCCGGTCGGTGCCGAGACCGCTCAGGCCGAGCATCGAGCCGATCCGCGGCGGGGGAGCGGCGGTCGTCGGCGCGAGCAGCACGTCGTACGTGCCGAAGAGCGCGCCGACGCGCCGTTGAAGCCGCACCTCCGCACGGCGGGCCGCCCGCAGCGGAGCACCGCCCAGCAGCCGGCCGAGGCGCGCCGCGTCGTGGGTGCGCCGGTCCAGGAGCTCGGGGAACGGCGAGGTGCGCACGCGTTCGGCGATGCCCGCCGTGGCCCGTGGGACGAACGTGAGCCCGATCGGCCCGTAGCGCGGCTCGGCCTCCTCGACCGTGTGCCCGAGCGCGGCGAGCCGCTCCGCGAGCGCGAGGACCTTCGCCCGTACGGCGGGGTCCAGTCGCGCGGGCAGCGCGGTGAAGGGCGGTTTCAGCGACAGAGCGATGCGCAGCCGGCCCGGATCGCGGCCCACGGCGTCGTGGACGCGCAGCGCGGCGGGCCGGTGCAGATCGCCTTCGTGGCTGCCGCTCACCGCGTCCAGCAGCAGGGCCGCGTCGGCGACCGTGCGGGCGAGCGTGCCGTTGACCGTGATGCCCTGGAAGGACTCCGGGAGCGGCCAGGTGGAGATGCGGCCGCGCTGCGGCTTGATGCCGACGAGATGGGTCCAGGCGGCCGGGATGCGTACGGAGCCCGCCCCGTCCGAGCCCAGTGCCGCGGGTACCAGGCCCGCCGCCACGGCGGCCGCGGAGCCCCCGGAGGAACCGCCCGGCGTGTGCCCGTGATGCCAGGGATTGCGGGTCTCGCCGAAGGCCGGGCCCTCGGTGAACGGCCACTGGCCCAGCTCGCAGGCATTGGTCTTGCCGACCACGACGGCCCCGGCCGCGCGCAGTCGTCGTACCGCCTCGCCGTCCTCGGCCACCGGGGGAAAGTCACCCCGGCAGCCGAACGCGGTGGGTTCGCCCGCCACGTCCATGTCGTCCTTGACCGCGACCGGCACCCCGAGCAGGGGTCGCCGCCCGCCCGCCGCCAGCTCCTTGTCCGCCGCGTCCGCCTCCGCGAGGGCGGCCTCCGCGCGCACCAGCCGGAAGGCGTTCACCGTGGGCCGGGCCGCCTCGATCCGGGCGAGCGCCCGCTCGACCAGCTCGCGCGAACTCACCTCGCCCGCGGCCAGCGCACGCGTGCTCTCCGTCAGTCCTGGGGCACGGTCGGGAGCCATCCGGGTCACCTCCGATACGGTCGTTTACCGAACGGTAACCTGTGGGGCGGCGCTGCGGTAAGGGGACCGCAACCCTCTTTGCGGAAGCCGGAGTTCCGTGAAATCGAACGCCGATCGGGTGCCCCGGCGCACGGCGGTGCCGGGGCCCTCTGCGAGGATGCCTGGCGTCATGGTGCAGATACCGAACCAGTCCGCCCAGCCGGCGCCCGCACGTCGACCCGTACCGACCAGTGCCGACGTGGCACGCCTCGCGGGTGTCTCGCGCGCGACCGTCTCGTACGTCCTGAACAACACCAGCGCCGTCCGGATCAGCGAACCCACCCGGCGCCGGGTCCGTGAGGCCGCAGAGGAACTCGGGTACGTTCCGCACGCGGCCGCCCGCAGTCTGCGCGCCGGGCACAGCCGCATGGTCCTGATGCCCGCCCCGACGATCCCCGTGGGTCCGCTCTACCACCAGTTCTTCGCCGAACTCCAGTCGGAGCTCGGGCGGCTCGACTACACCGTCGTGCAGCACGGCAGCGTCGGTCTGCACGGCGACGAGGCCGCCCGCGCCTGGGCCGAGCTGCGCCCCGTCGCCGTCCTGGTGCCCGGCAGCGGCCTCGGACCCCAGGGGGTGGCGGTGCTCAAGCGGGCCGGCGCCCGCGCCGTGTTCACCCTGGGCCCCGAACGGGTCGAGGGCGCCCACGCGCTGCTCATGAACCACGACCGGGTCGGCCGCTGCGCGGGTGCCCATCTGCTGTCCGCGGGCCGCCGCAGCGTCGGTGTGGTCATGCCCGAGGAGAGCGGCCTGGAGATCTTCTCCAGGCCCCGCCTCGACGGCGTACGGCAGGCCTTGAGCGACACGGACGCGACGGTGACGGAACTGCCGCTGGCGTACGAGGAGGAGGCCGCCGCCCGGCTCGCCGCGCGCTGGCGCTCCCTCGGCCTCGACGCCGTCTTCGGGTACAACGACGAGTACGCGATGCTCCTCATGCGCGCCCTTCAGGACGAAGGTGTCGCCGTGCCGGACGAGACCGCCGTCGTCGGCGCCGACGACCTCATGCTCGGCCGGCTGCTGAGACCCCGGCTCAGCACCGTGCGCCTGGACCTGCCCTCCGGCCGCGACCTCGCGGAACTGGTGGACCGGGCGGTCCGTGAGCCGGGTGCCGAGCCCGAGACGCACGAGGTGCTGGGCGCACGAGTCGTGCACCGCGCGTCGAGCTGAGAGAGGCTGGTGCCGCAGGGGGCAAGGTTCGCCCGGTCCGTGCGCGGCCGGACCGGTCCCCGTGCCGGAGCCCGGCCCCGGCGGCATCGGACAGCGGAGGCGCGTCATGCGGACCACGGTCGGCATCATCGGCGGAGGCCCGGCGGGGCTTCTGCTGGCCCGGCTGCTGCACCGGACGGGCATCGACTGTGTGGTCCTCGAGAGCAGGACGCGCGCGTACGTCGAGCGGCGCCAGCGGGCCGGCATGCTGGAGCAGGGCACGGTCGACGTCCTGCGCGCGTGCGGAGCGGGCGGGCGGCTGGACGCCGAGGGCCTGGTCCACCAGGGGATCGAGCTGCGCTTCGAGGGGGAGCGCCATCACATCGACTTCCCCGGACTCACCGGCGGCCGGACCGTCACGATCTACGCCCAGACGGAGATCGTGAAGGATCTGGTCGCCCTCCAACTCGCCGGCGAGCCACCTCTGTTGTTCGAGGCCGAGGCGCTCGGCGTGGAGAAGCCGGAGAGCACCTCGCCCGTCGTACGGTTCCTGCACGCGGGGCGCGAGCGCACGCTGGCCTGCGACTGGGTGGTGGGCTGCGACGGCGGTCACGGTGTCGCGCGCTCCGCGTTCCCGGCCGGGTCGGGCCGCTCGTTCGCCCACGACTACCCGTATTCCTGGCTCGGCGTACTCGCCGATGTGCCGCCCTCCTGCGAGGAGTTGATCTATGCCCGGGGTACTCGCGGCTTCGCCCTGCACAGCATGCGCTCCCCGTCGGTGTCCCGGCTCTACCTCCAGGTCCCGAACGGCACCGATCCCGCCGACTGGCCCGACGGGCGGGTCTGGGACGAACTGGCCGCGCGTTTCGCGATCGACGGGGACTGGCGGCTGGAACGCGGGCCGGTCACGGCCAAGTCGGTCACTCCCATGCGTAGTTGGGTGCACGAGCCAATGCGCCACGGGCGGCTGTTCCTGGCCGGGGACGCCGCCCACATCGTGCCGCCCACCGGCGCCAAGGGCCTCAACCTCGCGGTGTCCGACGTACGGCTCCTGGCGCGCGGCTTCGCCGAGCTGCACCACTCCGGGTCAACCGAACTGCTCGACAGTTACTCGGAGTTGGCCCTTCAACGTGTCTGGCAGGCCACACGCTTCTCGTACGACATGACTAGAATGTTGCACGCTCAACCAGATGGGGACGCCTTCGAGAACCGGATGCAACTCGCGCGACTGCGCCGGATCACCGTGTCCCGTCCCGCCGCCGCCGAACTGGCCGCGAACTACACGGGACTTCCGCTGCCCGAACCGCAGGGCCCGACGGGTCCCGCCGGTGATCAGTGAACGATCGGAGAGCCGACATGCCGTTGCTCGACCCCACGACCTGGCAGTCCCGCCCGCTCCGGGGCGACGAGTACACCGTCACCGAACCCGCCACCGGCGAGGGCCTCGGCACCCTCACCCTCGCCGCCGCCGAGGACGTCGCGACGGCCGCGCGGACCGCCCGCGCCGCCCAGAGCGAGTGGGCCAGGGCCCCGCACTTCGTCCGCGCCGCCGTACTGCGCCGGGCGGGCGACCTCTTCGCCGCGCACGCCGACGAACTGCGCGACTGGATCGTGCGGGAGTCCGGCTCCATCCCGGGCAAGGCCGACTTCGAGCTGCACGTCGCCGCGCAGGAGTGCTACGAGGCGGCCGCCCTCGCCTCCCGCCCGACCGGCCAGGTCCTGCCGTCGGAGGCGCCGCGTCTGTCGTACACGCGCCGCGTCCCGGTCGACGTCGTGGGCGTGATCGCGCCCTTCAACGCGCCGCTGATCCTCTCGATCCGCTCGGTCGCCCCGGCGCTCGCCCTCGGCAACGGCGTCGTGCTGAAGCCGGATCCGCGCACCGCCGTGTGCGGCGGCCTCGCGCTCGAAGCCGTCTTCGCCGAGGCGGGCCTGCCGGAGGGGCTGCTCCAGGTCGTACCCGGCGGACCCGAGGCCGGCCAGGCCCTGGTCGCCGACCCGCTGGTTCCGGTCGTCTCCTTCACCGGCTCGACCGCCGCGGGGCGTGCGGTGGGTGAGGCGGCCGGCCGCCATCTCAAGCGCGCGCACCTGGAGTTGGGCGGAAACTCCGCCCTTGTCGTCCTCGAGGACGCCGATCTCGACGCGGTGATCTCCACGGCGGCCTGGGGCTCGTTCTTCCACCAGGGCCAGATCTGCATGACGACCGGCCGTCATCTGGTCCACGCCTCGCTGTACGAGGAGTACGTCGAGCGGCTCGCCGCCAAGGCCGACTCGCTGGCCGTCGGCGACCCGCACCGCGAACAGGTGCACCTGGGCCCCATCATCGACGACGCCCAACTCGCCAAGATCCGGGGGCTGGTCGAGTCCAGCACGGCGAACGGCGCGAAGCTGGCGGCGGGCGGCACGCACGAGAGGCTCTTCTACCGGCCGACCGTGCTGGCCGGCGTCGACGACACGACGCCGGCGTACGCGCAGGAGGTCTTCGGCCCGGTCGCGCCGGTCCGCTCCTTCGGCACCCTCGACGAGGCGGCGGCCCTGGCCGCGACGGGACCGTACGGCCTCTCCCTGGGCATCGTCACCAGGGACACCGCACGCGGCCTCGCACTCGCCGAACGCATCCCGACCGGAATCGTGCACATCAACGACCAGACGGTCAACGACGAGGCCGTCGCCCCCTTCGGCGGTACCGCCGCCTCCGGCACCGGCGCCCGCTTCGGCGGCGAGGCCAATCTGGACGCCTTCACCGACCTGCGGTGGACGACGGTGCGCGGGGATGTGGCGGGCTACCCCTTCTAGAACCTCGGGGGCCGGGGCCGAAGCCGGGGGTCCAGGTAGGTTCGGGGGTCCAGGTTCGGGTGCACCGCACCTGGACCCCCGAACCACCCGCTGTCCATAGCCTGCCCGGTGCAGCCGGCCCAGGGCCGGGCGGACGGGAATTGTCAGACAGGCACTGGAGCCGGGGCGCCCAGCCTGTCCGGCGTTCGTGGCCTATTCGGCGTTCTTGGCCTGCTGAGCCGCGACGGACTTGCGCACCTCTTCCATGTCCAGTTTCCGGGCCTGCCCGATGACGTCGTCCAGGGCGGCCGCGGGCAGCGAGCCGGGCTGGGCGAAGATCGCGACCTGGTCGCGGACGATCATCAGGGTCGGGATCGACTGGATGTCGAAGGCCGCAGCCAGCTCCGGCTGGGCCTCCGTGTCCACCTTGGCGAAGACCAGGTCCGGGTTGGCCTCGGCGGCCTTCTCGTAGACCGGGGCGAACTGACGGCACGGCCCGCACCAGGACGCCCAGAAGTCGATCAGGACGAACTCGTTGTCCGTGACCGTCTGGTCGAAGTTCTCCTTGGTGAGCTCAACGGTGCTGCTCATTCCATTTCCCTCTTCCTCGCGTCCGGGTCATGCCGGTCAGCACAACGCCTCCCACCGGGGGCCTATTCCGGGCCCGTACCCGTGTGGCCACGGCGCACACCAGCAACCAGACTGGCCCCATGACGGAAACGGAATCCATCGCCTACGACGTCGTGGTGCTCGGTGCCGGACCCGTGGGGGAGAACGTCGCCGACCGTGCTCGCGCCGCCGGCCTCTCCACCGCGGTCGTGGAGAGCGAACTGGCCGGCGGCGAGTGCTCGTACTGGGCGTGCATGCCCAGCAAGGCCCTCCTCCGCCCGGTGATCGCCCGCGCCGACGCCCGCCGCGTACCCGGCCTCGCCGCCGCCGTACAAGGCCCACTCGACGCCTCCGCGGTGCTCGCGCGCCGCGACTACTTCACCTCGAACTGGAAGGACGACGGCCAGCTCGCCTGGCTGGACGGCATCGGAGCCGACTTCTACCGCGGACACGGCCGGCTCGCCGGACCGCGCACCGTGACGGTCGACGGGCCCGACGGAGAGCGCCGTGTGCTGACCGCCCGGCGAGCGGTGGCCGTCTGCACCGGCACCCGCGCCCAGCTCCCCGACCTGCCCGGCCTCGCCCAGGTCAAGCCCTGGACGAGCCGCGAGGCAACCAGCGCCCACGCCGTGCCCGGACGGCTGATCGTGGTGGGCGGTGGTGTCGTCGCCGCCGAGATGGCCACGGCCTGGCAGGCGCTCGGCTCGCAGGTCACCCTCCTGGTCCGCGGCAAGGGCCTGCTGCCCCGTATGGAGCCCTTCGCCGGGGAGCTGGTCGCCGAGGCGCTGACCGAGGCGGGCGCGGACGTGCGCACCGGCACCTCGGTGACCGCCGTCTCGCGCGAGGGCTCCACGGTGGTGGCCCTCACGGACACCGGTGACCGCGTCGAGGCCGACGAGATCCTGTTCGCGACCGGCCGCGCGCCTCGAACGGATGACCTAGGCCTGGAGACGGTCGGCCTGGAGCCGGGCAAGTGGATCGAGGTCGACGACAGTCTTCGGGTCATCGGCAGCGAATGGCTGTACGCGGTCGGCGACGTCAACCACCGCGCGCTGCTCACCCACCAGGGCAAGTACCAGGCCCGGATCGCCGGTGCCGCCATCGCCGCCCGTGCCGCGGGAGTACCGCTGCTGGAGACGGACGCCTGGGGCGCGCACTCCGCGACCGCCGACCACGCGGCCGTACCGCAGTGCGTCTTCACCGACCCGGAGGCGGCGGCCGTGGGCCTCTCCCTCGCGGAGGCCGAGCAGGCCGGTCACCGGGTCCGGTCCGTGGACGTCGACATGGCCTCGGTGGCCGGCGCGGGTCTGTACGCGGACGGCTACCGGGGCAAGGCCCGCATGGTCGTCGACCTCGACCGCGAGATCGTCCTCGGCCTCACCATGGTCGGGCCCGGCGTCGGCGAACTGATCCACTCCGCGACCGTCGCCGTAGTCGGCCAGGTGCCCGTCGACCGCCTGTGGCACGCGGTCCCGTCCTACCCGACGGTCAGCGAGGTGTGGCTGAGGCTCCTGGAGGCGTACCGGGACGCGTGAGCCGGGGGCGGCACACCGAGGGCGACGAGGGCCGACTGCCCGGGGACGCGCGCCGGGCGACGAGGACCGGGTGACGAGGACCGGGCGACGAGGGTCGGGCTGATCGGGGAGGAGCACCGGGCGTCGCGCCGCTTCGCGCGCCGCCCGGTGTGCCGCCGTACTCCCCGCTGTCAGTACAGTGACACCAGCTCCCGGTACTCCTCGCTCCAAAGATCCTCGTCGGCGTCCGGGAGCAGCAGCACCCGGTCGGGACGCAGGGCGTCGATGGCTCCCGCGTCGTGGGTGACCATGACCAGTGCGCCCGGATACGTGGCCACCGCCGCCAGGACCTCGGCGCGGGAGGCCGGATCCAGGTTGTTGGTGGGCTCGTCCAGGAGGAGCACGTTCGCGCCCGAGTGGACGAGACCCGCCAGGGCCAGCCTGGTCTTCTCGCCCCCGGAGAGGACCCCGACCCGCTTGTCGGCGTCGTCGCCCGTGAAGAGGAACGAGCCGAGCACCCCCCGCACCTCGCCGTCGCCGAGATGCGGCGCGGCCGCGGCCAGATGGTCGCGGACCGTTCCGGCGGGGTCGAGCGTGTCGTGTTCCTGCGCGAAGTAGCCGACGCGCAGCCCGTGCCCGCGCACCACGCGCCCACCGTCCGGCTCGTCGTGACCGGCGAGCAGCCGCAGCAGCGTGGTCTTGCCCGAGCCGTTCGGGCCGAGGATCACCAGACGGCTGCCCCGGTCGACGGCGAGGTCGACGCCCCCGAGGACGCGCAGATCGCCGTACGACTTGGCCAGCGCCACCGCGCCGAGCGGCATCCGTCCGCACGGGGCCGGTTCGGGCAGCCGGATCCGGGCCACCTTGTCCGTCTTCCGGACCGGATCGAGACCGGCGAGCAGACGGTCGGCGCGGCGGTCCATGTTCCTGGCGGCCACGGCCGTGGCCACGTGCGAGCGCATCCTGTCGGCCTGAGCGTGCAGCGATGCCGCCTTCCGCTCGGCGTTCGCCCGCTCCCGGGCCCGCCGTCGCTCGTCGGCGTCGCGCTGGGCGAGGTAGGCGGCCCAGCCCGTGTTGTGGACGTCGAGCGTGGCGCGGTGCGGGTCCAGATGGAAGACGCGGTTGACCACGTCGGCCAGCAGGGAGGTGTCGTGGCTGATGAGGACGAGCCCCGCCTGACGGGTTGCCAGGAACCCGCGCAGCCAGGCGATCGAGTCGGCGTCCAGATGGTTCGTCGGCTCGTCGAGGAGCAGGACGCCGTCGTCCGCGAACAGGATGCGGGCCAGTTCGACGCGTCGCCGCTGTCCGCCGGACAGGGTGCCGATCGGCTGGTCCAGCACCCGGGCCGGCAGACCGAGACCCGCTGCGACCCGGGCCGCCTCGGCCTCGGCCGCGTACCCGCCGCGCGCCTGGAACTCGGCCTCGGCACGCGCGTAGGCGTTCATCGCACGTTCGGATCCGTCGGCCATCGCGGTCTCGGCCGCCCGCAGGGCCCGTACGGCACGGTCGAGGCCGCGGGCCGACAGGATCCGGGCGGTGACCGTGACCGCGGGGTCCGCCGCGGCCGGGTCCTGGGCGAGGTGACCGACCGTTCCGGTACGGGACACGGAACCGGCGGCGGGGCGCAGGAGCCCCGCGAGCGTGCTCAGAAGGGTGGTCTTGCCCGCGCCGTTGCGGCCGACCAGGCCGACGCGGTCGCCGGGGGAGATGGTGAAGGAGATGCCGGACAGCAACAGACGGGCGCCGACGCGCACGTCGACACCGCGAACGGTGATCATGGGAAAACGCTCCAGAAGTCAATCGGCTCGAGGACACACGTGTGGCGTGGAAGCGGGTCCTGGAGCTAAGAGACGCGGGGCGTAGACATACCGGCAGGCTAACGGAGGCGGGGGCGGGGCGCCCGGGAATTACCGGCCGGAGTGACCGGCTGGGGAGGCTCGACGGGTCGGGCGTCAGGCCGGGTGCCGGGTCGAGTGCCGAGTCGGCGGCCGTGCCGGCCGCCGGTTCCGAGGCCAGGTGACTGGTGCGGGTGCCGGTGCGGTGTCGGTGCAGGTGCCGGGTGCCGAGGCTGGGTGCCGGTGCCGGTGCCGGTGCCTGGTGCGGGTGCGCGGGTGCCGAGGCCGGGTGTCAGCTCGGGAGGTCGAAGCCCAGGACCTTGGCCGCCTGCTCCGGCGTCGGCTGGGACCACAGTTCCGCTGTCGCCTGGTTCGAGGACAGCGAGCGCAGTTCCGCGTGGTCGAGGTAGAGCACGCCGTCCAGGTGGTCCGTCTCGTGCTGGACGATGCGCGCCGGCCAGCCGCTGAAGACCTCCTCGACCGCCTGCCCGTGCTCGTCGAGCGCCGTCAGCCGTACGTCGGTGTGCCGGGCCACCACGGCCTGCCAGCCCGGAACGCTCAGGCAGCCCTCGAAGAACGCCGCCCGCCCCGGACCGATCCCCTCGTACGACGGATTGACCAGCACACGGAAGGGCTGCGGCACCCGCCCGCGTACGAGGCGTACCTCGTCCGAGACCGGCGCCGGGTCCTCGATGACGGCGATGCGCAGCGGCACCCCGACCTGCGGCGCGGCGAGACCGACGCCCGGTGCCGCGTGCATCGTGGCGCGCAGGGCGGCGACGAACCGGGCCAGCAGCACCGCGTCCAGCTGCCCGTCGAACGGCTCCGTGCCCCGGCGCAGCACGGGATCACCGGCCGCGACGATCGGCAACGGACCCTCGTGGACGAGGAGTTCTTCGACCATGTCGCTCAGGGTGATGCGCGGGCCGCTGCGGTCACGTTCTGATGCCATCGAGCCAGGATGCCAAGAGGACGCAAAGCGATCGAGGCGGCACGGGCGGAGTCCGGCGACTTTCCCTGTGTGGCACGGGTCACAGCGCGACGTCGTGTCGGCTCCGGGCTGCGCCCGTCAGACGCGCCGGCGTCGCCGCGGACGTCGCGTCAGGGGTCGAACCGGGCCCGTGGGGAGGGATCGCGGACACCGCCGCGTCCTCGAACAGGGCATCCGCCTCGACTCCGTGGCGGACACCCTGCCCCCGGGGCGATCCCGAGACAGCCGGGGTCGATCCCGAGACCGCCGGGGTCGATCCCGGGATCATCGGGCCCGACCCCGGACTCACCTGGGGCGGCTCAGGTCAGGCTTCCTCGAACTCGCCCCCGAGCGCCGACGCGATCCGCAGGTGTGACGCCGCCTCGTCGGGGCGGCCGAGGCGCTGGAGTGTGCGGCCCAGCATCAGCCGGGCGTAGTGCTCGACCGGGTCGAGCTCCACGAGTGTGCGCAACTCCGTCTCGGCGCGGCGCAGTTGGGCCGAGTGGTAGTAGGAGCGTGCCAGCAGCAGCCGGGGCCCGGTCTGCTCCGGCACCTCCTCGACCAGTCCGCCCAGCACGCGGGCCGCCGCCGAGTAGTCCTTGGCCTCGAAGAACATCCGCGCCCGCTCCCAGCGCTCCGCGGCCGTCCCGTGGTCGTAGTACGTCGTGTTCACTGCCGACCTCCTTCGACGGGCCAGAACCACGACGATTGGTTGAATATTCCACGACCTTCCACGACCTTCCGCGGCTGTGAGCGGTCGAGGTGTCCGAGATGCCTGAGTGCGGCTCTGGAGGTCCCGGCGGTCCTCCGGCCGGCTACGCGCCCGCGAGTTCCGCGTTGGCGCGCTCCGTCACGAGGGCCAGCACGCGCCCCGCGGTGGCCAGGTCCTCGGCCGGGATCCCCGCGTACACCCGAGCCGCGATGTCGTCACCCGCGGTGCGGATCGACTCGAACAGTTCACGGCCGGCGTCCGTGAGGGACACCTGGTGGGGCGTCGGCTCCTCCAGGAGCTTCAGCGCCGTCATCTCCTCGACGGCCCGCCGGGCCGCCGACTCCTCGATCTTCAGTCCGTCGGACAGCCGGCCCACGACCCGCGCCCGCTCGGCGGTCCCGCCGTCGTCGGACACGGCCCGCAGAGCCACGGACTGCTCGAAGGTGGTGCCGCTGCGGGCCAGTACCCGCTCCAGGGCGGCGCGGCTCGCGTAGTGGGCGAGCCCGATGGCCCGGCCGTTGACAGGCGGAACAGAGGTGGTCATGACTACTCCTCGGGTGAAACCACTTCGGAAGGTGGTGAAGCCTCGCCGGAACGCGGCTCGGCTGCGGTGCGCGGATCGAGCGGTACGTCGAGCAGGGTGGCCAGTTCGCGACTGAACGCCCGTGTGCGTTCGCCGCCGAGGCCGCCCAGCGGTTCGAGAAGCTGCTCCAGCAGGCCCTGGACCACGGTGATGGCGCGCAGGGTGACCGCGCGCCCGTCCTCGGTGAGGGACAGCCGCACCGCGCGGGGGTCCGCCGGGTCCCGGGTGCGGTCGAGAAGTCCGGCCGCCTCCAGGGAACGGGCCAGCTTCGAGACGTAGAGCGGTTCGAGTCCGGTGTGGTCGGCGAGCCGGCGCTGACTGGGCTGCTCTCCGGCCCTGTGCATGCTGTACAGCGACGCCATCAGCGAGTACTGCGCGTGCGTCAGGCCCAGCGGGCCCACCGCCCGGTCCACCGCGACGCGCCATTTCATCGACAGGCGCCAGACGAGGAATCCGGGTGTCGCGTTCTCGGAAACCGACTTCGCTGAACTCATGCAAGAAACAGTACATGGCTATTATGTCCATGGCTACTATTTCCGCGAAGCTCGGCTTCGGTCCTGCCGCATGCCGGTGTGCCCGGTCGATCGTGGAGTTGATCGAGGCGGTCCGTTCCCCCCGGCTTGCGGCCGACTCACCTCGACCTGCCGCACGATCAATGATCAGAGTGCTCGCTGCCGGACTCGCACGCCGGGTCCGCCGCGAACCGGCTCAGCCGGTGGGTGGTCGGCTGGACCAGGCGGCCGCACAGGGTGTCGATCCGGATCATCGACAGGTCGATTCGCGCCTCCCGGAGGCTGCGCAGGTACGCGCGCAGCTCCGCCTGGTCCCGAGTCTCGAAGATCACTTCCCACCGTCCCGCATCAGGTGCGGTACGAGCAGCGAGCCGTTGCCTCTCGGCGTCCTGTCGCCGCTTCCTCTTCCGCTGTCCTGGCACCGGCCCAGAATCACTGGTCGGCTTCGGAGCGGCAAGGCAATTGAACCGAGGGCGCGTCCCCGCTCAGTGATCATTTGGCATACAAACTCCAGGCCGAGGCGTTGGTCTCGCCTTCGATCCCGGCTTCGGTCCCGGTCTCGGTCTCGGCTTCGATCTCGGCTTCGTCCTCGAACGGCCCCGGTCGAGGCGTGTCGAGGCGTGTCGGGTCTACGGGCCCGGGGCCCGGGGTCCCGGGCCGCCGCGCCGGTTCTGAGTCAAGTGCCCCCCAATGTGCGGATCGATGGACTGACGAGAGGCGTCCGGCGGGGCTAGGTTGTGGGGCATGAGCAATCTTGATCGGGAGGCGGTTCCCGCCCTCTGCGGTGGCCGCGGGTTCGTGGTGGCCGAGCCGGTGCGCGAACTCCTCAGCCCCCGCCGGGTCAAGCTCGGCGAGGCGACCGAGGTCCGCCGTCTGCTGCCCAACCTGGGCCGGCGCATGGTCGGCGCCTGGTGCTTCGTCGATCACTACGGGCCCGACGACATCGCCGGCGAGCCCGGCATGCAGGTCCCGCCGCACCCCCACATGGGCCTCCAGACCGTCAGCTGGCTGCACGAGGGCGAGGTGCTGCACCGCGACTCCACGGGCAGCCTCCAGACGATCCGCCCGCGCGAACTCGGCCTCATGACCTCGGGCCGCGCCATCAGTCACTCCGAGGAGAGCCCGCGCGCGCACTCCCGCCTGCTGCACGGCGCGCAGCTCTGGGTCGCGCTGCCGGACAACCACCGGCACACCGAGCCGCACTTCGAACACCACGCCGAACTGCCCGTCGTCACCGCCCCCGGCCTGCGGGCCACGCTCCTGCTGGGCACGCTCGACGGCGCGGCCTCGCCCGGCACGACGTACACACCGATCGTCGGCGCCGATCTGGCCCTGACGGGCGGCGCGGACGTTCGCCTGCCGCTGGAGCCCGACTTCGAGTACGCCGTGCTCGCCATGTCCGGAGAGGCAGAGATCGACGGCGTACCCGTGCTCCCCGGCTCCATGCTCTACCTCGGCTGCGGCCGCACCGAACTCCCGCTGCGCGCCACGACCGACGCGGGTCTCATGCTGCTGGGCGGTGAGCCGTTCGAGGAGGAGCTGATCATGTGGTGGAACTTCATCGGGCGGTCCAATGAGGACATCGCCCAGGCCCGTTCGGACTGGATGAAGGGCTCCCGATTCGGTGAGGTGGTGGGGTACGACGGGGCACCACTGACCGCTCCCGAACTCCCGCCTGTCCCGCTGAAACCGCGCGGGAGGGTGCGCTGACCTGGGGTTCCAGCTCTAGTGCACGCCTCTCGCGGGACGCGGTTGTCCCCGCTCGGCACCCGGTGTTCCCGAGGGGCGATCGCTCCTCGGGAACGCATCGACGGACAAAGCCGCGCTCTCATGTCTGGACATCTGCAGACGGATTTAGTCAGCCTAATACTGCCCCAGTGCTGGCTTTCCTGACGGAACGTCAGCACTATTGCGTTGCTGTCACAGCTGTTGGAGCACCCGCCCCGGAGCTGGCGCTCGCGTGTTGGCCAGGCCGATGCTGACCTTGGTGCCTTGCGCTGGGGCAAGGCACGACCACGTGCCTGGGCAGCGATGCTGAGGAGAGGTCCGTGACGAGGGGGCTTTGTGGGAATCCGCCAATGCCCCGGCGTGCTGCTGCTGCCCTACTCACCCCTTGGGCGGACCGCCATGGGGAGAGTGCAGTTGTAGCGACGGGTCCCGGAAGCGGCTTGTCGGCAAGTCGGGCTCTGCTTCAGAACGGGTGAGTGGCAGTCAGCAGATTCTTCGTCTGCTGGTGGTACACGGGTGTGCTGCCTGCTGACCTGCGCAGATGGCGTACGCCAGAGGTTCTGCGCGGTGCTTTGGCCCGCGACTGGTCCGGATCTTGGATTGAGAGAGGAGGCAGGATGGTCTCCAGCCGGAGATGAGGCAGACGGTCCCGGCGTGCGGTGCCTCGGCCGTCATCAACGGCCTTAGCTGATTAGCTGGTTCGGGATCGGAGTGCAGCGAGATGAACAGGCCGGACACGAGGGGGCCGTCTTTGCTGCGGATTTGGTCGGCGACCATGTCGAACCATTGACCGTCGTCGACCTGAGTCGGGCCGACCTTCAGGGCCGCCTGCGCAGCGGGATGCTCCTCGTGCGCCCGGATCGGCACGTTGCATGGGCCGCCGACGCGGTACCCACTGATCCGGGGAGCGTTCTGGACCGCGTCAGAAGTGGGCCAGGGCCTGCCGGTTGCCGTCCTCTCCCAGCCGCGCGGCCATCGGTTCCACCGACTTGCGCCGCCCGTCCAGCAGCAGGCCGCGCAGGCAGACCCTTCCCCCCTGACGCTGATCCGCCCGCGAAAACGGCTCGAACTGACCAGGCGCCACCAGGACCTGTGTGGCGGATCGGGTCGCAGACGCGGGGTCTGGCACGCTCTCCCTCAAGCTCTTCGAGCAGGGGGTGCCCTCAGCGGCGTTGTCGTCACTCGCCGACTCCCCCACGCTCGACACAACCTCGCGCGGGGGACCCCCCCATGGCGTCGGCTCCCTCCTCCGCCTTGCGGCTGCACGCACCAGAACCCGCTCCCCTGGGTCTATGAGGCGCCGCAGCTTTCCTCCGACCTGATCCGCCGGACAGGCCCTGGCCGACTTGATCGGCGTCATCGGCCGGGGCGGAACCGCTGGCGCCGAATCGGCCTTCACTGTGGCTGCTTCGAAGGGTTCTGTTGCGGCACTTGGCCGTATGGCGGTCGCTGGGGGCACGCCGCCGGAGGGCGAGGAGATCCGCCGTGTCCCGACCGGCGACCCGGCATGGGCGTGATCCGCCACCTGGACGTGAGCTCCGGCCGCGCGGGCAGGTCGCGATCATGCGGGGCGCACCGGTGCCGATGAGGGGCAGGGGCACCCCTGTCCGGTCGGCGTTCTGTGTGTTCGGATCCTTGACCCCTGCCCGGCCCTCCATAATGCTGTGTTGCGGCAAGTGAGATACGTGCCGTAATAAGCAACATTTGAATCGGGTCTCGTACCAGCTGAGGAGTGGCCATGACTCACCGGGTCCGTGCTGTCGTCGCGCGGGGGAAGGGCGCCCCCGTCAGCCTGGAAACGATCATCGTGCCCGACCCCGGCCCGGGCGAGGCGCTGGTGAAGATCGAGGCCTGCGGGGTCTGTCACACCGATCTGCACTATCGCGAGGGTGGCATCAGCGACGACTTCCCGTTCCTGCTGGGCCACGAGGCCGCGGGTGTCGTGGAGTCGGTGGGAGAGGGCGTCACCGACGTCGCTCCGGGTGACTTCGTCATCCTCAACTGGCGTGCCGTGTGCGGGCAGTGCCGGGCCTGTCTGCGTGGACGGCCGCAGTACTGCTTCAACACCCACAACGCGAAGCAGAAGATGACCTTGACCGACGGCACCGAGCTGTCCCCGGCCCTGGGTATCGGCGCGTTCGCGGAGAAGACGCTGGTGGCGGTGGGGCAGTGCACCAAGGTCGACCGGGCGGCATCGGCGGCCGCCGCCGGACTGCTGGGCTGCGGAGTGATGGCGGGCATCGGCGCGGCCATCAACACCGGCAACGTCGGACGCGGTGACAGCGTGGCGGTCATCGGCTGCGGTGGTGTGGGGGACGCGGCGATCGCCGGTGCCCGGCTCGCCGGGGCGGCCACCGTCATCGCGGTCGATATCGATGACCGGAAACTCGAGACTGCGAAGAAGATCGGCGCGACCCACACCGTCAACTCCAAGCAGGGCGATCCGGTGGAGGCCATCCGCGAGCTGACCGGCGGCTTCGGCGCGGACGTCGTCATCGAGGCGGTCGGCCGCCCGGAGACGTACAAGCAGGCCTTCTACGCCCGCGACCTGGCCGGCACTGTTGTCCTCGTCGGCGTACCGACCCCGGAGATGAAGCTCGAACTGCCGCTGCTGGACGTCTTCGGCCGGGGCGGCGCGCTGAAGTCCTCCTGGTACGGCGACTGCCTGCCCTCCCGTGACTTCCCGATGCTCATCGATCTCTACCTGCAGGGCCGACTGGATCTGGACGCCTTCGTCACGGAGACCATCGCACTGGACGACGTCGAGAAGGCCTTCGAGCGGATGCACGGCGGCGACGTACTGCGCTCGGTGGTGGTCTTCTGATGGCCGGCATGGCGGGTGCGCGCATCGAACGCCTCGTCACCTCGGGGACGTTCTCCCTGGACGGTGGCACCTGGGAGACAACAATGTCTGGATCATCGGTGACGACACCGAGGCCGTCGTCATCGACGCCGCGCACGACGCCGAGGTGATTGCCGAAGCCCTCGGCGGACGCACGCTGCGGGCCATCGTGTGCACTCACGCCCACAACGACCACATCGACGCAGCCCCCGAACTCGCCGACCGTACCGGAGCTCCGATCCTGCTCCACAGCGACGACCTGCCGCTGTGGAAGCAGACCCACCCGGAGCGGTCACCCGACGGCGAACTGGCCGACGGGCAGGTCGTCACGGTGGCGGGTGTCGAGCTGACCGTGCTGCACACTCCCGGCCACGCCCCCGGCGCGGTGTGCCTGTACGCGCCGGGCCTGCAGGCACTCTTCAGCGGTGACACGCTCTTCGCGGGCGGACCGGGGGCGACGGGAAGGTCGTACAGCCATTTCGGCACGATCGTCGAATCGATCCGGGACCGGCTGCTGACCCTGCCGGGCGACACGGTCGTGCACACCGGGCACGGGGAGACGACCACCATCGCCGCCGAGGCCCCGCGTCTTCAGGAATGGATCGACCGCGGATTCTGACCGCTGCCGACCGCGCGGCGGCGGCCTCGTCTCGACATTCGAAGACGCTCAGCACTTGTTGACGTCTCAGCACTCGATGACGTTGACCGCGAGTCCTCCGCGAGAGGTCTCCTTGTCCTTGGCCTTCATGTCGGCACCGGTCTCGCGCATCGTGTTGATGACCTTGTCGAGTGAGACCACATGGGTGCCGTCGCCGCGCAGCGCCATTCGTGCCGCATTGATCGCCTTGACGGATGCGAGGGCGTTCCGCTCGATGCAGGGGATCTGGACCAGGCCTCCGACCGGGTCGCAGGTCAGCCCGAGATTGTGCTCCATGCCGATCTCCGCGGCGTTCTCGACCTGCTCCGGCGTGCCGCCGAGCGCCTCGGCGAGACCGGCGGCGGCCATGGAGCAGGCGGATCCGACCTCGCCCTGGCAGCCCACCTCGGCCCCGGAGATCGACGCGTTCTCCTTGAACAGCGCCCCGACCGCGCCAGCGGCGAGCAGAAAGCGGACGACTCCGTCCTCGTCGGCCCCGGGAACGAAGCGCGTGTAGTAGTGCAGTACCGCGGGCACGATCCCGGCCGCACCGTTGGTGGGCGCGGTGACCACGCGACCGCCCGAGGCGTTCTCCTCGTTGACGGCCAGCGCGAAGAGGTTGACCCAGTCCATGATGTGCAGCGGATCCACATCCTCGGAGTCCTCGGCGAGGCTGCGCAGCAGCTGCGGGGCACGGCGGGGCACCTGCAGCCGCCCGGGCAGGGTGGTCTCGGTCCGTGAACAGCCGCGCTCCACGCACTCCTGCATCACCCTCCAGATCCGCAGCAGGC
This sequence comes from Streptomyces sp. NPDC005281, assembly GCF_040607495.1. NCBI lineage: Bacteria > Bacillati > Actinomycetota > Actinomycetes > Kitasatosporales > Streptomycetaceae > Streptomyces > Streptomyces sp. NPDC005281. The sequence continues at coordinate 104,918 of NZ_JBEXGX010000017.1, read as the reverse complement.
CGGCGCGCACGTCGCTCTCGCTCCGCCGGGACAGCTCGTTGGTGAGCATCACCCTGCTGATCGGCAGGCTGGTCTCGTAGGCGCGCAGCAGCAGTTCGGATGCCGAGCCGAAGCGGAGCGGTACCGGGGTGTCGTCGGGCATGATGCGGTCGGCACCCGTCGCGCTCCCGTCCACCACGAAGCCCCCGCCCACCGAGTAGTACGTGCGCGCCCTCACCTCGCGGTCATCGTGGTCCCGGGCCGTGAACACCATGCCGTTGGGGTGGAACGGCAGCGTGCGGCGACGGTGCAGTACCAGGTGCTCGCGCTCGCGGAACTCCACCTCCCGGCGGCCCAGCAGCCGCAACCGGCCGGCCTCGTGGATCCGGTGCACCCTTTTGTCCACGGTGTCGGTGTCGACGGTTTCCGGATCCTCGCCTTCGAGGCCGAGGAGTACGGCCGTGCCGCTGCCGTGGCCGTGACCGGTGGCGCCGAGCGATCCGAAGAGTTCTGCCCGGACCGAGGCGGTGTGGGGGAGCAGGTCGTCTTCGTGTAGCTCGGTGGCGAAGAGGCTGGCGGCCTTCATGGGCCCGACGGTGTGGGAACTCGACGGTCCGATGCCCACCTTGAACAGGTCGAAGACGCTGAGCGCCCGCCGGTTCCTTCTGCGGTGGGTTGCCTATGGCGCAAAGCGTTGCGTAAAAAGCAACATTGAACAAGGGGTCGGCCTGTCCTCTGGATGCCTTGACAAGGGTTTGGGGCCGCCCTCAAACTGACGTTGCGCTTACCGCAATCCGTTTCGCTATACGCACCGAGGTGTCATGATGATTCCCGCGTGCCTTCTCGTGGATCTGCCGCGAGGCGAGGCCTACCGGCTAGACATCGATCCGCCGGTTTCGGTGTTCCACACCGATGACGGCGAGGTCTTCGCCATCGATGACACCTGCACCCACCAGGACGCGTCGCTCGCCGACGGCTGGCTGGAGGGCTGCGAGGTGGAATGCCCGCTGCATGCTTCGAAGTTCGACCTCCGGACCGGAGCCGTCGACGCCCCGCCGGCCAAGCGTCCGGTCCGCACCCATGAGGTCCTCATCGAGGACGGCACGATCTACGTCCGGCCGTCCACGGAGGCACCCAACCTGCCGCCCTGTGTTGCGTCCCGGCTCGCCGGAGGTCCCGCGTGAGGACAGTGGCCGTGGTGGGTGCCTCGCTGGCCGGTCTGTCGGCGGCGCGCTCGTTGCGGAGACGGGGGTACGACGGGCGGCTGGTCGTCATCGGCGACGAACCGCACCGCCCGTACGACAGGCCGCCGCTGTCCAAGGAGTTCCTGGCCGGTGACATCGGCGAAGCCGATCTCGCGCTGGAGTCGGACGACGAGGACCTGCAGGCCGAGTGGCTGCTCGGCGCCCGCGCCGCCGGACTCGACAGCGCGGATCGCGCCGTGCGGCTCGCCGACGGCCGCGAGGTCCGGGCCGACGGCTTCGTCATCGCGACCGGCGCGGCCGCGCGGACGCTGCCCGGCACCGACGGCCTGGCCGGGGTGCACACATTGCGCACCCTGGACGACGCCCGCGCCCTGCGGGACGAACTGGCCCTGGGCGGGCGGCTGGTCGTGATCGGCGGCGGGTTCATCGGTGCCGAGGTCGCCTCCACCGCCTCCGCTCTCGGACTCGACGTGACGGTGGTCGAGGCGGCGCCGACGCCGCTCGCCGGACCGCTCGGCGAGACCATGGGCGGCATCGTCTCCGCCCTCCATGCGGACCACGGCGTACGGCTGTTGTGCGGCGTGGGGGTCAAGGGGCTGAGAGGGGAGAGCCGGGTCGACGCCGTCCTGCTCGAGGACGGCCGCAGTATCCCCGCCGACACCGTCGTCGTCGGTGTCGGCGCGCGTCCGTGCGTCGAGTGGCTGGAAGGATCCGGCGTCGCGCTCGACAACGGCGTCAAGTGCGGCGCGGACGGCCGCACCAGCCTCGCCGGTGTGGTCGCCGTCGGTGACTGCGCCTCCTGGTACGACCCCCACGCGGGGATCCACCGCCGTGTCGAGCACTGGACCGGTGCGCGCGAGCGGCCCGACGTGGCCGTGGCCACGCTGTTGTCGTGGGGTGCGGCGGAGCCGGGTGTGCCCCGGCCGCCGTACTTCTGGTCGGACCAGTACGGCGTGAAGATCCAGTTCGCCGGTCATTCAGCCGGTGCCGACAGTGTGACGGTCGAGGAAGGCGTCCCGGGCGACCGCAGCTTTCTGGCCGTCTACCGTCGTGCCGGGCATCCGGTCGCCGTGCTCGCGATGAACCAGCCGCGGCTTTTCATGCGTTGGCGCAAGCAGCTCACCGCCGCGACATCTTGACATCATCGATGCGGCATTTCATGCTCCTGTTGCGTATAGCACGCAGCGTTGCTCCATACAAAACGCCGTCCGGAGTCGCTCTTCCCGGCGCGTGAATGACCGATCCACGACGTTCTCCGAGGAGTGCACTGTGACCTCGACCAGCCTGCCGGACAGCCTGATCGCCACCCTGCCCGGCTCCTCCTACACGGATCCGGGGACCTTCGCCCAGGAGCAGGAGCGCATCTTCGAAACGATGTGGATCTGCGCCCTACGCTCCTCGGATCTGGCCAAACCCGGCGCCTTCCGGACCGTCGAGGTGGGCCGCGAGAGCATCCTGCTCACGCGCGCACGGGACAACTCCATACGCGCCTTCTTCAACGTCTGCCGCCACCGTGGAGCCAAGCTCTGCACCGAGGAGGCCGGCGAGGTCAAGCGCGCCTTCCAGTGCCCCTACCACGCCTGGACGTACGACCTGACGGGCAAACTCGTCGCCGCGCCCAACCTCACCAAGATGCCCGACGTCAGCCGCACGGAGTACGGCCTGGCGAGCGCGGCGACCCATGAATGGCTCGGCTATGTGTGGGTGTGCCTCGCGGAGAACCCGCCTCCCTTCGAGGACGTCGTGCAGGACGTCGTCGCACGCCTCGGCGACACCGAGTCGATCGAGCACTACGACATGGAGAACCTCGAGGTCGGCAAGCGGATCGTCTATGACGTCAAGGCGAACTGGAAGCTGATCGTCGAGAACTTCATGGAGTGCTACCACTGCGCCACGATCCACCCCGAACTCACCGAGGTACTCCCGGAGTTCGCCGACGGGTACGCCGCTCAGTACTACGTGGGTCACGGCGCGGAGTTCGGCGCCCAGGTCAAGGGCTTCACCATTGACGGCTCCGAGGGACTGGACCGCATTCCGGGGGTCTCCGAGGCGCAGGACCGCCGCTACTACGCGATCACCGTCAGGCCGCAGGTGTTCATCAACCTCGTCCCCGACCATGTGATCTTCCACCGGATGTACCCGGTCGCCGCGGACCGCACGATCGTCGAGTGCGACTGGCTCTACCTCAAGCACGTCGTCGAAAGCAGCAAGGATGTCAGCCGGTCGGTGGAGCTCTTCGACCGCGTCAACCGGCAGGACTTCGACGCGTGCGAGCGCTGTCAGCCCGCGATGAGCTCCCGGCTGTACGCCAAGGGCGGCGTACTGGTGCCCAGCGAGCACCACATCGGCGAGTTCCACGACTGGGTCCAGGAGCGTCTCGGGGCAGGGCAGTCGCAGTAGCAGCGGTTCTCGGCGGGTCTACGGCGGCGGCTGAAGGTGCCGTCGGTGGCGGCGCCCGGGCGTTCAGCCCAGGTAGCCCATCCGATGGCTGATCTCCTCCGCGCCCTTGACCAGCACCGGAGCGAGCTCGTGCATGCGCTCCTCGGTGAACCGGTATGCGGGGCCGGAGGCGCTGAGTGCCGCGATGACCTCTCCGTCCCGGTCACGGACCGGTGCGGCCATGGCGTGGAGCCCGATCTCCAGCTCCTCCAGGGTCCAGGCGTAGCCACGCTCCCGAGCCTCGGCGAGATTCTTCTCGAGCTTCGTCTTCGAGGTCAGGGTGTGCGGGGTCACCTTCTTCAGGCCGGCCTCGGACAGTAGCGCGGCGCGCTGCTTGGCGGGCATGTGGGCCAGCAGGATCTTGCCGCTGGACGTGGCGTGCAACGGGGTCAGCTGGCCGATCCAGTTGTGCGCGGTGACGGCCCCCGGGCCGCGCACCTGGTACAGGTTGATCGCGTAGTGCTCCTGCATCACGGCGATGTTGACGGTCTCGCCGATCTCCTCGGCGAGGCGCTCGCAGACCGGGCGGCCCTGCTGGGTGATGTCGATGCGTCCCGTGACCCCGCCGGCCAGGCGTACGATGCCGAAGCCGAGGCGGTATTTGCCGCGCTCGCCCGCCTGCTCCACCAGACCGCGCGCCTCCAGGGCGCCGAGCAGTCGGAACGCGGTCGACTTGTGAACATCGATCTCGGCGGCCACCTCGCTGACGCCGGCCTCGCCGCGCTGGGCCAGGATTTCCAGCACGCTGATGGCGCGGTCGACGGACTGTACCCCGCCGGACTGCGAACCTGTCGTTTCGGTATCTGGACTGTAGTTGCTCATAGCGAAACTATACGCGCAGTAAACAACAGCATGGCAAGCAACAGCATTGAAACGCAGACCATGCAAGTTGCGTTGCTCGCAACCTAGTGCGTATAGCGATACCCGTACTAGCATGCCACGCGTATCTACGGCGCGAGCGAGACGAGGCACCATGGCTCCCCTGCAATACGACTTCGTCATCGTCGGCGGTGGATCCGCCGGCAGCGCACTGGCGAACCGACTCTCCGCCGACCCGGGCAACCAGGTGCTTGTCCTGGAGGCCGGCCGGCCCGACTACCCGTGGGATGTCTTCATCCACATGCCCGCGGCGCTGACCTATCCGATCGGCAGCCGGTTCTACGACTGGAAGTACGAGTCCGAACCCGAGCCTCACATGGGCGACCGGCGCATCTACCACGCGCGCGGCAAGGTGCTGGGCGGTTCCAGCAGCATCAACGGCATGATCTTTCAGCGTGGCAACCCCATGGACTACGAGCGCTGGGCCGCCGATGCCGGCATGGAGTCCTGGGACTACGCGCACTGTCTGCCGTACTTCAAGCGGATGGAGAACTGTCTCGCGGCCGACCCCGACGACGAGTTCCGCGGCCACGACGGCCCCCTCGTCCTCGAACGCGGCCCCGCCTCCAACCCGCTGTTCACCGCCTTCCTCAAGGCCGTCCAGGAGGCGGGTTACCCCCGCACCGACGATGTCAACGGCTATCAGCAGGAGGGTTTCGCCCCCTTCGACCGCAACGTCCACAGGGGACGCCGTCTGTCGGCCTCGAAGGCGTACCTCAAGCTCGCGAAGAAGCGGCCCAACCTCACCGTCACCACCCGCGCCCTGGTCACCCGCGTCCTCTTCGAGGGCAAGCGTGCTGTCGGTGTCGAGTACCGGCGGCGCGGAAAGGTCCAGCAGGTGCGAGCCCGCGAGGTCATCCTCTGCGGCGGCGCGATCAACTCCCCTCAGCTGCTGCAGCTCTCCGGCGTCGGCAACGCCGAGGAACTGAGCGCGATCGGCATCGACGTCGTCCACGACCTCCCGGGCGTCGGCGAGAACATGCAGGACCACCTGGAGGTGTACATCCAGTACGCCTGCAAGCAGCCCGTCTCCATGCAGCCGTACATGGCGAAGTGGCGCGCCCCCTTCATCGGCCTGCAATGGCTCTTCCGCAAGGGCCCCGCCTCGACCAACCACTTCGAGGCCGGCGGCTTTGCCCGCAGCAACGAGGACGTGGACTACCCCAACCTGATGTTCCACTTCCTGCCGATCGCGGTCCGCTACGACGGCTCCTCGCCCGCCGGCGGGCACGGCTACCAGGTGCACGTCGGTCCCATGTACTCCGACGCCATCGGCTCGGTGAAGATCAAGAGCAAGGACCCGAACGAGCACCCGGCGCTGCGCTTCAACTACCTGTCCACGGAACAGGACCGCCGCGAGTGGGTCGAGTCGATCCGCGTTGCCCGCAAGCTCCTCAACCAGCCCGCGCTGGCCCCGTACAACGACGGGGAGATCTCCCCCGGCCCGTCAGTGGAGAGCGACGAGGAGATCCTCGCCTGGGTCGCGACGGAGGGTGAGACCGCCCTGCACCCCTCGTGCACCTGCAAGATGGGCACCGACGAGATGTCCGTCGTCGACCCCACCAGCATGCGCGTGCACGGTGTGGAGGGACTGCGCGTCGTCGACGCGTCGGTGATGCCCTATGTCACCAACGGCAACATCTACGCGCCGGTGATGATGATCGCGGAGAAGGCGGCCGACCTCATCCTGGACAAGGACCCATTGGCCCCTTCCAAGGCCGCGTACTACCGGTACCGCGACGCCCAGAAGCAGGCCGGTTAGACCTTGGACGTCGAACACTTCCGGGCGCTGCTGCATAGCGTCCGCTACGAGGTGCTGCCCGCGAAGGCGACCGAGGACAAGGTCCTCGCCCATGTCCCGCGCGACGTCGTCGTCACCGTGACGGCGTCGCCGGTCAAGGGCCTGGAACCGACGCTCGACCTCGCCACCCGGCTCACGGCGCACGGCTGTCGCGTCGTCCCGCACGTGCCCGCGCGGCTGCTGCGGGACGACGCGCATCTGAAGGATGTCGTCGACCGGCTCCGGGAGGCGGGCATCGACGACGTCTTCGTCCCGGCCGGCGACGCCGATCCGCCGGCGGGGGCCTACGACGGGGCACTACCGGCGCTGCGCAGGCTGAGCGAGCTGGGCAGCCCCTTCGCTCATGTCGGCATCACCGGTTACCCCGAGAGCCACCCGCTCATCCACGACGACCTCACCATCCAGGCGATGTGGGACAAGCGCGCGTACGCCACGTACATCGTGAGCAACCTCTGCTTCGACCCGCGCGTGCTGGGTGACTGGGTCGGCCGGATACGCCGCCGCGATATCACCCTGCCCGTCCACGTGGGCGTCGCGGGGCCGGTGCAGCGGGCGAAGCTGCTGTCCATGGCGGCGAAGATCGGGGTGGGGGAGTCGACGCGCTTTCTGACCAAGCACGCCTCGTGGTTCCTGCGCTTCGCGACACCCGGCGGTTACTCGCCCGAGCGGCTGCTCGCCCGTTCCGCGGGCGCGCTCTCTTCTCCCTCGGCGGGGGTCGCCGGCCTGCACCTCTTCACCTTCAACCAGATCGCCGAGACCGAGCGGTGGCGCTGCGCTGTGCTTGACCGGTTGGGAGGGTAGCTACTTGCCCCTGAAAAAGCGTTCGGCCTGGTAGCAGGGCTGATGTGGAGAAGCGGCGGCATCTCGTCAATCTGCCGGTGGCCTCCGCTACCGGCTAAGGACGGTCATCCGGTGGAGGTTGTAGGCGAAGATCCCGAGTCCGGCCCAGGTCTGGGCGTCGGCCAGGCGGCGGAGGCGGGTGCGGCGGAATCCGAAGCTGCGCTTGAGGTGGCTGATACGGGCCTCGATGCCGACTCTCCAGTTGCGCATCCGTCGGAACGGGCGGCTGCGTTCGTACTCCCGGCGGGCCTTGCCCGGGGTGCCGTTGCGTTGGAGACCGATCCGCCCAACTCCGAGCTCGGCGAGTGCCCGGTCGTTGGCCGCGGTGCCGAAGCCGCGGTCGGCGACCACGGTTGCCGGCACCCAGCCGGTCAGCGTGGTCACCCGCTCGACCGCAGGCACCAGTTGCGGGGCATCGGCCGGGTTCCCGCGGTGGACTTGGTGGTCGGCGACGAATCCGTGTTCGTCCTCGGCCACCAGCGCGGTGTAGCCGAACTGGGTGGGATGCTGGGGCTTGCCCTTGCGGATCGGCCGGGCGTCCGGGTCGGCCAGCGACACCAGCCGGTCGGGGATCGTGCGGATCCCCGTCAGCCGTAACGCGGTCTGTTCCAGCAGGCGTCGGGTGCCCGCCACCGTCCCGGCCAGCTCACCGACCAGATGCGCCAGTCGTCCCGAAGGCCGCCCGCGCAGTGCACGCCGTGCGTTGCGCTCCACGGCGGCCACGTCCCGCAGCGTCGCACGGGCGATGGCGGCGACCTCGCCGGTGAGCCGGTCGATCTCGCCCAGCGCCTGACCGGTGCGCCGCCGCAGAGTGCGGGAGATCTGCTTCAGGCGGCGGCCTGCCGACCGGCTGCGATCCCGGAAGGGAGCGCGCCCGGCGGCCCCGGCGGCCTTGATCCGGTGCACCAGCCGGCCCAGCTTGCGGACGCCGTGTTCCAGCAGGTCGGCGTCCGTGGGGTGGTCGATATCCGCTTCGATCACTGTGGTGTCGATACGCAGTTTGCGGCACCGCAGCAGCTTGTCCTCCACCAGCTTGCCCAGCAGCGCGGCGTTGAGCTGCTCGATCATCTGGGGGCCGCTGCGGCGCACGAGCTTGACCAGCGTGGTCGGGTGCGGCACCGGGGAGATCAGCGGGATCCGGCAGAACCGCCGCCAGCTCAGCGAGTCCGCCACCTCACGGCACAGCGACTCGTAGCCGAGCTGGTAGCGGTGCTTGAGATACAGCAGCCGCAGCAGCGTCTCGACCGGGACCGACGGCCGCCCCAGGCGTTCGGCAAACACCGCCCGCCACGGGGCGATGAACCGCTCGTCGTCCAAGTACGCGTCGATCTCGGCCAGCTCGGCAGGCAGCTGCCGCGCTTGCTCCGGCAGGACCTCCCACCACGTGTCCCGTGGCCCGGACACACGCAACATCGACACCACCCCCGGCCGCCAGACCCACTCCCACTGTGACGGCCGCAGGCGACCCGCACCAGCACTCCGCGCAAGTCACCCCAGCGCAAGCCCTGACTTCTTCAGGGGCAAGTAGCTAGGGTCTGTGTGGAGTTGTGATCAAGGCTGTGATCCGAGGTGTCGGATCCAGAGGAGGCCGGCGCATAATTCGAGTCCGGCCTGGTAGCTTTCAGGCCTTTTTGTCGTAGCGGACAGCGAGACCGCGCCAGTCCTTGATCTTGTTGATGGTGCGTTCGACGCTGTTGCGGAGCTTGTACAGCTGCTTGTCCCAGGTGACGGGCCGTCCGCCGCGTGAGCCGCGGTTCTTGCGGTGGGCGGCCTGATCCTTCTTCTCGGGGATGACCGCTTTGATCCCACGTTTGCGCAGGTGGGAACGGTTCTGGCGGGACGAGTACGCCTTATCGCCCGCGACTGCGTCGGGCCGGGTGCGGGGCCGGCCGACCGGACCGGGGACGCGGATCTTGTTCAGGACGGGGATGAACTGCGGACTGTCTCCGGCTTGCCCCGCAGTGATCTTGAGTGAGAGGGGCAGGCATTGCGGCACACAGGACAGGTGCGTCTTGGTGGTCAGTCCGCCGCGGGACCGTCCCAGGTCAGCAGCGGCGAGTCGGGCCCTGCGGCGACGCCTCGCGCGTCGTCGTTCTTCCCGCTCCGGGTCCAGTTGCCCGTCTTGGTCCTGGCTGGCGCCCCTTTTTCCGCGGCGGCCTTCTCCAACGCGTCCAGGATCTCGGGCTCCACGATCATCCCGGCAGCATCATGATGGGCCCGGACCGTGGTCGAGTCCACGCTGACCAGCGACAAGTCCACCAGGCCCCGCTTCGCCGCCTCGGCGATCGCACCCTGGAACACCGCGGTGAACACCCCAGCATCCCGCCACTGCCGAAACCGGCCGTAAACGGTAGACCAGTGCCCGAACCGTTCGGGCAACTCCCGCCATTTCGCACCGTTCCTCAACCGCCACACGACGCCCTCGAAGTGCGCCCGCAGGTTCTCCGGGTACGGCCCGTACTCACCGACCGGCAGGAACGGGGAAATGAACTCCCACTCGGCATCCGAAAGTTGAGGTCGAGACGCCCCACCGTTTTACTCCAAGGCCCCCGACCCACCCGGGCCGGGGGCCCACGAGATCACAACTCCACACAGGCCCTAGGGGCGCCCTGGGGGAGCCTCACTGGCGCCCGGGGCGCAGCGGGCCTCGCTGGGGCTGCGCCCCAGACCTCCCTGTCGCCTCAACGCCTCGTCCTCAAACGCCGGACGGGCTGTTTGTGTCGGCCTGCGCCCCAAGAGCCGGCGTCAGAGGCCGTATACAGCGATGGGCGGGGCCGGATTCCGGCCCCGCCCATCGCTCGTGCTCGGCTCAGCGGAAGACAACCGTGCGGTTGCCGTCCACCATGACGCGGCTTTCGCTGTGCCACTTCACCGCGTGTGCGAGTACCTGCGCCTCCACATCCCGCCCGACCGTGACCAGCTCGTCCGGATCGAGGGAGTGGTCCACCCGGACCACGTCCTGATCGATGATCTGTCCCTCGTCCAGGTCCGGTGTCACATAGTGCGCCGTCGCGCCGACAAGCTTCACCCCGCGCGCGTACGCCTGCTGGTAGGGGCGCGCGCCCTTGAAGCTGGGGAGGAAGGAGTGGTGGATGTTGATGGCGCGGCCCTCCAACTGTTTGCACAGGTCGTCGGAGAGGACCTGCATGTAGCGGGCCAGCACCACCAGGTCGATGTCCAGCTCGCGCACGAGCTCCAGCAGGCGCGCCTCGGCGTCGGCCTTGGTGTCCTTGGTCACCGGGATGTGGTGGAAGGGGACGCCGTAGGTCTCCGCCAGTCCCTCGAAGTCCCGGTGATTGGAGACGATCGCGGGGATCTCGATGTTGAGAGCTCCGGTGCGCTGCCGGAAGAGCAGATCGTTGAGGCAGTGTCCGAACTTGGACACCATGATGAGCGTCCGGGTCGGTGTCGAGGCGTCCCAGAGGGTCCAGGAAATCCGGTAGGCCTCGGCGACCGGACCGAATCGGTAACGCAGATTTTTCAAATCGGCGTTTGGATCGGAAACGTCGAAGTGGACCCTCATGAAGAAACGGCCCTGGAGTCGATCATCGAACTGCTGGCTCTCCAGGATGTTGCCGGAGTTCCTGACGAGAAAGCCGCTCACGGCGTGGACCAGTCCGGCGCTGTCCGGACACGAGAGAGTGAGGACGTACTCACGGCCAGGATGCGGTCGAGGGGACATGTACAGCCTCCGTCGGTGCGTAATGCACAACATGGTGAGCGATACGCAACATGGTTGGGCTTGGCGCGGCTTGTGGTCAAGAGTGGCCGCGCAACTGCCCGCATGGCGAAATCGTCATCTGCCAACCCCTTGACGTATGTCCGCACATTCGCCAGGGTGTTCCACCACAAGCAATACGGTGCACGATGCGCAACGGAATTCGCTCGAAGGGCTCCACACGTGGCAGACCTGTATGTGGATGGAGAATGGCGCGATGCGGTGGCCGGAGGGCACCGGGAAATCCGCTGTCCCGCTGACGGCACGCTCGCGGCGACCGTGTCCGAGGGGACGCGTCCCGACACTGAGGCCGCGATCGCCGCGGCCCGCCGGGCCTTCGACGAAGGACCCTGGCCGCACACCCCCGAGCGGGAGCGCGGTGCGCTGCTGCTGCGCACCGCCGACCTCATCGAACGCGACGCCAAGGAATTCGCCCGCGCCGAATCGCTGGACACCGGCAAACGGCTGGTGGAGAGCGAGTACGACATCGCCGACGTCGTCTCCTGCTTCCGCTACTACGGCGGGATCGGGGGCACCGATGCCGGCCGGGTGATCGACACCGGCCGCGACGACGCCGTCAGCCGCGTCGTCCACGAACCGGTCGGCGTGTGCGGGCTCATCACCCCCTGGAACTACCCGCTGCTCCAGGCGTCGTGGAAGGTCGCGCCCGCCCTGCTCGCGGGCAACACGATCGTCCTCAAGCCCAGCGAGCTCACCCCCTCCACCTCGATCCTGCTGATGCGGGCCCTTGAGGAGGCCGGGCTCCCGGCCGGCGCCGCCAATCTCGTCCTGGGCACGGGCCCCGAGGTGGGCGCACCGCTCTCCGAGGAACCGGCCGTCGACATGGTCTCCTTCACGGGAGGCCTGGAGACCGGCAAGCGCATCATGGCCACCGCCGCCTCGACGGTGAAAAAGGTGGCGCTGGAGCTCGGCGGCAAGAACCCCAACGTCATCTTCGCCGACGCCGATTTCGAGACGGCCGTGGACTTCGCCCTCACGGCCGTCTTTCTGCACTCGGGCCAGGTCTGTTCGGCAGGCGCCCGTCTGATCGTCGAGGACTCCCTCCACGACGCCTTCGTCGACGAGGTCGTCCGCCGCGCCCGGCAGATCCGCCTCGGCGGACCGTTCGACCCCGAGGCCGAGACCGGGGCCCTGATCTCCGCGCATCACCGGGAGAAGGTCGAGGCGTATGTCGCGGCGGGGCTCGCCGAAGGCGCCGTACTGCGCTGCGGCGGCGAACGCCCCGGCGACCCCGCACTGGCGAACGGCCACTACTATCCGCCCACCGTGCTCGACGAGTGCCGGCAGGACATGCGTGTCGTGCACGAGGAGTCCTTCGGCCCCGTGCTCACCGTGGAGCGCTTCCACGGCGAGGACGACGCCGTACGCATCGCCAACGACACCGAGTACGGACTCGCCGGCGCCGTCTGGACGCAGGACGCAGGAAAGGCCCAGCGGGTCGCCCGGCGGCTGCGCCACGGCACGGTGTGGATCAACGACTACCACCCCTACGTGCCGCAAGCGGAATGGGGTGGCTTCGGGCACTCGGGCGTGGGCCGGGAGCTGGGACCGACCGGCCTGGACGAGTACCGAGAGCCCAAGCACATCTGGCAGAACATCCAACCCCGGCCGCAGCACTGGTTCCGCGGCTGAACGCCGAAAAGAGGTCGATCGTGACCCCAGCACAGACCGAGGTGCCGCAGCGGCGCGGCACGCCACAGGACTCGGCCCCCACCCCGGTCATATCCGTGCGCAAGCTGTGGAAGGTGTTCGGGCCGAAGGCAGACCAGGTACCGGACTCCGAGGAGCTGTGCGGGCTCACCCGCCGCGAGCTGATGGACCGCACCGGATGCACCGCCGCCGTGCGCGACGTGAACTTCGAGGTCTCGCCCGGCGAGGTCTTCGTCGTCATGGGTCTGTCCGGCTCCGGCAAGTCCACCCTGGTGCGATGTCTGACCCGGCTGATCGAACCCACCGCCGGGGAGATCGTCTTCGAGGGCGAGGACATCCGCGACGCGGACGACAAGCGTCTGCGTGAACTGCGGCGCCGCAAGTTCTCCATGGTCTTCCAGCACTTCGGGCTGCTGCCCCACCGCCGGGTCGTCGACAACGTGTCCTTCGGTCTGGAGATCCGCGGCATGAGCAAGGCCGAGCGCACCAAGCGGGCGCTGGAGGTCGTCGAACTGGTCGGCCTCTCCGGCTATGAGAACTCCTACCCCGACCAGCTCTCCGGCGGTATGCAGCAGCGCGTCGGTCTCGCCCGGGCGCTGGCCGGTGATCCGGACGTGCTGCTCTTCGACGAACCGTTCTCGGCGCTCGACCCGCTGATCCGCCGTGACATGCAGAACGAGGTCATCCGTCTGCACCACGAGGTCGGCAAGACGATGGTGTTCATCACCCACGACCTCTCCGAGGCGCTCAAGCTGGGCGACCGCATCCTCATCATGCGTGACGGCAAGATGGTCCAGTGCGGTACCGGCGACGAGTTGGTGGGCGCCCCGGCCGACGACTACGTACGCGAGTTCGTCAAGGACGTGCCGCGCGGCGACGTACTGACTCTGCGGTGGATCATGCGTCCGGTGGTGGACGGCGACGCCCTGGACGGTCCCGAGCTGGGCCCGGACGTCGTGGTGCGGGAAGCCACCCGGGCCGTACTGGCGGCGGACAAGCCGGTCAAGGTCGTCGAGAACGGCAAGCTGCTCGGCATCGTCGGTGACGAGGAGATCCTCGCGGTGGTCGCCGGGCAGGAAGGCGACACGTGATGACCGTCGCCACAGAGAAACCGGAGAAAACCGAGCAGGTGGCGGAGGCCGCGCCGGCGGTCGCGGGCGTGCGCAAGGTCAGCCGCTCCATGATGGTGGCCGCGATCCTGGTCGTCTGGCTGGTGCTCTTCGCCGTGCTGCGCGGAAAGCAGACCCTGACGCTGGCGGCGGCAGACCTCACCGGTCTGCACCGCTGGTTCAACGACCTCAGCGACTCGGTCGGAGCCAACCGCAACTCCAACCCGCTCTTCCTCTACTTCTTCAACGAGATCCGCCTGGTCATCGACAACCTGGTGACCTTCGTCCAGGACCTGATCTCGCAGTCGAGCGGCGACCGCCCGGTGCCGCAGATCGGCTGGCTCGGTGTCGTCGGCATCACGGGCTTCGTCTCCTGGGCCGTGGGCAACTGGCGGGTCGCGCTCCTGGCCATGGCCGGCTTCACGTTCTTCGGGCTGCAGGGCCTGTGGCAGCAGAGCATGGACACCCTGGCGCTCACCCTCTCCGCGGTTCTCGTGGCGCTGGTGTTCGCGATTCCACTGGGTGTGTGGGCGGGGCTGTCCGACCGGTTCAACCGGATCATCACGCCCTTCCTGGACTTCATGCAGACGATGCCGACCTTCGTCTACCTGGCCCCGCTGACCCTGATCTTCCTCATAGGCCCGGCCTCCGCCGTGATCGCCACGGTGATCTACGCGGCCCCGCCGGCGATCCGTATCACCGCGCACGGCATCCGTTCCGTACCGGAGACCACCGTCGAGGCGGCCGACTCGCTGGGCTCGACCCGGTGGCAGTCGCTGCTGAAGGTGCTGCTGCCGATGTCCAAGCGGACCGTGGTGATGGGCGTGAACCAGACCATCATGGCCGCCCTGGCCATGGTGACCATCGCGGCCCTGATCGACGCACCCGGCCTCGGCAAGACCGTCGTCCAGGCCCTGCAGTCGCTCGACGTCGGTACGGCCTTCAACGCGGGCCTGGCCATCGTGATCATGGCCATCGTCCTCGACCGGGTCACGACCGCGTCGAGCACACGTGCGGAGCAGGCCCGCAACTCGGGCGGCCGCTTCCTCAAATGGCGCCGGCCACTGCTCGCGGCGGGCGGGGTGGTCGTGCTGGTGCTGGTGTACCTGTCGCACACGTACCTGTGGGCGGCGCAGTTCCCCGGCCAGGGCAGCACCGGCAGCCATATCGCGAGCGCGGCGGACAGCGTGACGACGTGGGCGCAGGACAACCTGTCGGGCATCACGAACGGATTCCGCGACGCCATCACCAACGGACTGCTGAACCCCTTCCAGTCGCTGCTCACCGACTCCCCGTGGTGGCTCGTGGGTGCGGCGCTGATCGGGATCGGCGTGGTGCTCGGCGGCTGGCGGGCCGGGGTCACGACCGCTGTGTGCGTGGTCCTCCTCGTCGGCACGGGCGTGTGGTCGGACAGCATGACGACGCTGGCGTCGACGCTCGTGGCGACCGTGCTGGTGATGGTGTTCGGCATCGCCTTCGGAGTGTGGATGGGGCGCAGCATGCTGGTGGACCGGCTGCTGCGGCCCACCCTGGACGCGGCGCAGGTCATGCCGCCGTTCGTCTATCTGGTGCCGTTCCTCGCGCTGTTCGGCGCGACGCGCTTCACCGCGATCGTCGCCGCCGTCGTCTATGCCGCGCCGGTCGCCATCAAGATCACCGCCGACGGAGTGCGGGCCGTGCCCGAGACCACCGTCGAGGCGGCCACCGCTGCCGGGTGCAACACCTGGCAGATCATCACCAAAGTTCAACTGCCGATGGCACGCAGCGCCCTGACTCTCGCGACCAACCAGGGCCTGATCTATGTGCTGTCGATGGTTGTTGTGGGCGGCCTGGTGGGAGCCGGCGCCCTCGGCTACGACGTCGTGGCCGGATTCTCGCAGGGAGAGCTGTACGGCAAGGGGCTGGCGGCGGGGCTCGCCATCGTACTGCTCGGAGTCATGTTCGACCGGATCACTCAGGCAGCGGCGCGCCGTACCAGCGCTTAAGGAGCACGACACCATGGCAAGACACTGGCGAACCGGCGCGGCCGGCCTGGCCGTCCTCGGTCTCACTCTCACCGCATGCGGCGGAGCGAAGGTCGGCGACACCGCGTCCTCCGGCTCCAAGAGCTCGGGCAAGTGCGGCACCTTCAACCTCGCGGTCAACCCGTGGGTGGGCTACGAGGCGGACGCGGCGGTCGTCGCGTACGTCGCGCAGCACGACCTCGGCTGTACGGTCAACAAGAAGGACCTGAAGGAGCAGATCGCCTGGCAGGGCTTCGGCACGGGCGAGGTCGACGCGGTCCTGGAGAACTGGGGCCACGACGACCTGAAGAAGAAATACATCTCCGGGCAGAAGACCGCCGTCGAGGCGGGCCAGACCGGCAACAAAGGCATCATCGGCTGGTACGTGCCGCCGTGGCTGGCCAAGGCGCACCCGGACATCACCGACTGGAAGAACCTCAACAAGTACGCGTCCAACTTCAAGACCTCGGAGTCGGGCGGCAAGGGCCAGCTCCTGGACGGCGACCCGTCGTACGTCACCAACGACGCGGCGCTGGTGACGAACCTGAAGCTGGACTACAAGGTGGTGTACGCGGGCAGCGAGACCGCGCTCATCCAGGCCTTCCGGACCGCCGAGAAGAACAAGCAGTGGGTGATCGGCTACTTCTACGAGCCGCAGTGGTTCCTGTCCGAGGTGCCGCTGGTCAAGGTGAACCTGCCGAAGTACACGACGGGCTGCGACGCCGTCGCGGCCAAGGTCGCCTGTGACTATCCCGTGTACGACCTGGACAAGATCGTCAGCGCCAAGTTCTCCACGTCGGGCAGCCCCGCCTACAACCTGGTGAAGAACTTCAACTGGACGAACGACGACCAGAACACCGTGGCCAAGTACATAGCCCAGGGCAAGATGTCCGACGACGCCGCGGCGAAGAAGTGGGTCGACGCCAACCGCGACAAGGTCGACGCCTGGATCAAGTAGGGCGCGACGCGGCTCCGTCTCCGGCACCCCTCCGGAGCTGGACCGTTGACGCACGAGCGACCCGGAAACCCGCCGGACGGGCCCGGCAGGCTGCGCTGGCAGCCTGCCGGGCCTCGTCGCGTTTCGGGCTGTTTTCCGACGTCACGGACCCCTTGACACCCACTCCTCGTGACAGGCACATTGAGTTGCGCAACCTGAAGCATGTTGCGCAGACAGCAACTTGATTGCTTTCAAGTCGGAGGTGCGGCGATGGCGGGACCCCGAGTGGTCATCATCGGAGCGGGCGTCGTGGGAGCGGCGCTCGCCGACGAGATTTCCGCGCGAGGCTGGACCGAAGTGACCGTCGTCGACCAGGGCCCGCTCCCTTCCACCGGGGGATCGTCGTCGCACGCCCCGGGCCTGGTCTTCCAGACGAACTCCTCCAAGACCATGACCGAGTTGGCCCGCTACACGGTCGAGAAGTTCTGTTCCCTCGACGTCGACGGCCGGCCCTGCTTCCTGCAGGTCGGCGGCCTCGAAGTGGCGACCACCCCCGAGCGCGTCGCGGAGCTGCACCGCCGCCACGGCTGGATCACCGCCTGGGGCATCGAGGCCCGGCTGCTGAGCCCCGAAGAGTGCGTCGAGCAGCACCCGCTCGTGAACCCGGACAGGGTCCTCGGCGGCCTCCTGGTACCGACCGACGGCCTCGCGAAGGCCGTCCTCGCCGTCGAGGCGCAGATCCGCCGGGCCACCGAGCGCGGTGTGCGCTTCCTCGCCCGCCACGAAGTCCTCGACGTGCGGCAGAGCGAGGGCCGCGTCATCGGCGTCCTCACCGACCAGGGCGAGATCCCCGCCGACATCGTCGTGTGCTGCGCCGGCATCTGGGGCCCGAAGATCGCCCGCATGGTCGGCATGAACCTCCCGCTCACCCCCCTCGGCCACCAACTGGCCTGGACCGGGCCGGTACCGGCGCTGGCGGGCCAGACCGAGGAGGCGGTGCGCCCGATCCTGCGCCACCAGGACGCCGATCTCTACTACCGCGACCGCTTCGACACCCTGGGCATCGGCTACTACGGCCACCGTCCGATGCCGGTCTCCGTCGACGAGATCCTGTCCGTGGACGAGGCCGACGAGATGCCGTCGGTCCTGAAGTTCACCGAGGACGACTTCGAGGACGCCTGGACCGAGACCCAGTCCCTGCTCCCCGCGACGCGGGAGGCCAAGGTCGAGGAGGGCATCAACGGCCTGTTCTCCTTCACCACCGACGGCCAGCCGCTCCTCGGTGAATCCCCGGACGTCAAGGGCTTCTGGGTCGCCGAGGCCGTCTGGGTCACCCACTCCGCGGGCGTCGGCCGGGCCATGGCCGAATGGCTGGTCGACGGCTACTGCTCGTCCTTCGACCTGCACGAGTGCGACGTCAACCGCTTCGAGTCGCACCAGCTCGCCCCGGAGTACGTCCTGGCCCGCGACTGCCAGAACTTCGTCGAGGTCTACGACATCCTGCACCCCCTCCAGCCGTCGGGGGACCCGCGCCCGATCCGCACGAGCCCCTTCTACGCCCGCCAGCAGGAACTGGGTGCCTTCTTCCTGGAGGCGAACGGCTGGGAGCGCCCCCAGTGGTACGAGGCCAACGCGGGCCTGGTCGAGGGCCGTTCCATCCCCACGCCCAACGACTGGGCCGCGCGCTACTGGTCGCCCATCGTCGGCGCCGAGGCACAGGCCACCCGTGAGACCGTCGCGATGTACGACATGACGGCCCTCAAACGCCTGGAGGTCAGCGGCCCCGGTGCCGCCGACTTCCTGGAGCGCCTGTGCACCGGCAAGGTCGCCAAGTCGGTCGGCTCGGTGACGTACACCCTGCTCCTCGACCACGACGGCGGCATCCGCAGCGACATCACCGTCGCCCGCCTGGCCCGCGACCTCTTCCAGGTCGGCGCCAACGGCAACCTGGACCTCGACTGGTTCACCCGCCACCTCCCCGCCGACGGCACGGTCCAGGTCCGTGACATCACCCCGGGCACCTGCTGCATCGGCCTGTGGGGACCGCTCGCCCGCAAGGTCTTGGGGCCCCTCACCGACGCGGACTTCTCGAACGACGGCCTGAAGTACTTCCGCGCCAAGCGCGCCTACATCGGCTCGGTGCCCGTCACCACCATGCGGTTGTCGTACGTCGGTGAGCTCGGCTGGGAGCTCTACACCACCGCCGACCAGGGCCAGAAACTCTGGGACACCCTGTGGCAGGCGGCCGAGCCGCTCGGCGGCGTCATCGCCGGCCGCGGCGCCTTCAACAGCCTGCGCCTGGAGAAGGGCTACCGCTCCTTCGGCACCGACATGACCTACGAACACGACCCCTACGAGGCCGGGGTCGGCTTCGCCGTCAAGCTCGACAAGGACGACTTCATCGGCAAGGCCGCGCTGGAGCGGCGCAAGGCCGACGTGCGGCGCAAGCTCACCTGCCTCACCATCGACGACCCGGGGGCCGTCGTCCTGGGCAAGGAGCCGGTGTACGACGGCGACCGCCCCGTCGGCTATGTCACCAGCGCCGCCTACGGCCACACGATCGGCAAGGGCATCGCCTACGCGTGGCTCCCGGCGGAACTCGCCACCCCCGGCACCACCGTGCACATCGGCTACTTCGACCAGCGCGTCGAGGCGGTCGTCGCCGAGGAGCCCCTGTTCGACCCGACCATGTCCCGCCTCCGTGGCTAGCACGACATCGTCGGCTTCGAGGGAAGGAGTACTGCCAGTGACCGCACAGCTGCTCGACGGCAAGGCGACCGCCGCCGCGATCCATCGCGAACTCGCCGAACGCGTGGCCAAGTTGACGGCCACCGACGGTCGCCCGCCCGGGCTCGGCACGGTCCTGGTCGGCGACGACCCCGGCAGCCATGCCTACGTCGGCGGCAAGCACCGTGACTGCGCGCAGATCGGTGTCGCCTCCATCCGCCGCGAACTGCCCGCTGATGCCACGCAGCGCCAGGTCGAGGACGTGATCGACAAGCTCAACGCCGATCCGGCCTGCACCGGCTACATCGTCCAGCTCCCGCTCCCGCGCCACCTGGACGCGAACGCCGTCCTGGAACGCATGGACCCGGCCAAGGACGCCGACGGCCTGCACCCTGTCAGCCTCGGCCGGCTCGTCCTCGGCGTCGAGGCCCCGATGCCGTGCACCCCGCGCGGCATCGTCGAACTGCTCCGCCGTCACGACGTGCCGCTCGCCGGAGCGCGGGTGTGCGTGATCGGACGGGGCATCACGGTCGGACGGCCCATCGGGCTGCTGCTCACCCGCAAGTCCGAGAACGCCACCGTGACCCTGTGCCACACCGGCACCAAGGGCCTGGCCTGGCACGTACGCGAGGCGGACATCGTCATCGCGGCCGCCGGCTCACCCGGGCTGATCACCAAGGACATGCTGCGCCCCGGCGCGGCGGTCCTGGACGTCGGCATCACCCGCACCGACCACGGGCTGGTCGGCGATGTGCACCCGGACGCCGCCCAGGTCGCCGGATGGCTCGCACCGATGCCCGGGGGCGTAGGACCCATGACGCGGGCGATGCTGCTCGCCAATGTCGTCGAGGCCGCCGAGAGGAACGCGAACGCCGTATGAACGCGCTGAACACCCCCCTGGCGGAACTGGACCCCGAGGTCCACGCCGCACTCCGCGCCGAGCTGCACCGCCAGCAGTCGACCCTCGAAATGATCGCCTCCGAGAACTTCGCGCCCTCCGCCGTGCTGGAGGCCCAGGGCTCGGTCCTCACCAACAAGTATGCCGAGGGCTATCCCGGCCGCCGCTACTACGGCGGCTGCGAACACGTCGACGTCACCGAGCGCCTCGCCATCGAGCGGATCAAGTCCCTCTTCGGTGCCGGGTTCGCCAACGTCCAGCCGCACTCGGGCGCCCAGGCGAACACCGCCGTCTTCTTCGCCCTGCTGCAGCCCGGCTACACCATCCTCGGCCTCGATCTCGCGCACGGCGGGCACCTCACGCACGGCATGCGCATCAACTACAGCGGCAAGACGCTCAACGTCGTGCCCTACC
Source organism: Streptomyces sp. NPDC005281 (assembly GCF_040607495.1). Lineage (NCBI taxonomy): Bacteria > Bacillati > Actinomycetota > Actinomycetes > Kitasatosporales > Streptomycetaceae > Streptomyces > Streptomyces sp. NPDC005281. The sequence continues at coordinate 84,298 of NZ_JBEXGX010000017.1, read as the reverse complement.
ACGTCGCCGAGGCGGACAACCTCGTCGACATGGACGAGGTGGAACGCCTCGCCAAGGAACACCGCCCCAAGATGATCATCGCGGGCTGGTCGGCGTACCCGCGGCAGCTGGACTTCGCGGCCTTCCGGCGGATCGCCGACGAGGTGGGCGCCCTCCTCATGGTCGACATGGCGCACTTCGCCGGTCTCGTCGCCGCCGGGCTGCACCCCAACCCCGTACCGCACGCCCACGTCACCACCACGACGACGCACAAGACGCTCGGGGGTCCCCGCGGCGGCGTCATCCTCACCAATGAGGCCGACCTCGCGAAGAAGATCAACTCGGCGGTGTTCCCCGGCATGCAGGGCGGCCCTCTGGAGCACGTCATCGCCGCGAAGGCGGTGTCGTTCAAGGTCGCCGCGTCACCCGAGTTCGCCGAGCGCCAGGCCCGTACGCTCGCCGGCTCCCGCATCCTCGCCGAACGCCTCACCCGGGCCGACGCGGCGGCCGCCGGGGTGAAGGTCCTCACCGGCGGCACGGACGTCCACCTCGTCCTGGTCGACCTGCGGGACTCCCAGCTCGACGGCAGGCAGGCCGAAGATCTGCTCCACGAGACCGGCATCACCGTCAACCGCAACGCCGTGCCCTTCGACCCGCGCCCGCCCATGGTCACCTCGGGACTGCGTATCGGCACCCCGGCGCTGGCCACCCGAGGCTTCACGGATGACGACTTCGAAGAGGTCTCCGATGTGATCGCTCTGGCCCTCCAGCCCGAGCCCGACATCGCCGCCCTGCGCGCCCGCAGCGAGGCGCTGGCCGCCAAGCACCCGCTCTACCCGCACCTTTCAGAAGCAGAAGCAGAAGCACAAGAAGCCGGAGAAGTCCGATGAGCCCCCGCACCCCCGGCGCCGAGCTCCCCGAGCACCCCGACTGGCTGTGGCGCACGCCGGAGCCCAAGCGGTCGTACGACGTGGTGATCGTCGGCGGCGGCGGCCACGGTCTCGCCACCGCCCACTACCTGGCGAAGAACCACGGCATCACCAACGTCGCCGTGCTGGAGAAGGGCTGGCTCGCGGGCGGCAACATGGCCCGCAACACCACGATCATCCGTTCCAACTACCTGTGGGACGAGAGCGCCGGGATCTACGAGCACGCGCTCAAGCTGTGGGAGGGACTGGAGGAGGAGCTCGACTACCCGATCCTCTTCTCCCAGCGCGGTGTGCTCAACCTCGCCCACAGCCTCCAGGACGTCCGGGACAGCGTGCGCCGTGTCGAGGCGAACCGGCTCAACGGAGTGGATGCCGAATGGCTCGACGAGCGGCAGGTCAAGGACGTCTGCCCGATCGTCAACATCTCGCCCGACGTGCGCTATCCGGTCATGGGCGGCACCTACCAGCCGCGCGCCGGCATCGCCAAACACGACCATGTCGCCTGGGGCCTGGCCCGCTCCGCCGACGCGGCCGGCATCGACATCATCCAGAACTGCGAGGTCACGGGCCTCGACATCGTCGGCGGCCGGGTCGTAGGAGTGCAGACGACGCTCGGCCCGATCGCGGCGGGGAAGGTGGCGCTCTGCTCGGCCGGCCACACCTCGGTGCTCGCCGCCATGGCCGGCATCGAACTGCCGTTGCAGAGCCACCCGTTGCAGGCGCTCGTCTCCGAGCTCCTCGAACCGGTGCACCCGACGGTCGTCATGTCCAACGCGGTCCATGTGTACGTCAGCCAGGCACACAAGGGCGAGCTGGTGATGGGCGCGGGCATCGACTCGTACAACTCCTACACCCAGCGCGGCGCCTTCCACATCATCGAAGAGCAGATGTCCGCCGCCCTGGAACTCTTCCCGGTCTTCGCCCGCGCCCATGTGCTGCGCACCTGGGGCGGCATCGTCGACGTCAGCCCCGACGCCTCACCCATCGTCGGACTCACCCCGGTCGACAACCTCTACCTGAACTGCGGCTGGGGTACCGGCGGATTCAAGGCCACCCCGGGCGTCGGCTGGGTCTACGCCCACACCATCGCCCACGACACCCCTCACCACCTCAACGCCCCCTTCTCGCTCGACCGTTTCACCACCGGCGCGCTCGTCGACGAGCACGGCGCGGCCGCGGTGGCCCACTAGGGAGCCGAACCCATGCTGCTCATCCCATGCCCCTGGTGCGGGCCCCGTGACGAGGCCGAGTTCCACTACGGCGGCCAGGCACACGTGCCCTATCCCGAGGACTCCGCCGCCCTGACCGACGAGGAGTGGGCGCGCTACCTCTTCTTCCGCGACAACCCCAAGGGCCCGTTCGCCGAACGCTGGAGCCACGCGGCCGGATGCCGCCGCTGGTTCAACGCGGTGCGCGACACGGCGACGAACGAGATTCTCTCCGTGTACCGCTCGGGCGAGCCGAGGCCGGACAGTTCCATCCGGCCTGGGTTGTGGGCAGGCGTTCTGCAGGGCGGACCAGGTGGGCACAACCCACCCACGGACCCGCAGTCGTCGACGGACCCCGCGGGGTCTGGGGCGGCAGCCCCAGTTTCGGCAAGGGGCGGGCTCGGGGAAGAAACCCCTCCCGTCGCCACCCAACCGTTCCGGCTGCCCACCGGCGGCCGAGTCCACCGCGGTGAGCGCCTCCGCTTCACCTTCGACGGTACGCAGTACGAGGGCTTCCGCGGCGACACCCTCGCCTCCGCCCTCCTCGCCAACGGCGTCATCGAGGCCGGCACGAGCATCAAGCTCGGCCGCCCGCGCGGCATCTTCTCGGCCGGTGTCGAGGAGCCCAACGCCGTCATCCAGATCGAGGCACCCTTCCCCGAACCGATGCTGCCCGCGACGACCGTCGAACTGTACGACGGTCTGGTGGCGAGCAGCCTGCCCGGTCAGGGACGCCTCGCCACCGAACCGGACCCCGCCCGCTACGACGCCGTCCACGCGCACTGCGACCTGCTCGTGGTCGGCGCCGGACCGGCCGGACTCGCCGCCGCCGCAGCCGCCGCGCGCAGCGGAGCGCGCGTCATCCTCGCCGACGACCAGCCGGAGCTGGGCGGCAGTCTGCTGGGGTCGGGCGAACTCCTCGACTGGGCGGAAGAGATCGGCGCGCTCCTCGATGGCGTGCCCGAGGCGCGCGTGCTGCGTCGCACCACGGTCTTCGGCCACTACGACGACAACCACCTCCTCGCCGTCGAGCGCCGCACCAGTCACCTCGGCGCCGAGGCCCCGGAGCATGTCTCCCGCGAGCGTGTCTGGCGCATCCGCGCCCGTCGCGTCGTGCTCGCCACCGGCGCCCACGAGCGTTCGCTGGCCTTCGCGGACAACGACCGCCCCGGTGTGATGCTGGCCGCCTCGGCCCGCGCCTACGTCAATCGCCACGGCGTCCTTCCCGGCCGCCACGCCGTCGTCTTCACCACCAACGACAGCGCCTACGCCGCCGCGCTGGATCTTGCTGCGGCGGGCGTGGAAGTCGCGGCGATCGTCGACACCCGGCCCGAGCCGGGGGAGTGGGCGCGCCGTGCCCGGGAGTCCGGCATCGAGGTGCTGAGCGGACACGCCGTGGTCGGCACCGAAGGCGCCCCGCGGCTCACCGCCGTGACGGCCGCTCCGTACGGGGAGTCGGCAGGGACCCGGGAGTTCGCCGCCGACCTGCTGCTGGTCTCCGGCGGCTGGAACCCCGTAGCGCACCTGTTCAGCCAGTCGGGCGGAAAGCTGCGCTACGACGACACACTCGGCTCCTTCGTCCCCGGCACCTGCCGCCAGGCCGTCGAGGTCGCGGGCAGCGCGAACGGCGTCCTCGACCTGGCCCGGGCCCTCGCGCAGGGCGCGGCCGCCGGTGCCCGCGCGATCGAGGCCGAGGGCTACGCCTCCGAGGCGCCCCGCCTCCCCGAGGCGACCGCCGAACCGCACTCGCCGGCCATGCAGGTCTTCCTCGTCCCCGGCCCCGCCGGCGCACCCCGTTTCGTCGACCTCCAGCGCGATGTCACCGTCGACGACCTGACCCGCGCGACCGGCGCAGGTCTGCGCTCGGTCGAGCACACCAAGCGCTACACCACGGCCGGTACCGCCAACGACCAGGGCAAGACCTCCGGGGTCCTGGCCAGCGGCGTCGTCGCCGAACTGCTCGGCGTGGACGTCTCGGCCCTCGGCACGACGACGTTCCGCCCGCCCTACACGCCGGTCTCCTTCGCCACGCTCGCGGGCCGCGACCGCGGCGCACTGCACGACCCGATCCGTACGACCGCTCTGCATGACTGGCACGTCGTGCACGGCGCCCTGTTCGAGAACGTCGGTCAGTGGAAGCGGCCCTGGTACTACCCGCGGGATGGCGAGGACATGGAGACCGCCGTGCTGCGCGAGTGCGCCGCCGCCCGCGACGGCGTCTCCTTCATGGACGCCTCCACCCTCGGCAAGATCGACGTACAGGGCCCGGACGCCGCCGTCTTCCTGGACCGCCTCTACACCAACATGATGAGCACCCTGAAGGTCGGCATGATCCGCTACGGCGTCATGTGCCACCTGGACGGCATGATCTTCGACGACGGCACCGTCATCCGCCTCGCCCAGGACCGCTTCCTGGTCACCACGACGACGGGCAATGCGGCCGCTGTACTGGACTGGATGGAGGAATGGCTGCAGACCGAATGGCCCGGGCTGCGCGTCCACTGCACCTCCGTCACGGAACAGTGGGCCACCGTCGCCCTGGTCGGCCCCCGTTCCCGCGAGGTGCTGGGGACGCTCGCGCCGGCGCTGGCGGTGGACAACGACAGCTTCCCGTTCATGGCGTGGCGGGACACGACCGTCGCGGGCGTCGAGGCCCGGGTGTGCCGGATCAGCTTCTCCGGCGAACTGGCCTATGAGATCAATGTGTCACCGTGGGAGGCGCTCGCCCTGTGGGAAGCCCTGTACGAAGCCGGTGCCCCGTTCGGCATCACCCCGTACGGAACCGAGACCATGCACGTCCTGCGCGCGGAGAAGGGCTACCCGATCATCGGCCAGGACACCGACGGCACCGTCACTCCGCACGACCTCGGCATGAGCTGGGCGGTGTCGAAGAAGAAGCCCGACTTCATCGGCAAGCGCTCCTACGCCCGCGCCGACGCCGTCCGACCCGACCGCAAGCACCTGGTCGGCCTGCTCCCGGAGGATCCGGGCACCTTCCTCCCCGAAGGCACGCAGCTGGTTGCAGACAGCGTGCTGCCCGCCCCGCCCGTCCCGATGCTCGGCCACGTCACCTCCAGTTACCGCAGCGCGGCGCTCGGCCGGACCTTCGCCCTCGCCCTGGTCAAGGGCGGCCGGGACCGCATCGGCGAGCGGCTCTACGCCCCCGTGGGCGACCGGCTGGTTCCGGTGACCGTCGCAAGCCCCGTCCTCTACGACCCCGAGGGAGCCCGCCGCGATGGCTGACACCGCCCTTACCATCCCGCGCCGCAGTCCCCTGTCGCATGCCGCCGACCGCCTGGCCGCCGCGACACGCACCTCCGGGGGCGCGGTCCGGCTGGCCGAACTCCCCTTCCTGGCCCAGGTCAACGTCCGGCTCGACGCCAAGGGAGCGGCAGCGGACGCCGTCGGGCTCGCGCTGGGCCTCCAGCTGCCCCTCGAACCCAACACCGTCGTACGCGCCGGCGAGCTGACCGCTGTGTGGCTGGGCCCCGACGAATGGCTGGTGGTGGGTCCGACCGGCGGTCAGCGGGATTTGGAGAGCCGGATCAGGGCGGCGAGCGGCGACGAGCCCGTGGCTGTCACCGACGTCTCCGCCCAGCGCACCACCCTCCTCATCACTGGTCCACGCGCCCGTGACCTGCTGGCACATGGCTGCCTCCTGGATCTGCACCCGCGTATCTTCGGGGCCGGGTGCTGCGCCCAGACCACCCTGGCCCGCACACAGATCGTGCTGGTCGCCAGGGACGAACCCAAGGCCGGGTTCTGGGTACTGGTCCGTTCGTCCTTTGCCGACTACCTGACGGACTGGCTGCTGGACGCGGCGGCGGAATACGTCTGAACGAGCTCAACAGGGCGTGATATCCACGGGAGATGGGACGCGTCCGCGACCGACAGGCCGATGTTGTCGTGGGGAAGTCGTTCCCCACGATGCGCAAGATGACGTCGTGCCGTGAACAGAACCAGATACAGCAATGCGCAGATCGTTGCGCAGCTCCCTTCTGGTTGTGCAGTGCATTTGCGCAGTCTCCCGGCGCAGTGCGCAGCAGGAAGCGAGTTGCGTCGTCGTTTCTGATGTTGTCGACGTGTGGTGGTGGCATTCGTTCGGCCGGGGGGTGGCTGTGCGGGCAGAGTTGCGCAGTCGGCCCGCGCCGGCCTGGAAGCGCAGAGGTGAAGCGGCAGCGCGGGCCTGACAGCGCGGGAGGAACAGATCCTGCGCATCATCCGCTTGTCCGTCGAGGGGCTGGCCGTGGCGGAGATCGGCGCAGCGGTGGGACTGCGCAACAAGGGATCTGTGGCCTACTGCCTGTGCCATCCGAGGAGCGCGGTGCTCTGGTCGGCGTGGATGGAGCTGGCGCACCTGCCGACTCCCCCGACCGCGACTTGGCCGCCGTTGATCGGGTCTTGCACCTGATGGCGCGCGGCGGGCACGGGAATCCGGCGGCGTCCGGCTGGTGGCGTTGACCGTCTTGCACTTGTGAGATTGAGTCGCGACCCGGACTGAGGACACCGCCCGGAGCGAGGCCGCTCCAGTACGTGCGGGCGACGATCAGCGCCGCGCGTTCGCGCTGCCTCACCCGCAGCGAGGCGAGATCCGCCGGATCCTCGGGATCCCGACCCGGGGGAGGAGGAGCGGGATGACTGCCGCCAGGCGTTCTCGCGGATCTCCCCTGCATCCGGCGGTTCGGTCGGCCACGGCACCCGCTGGAAGAGCGTCCACAGATCCGCGCGGACCTGGCTGCGTTCGTCCTGGGCGTCGATCAGAGCCGTACACGGATGCCACGGCCCGACGGAACTGCCGTTCGAACCGCGCCGCGGGTAGGCCTCGCGACACCATCTCTTGCCGCATCTCCTGCGAGTTCTCTTGCGACTTCTCTTGCGCGAGCCTCGCCCACATCGCGGAATCCGTGCAGGTCACCCCACCGTGCGGACGCGGTCGGGCCTCTGACATCCCCTTTGCGGCCGCTTTGCCCATGCCCTGGTTGGAGTTGAGGAGAGGGAGGGCGGGATGGGCGGCGCGGACGCTGCCGGGGATCACAGCGCGTACTCAGCCGGTTGCGCGTCGGTGGGGCCGCCGCGCCCGTGCCGCCGTCATGGTGGTAGCGCTGTCATGCGGTGGCATCGGCGGGGAGAGGGTCGTGCGGGCACGGTGCAGGCGTGCGGAGGCATCGCGGGCGAGGTCGACGGGATAGCTGGTGCTCAAGCTGGCCGTCCGGCGGCCGACGGGGCTGAGGTCGATCGTCGTCGCCGACGGATTTGCGTCCTCGCTGACATACCGCGAGGAGGCACCTTTCGCTGGCCTCCGGTGGACTCGAAAGCGTCTGATCTGCGGAAAAGACCGAGCTGTGTGATATGTGGTGGAACTTCATCGGCCGCACCCAGGGGGAGATCGAACGGGCTCGCGAGGACTGGGCCAAGGGCACGCGCTTCGGCGAGGCGAAGGGGTACGACGGCGCACCGCTGTCCGCGCCGGAACTCCCCCCGCTGCCGTTGAAGCCGCGCGGAAGGGTGCGCTGACAGGGGTGCGCCGGCAAGTGCGCGCTGACAAGGGCGTGCCGACCGCGGAACGCGCCCCCCGGTCCGCGTGGGACCGAGGGGCGCGTTCCGCGAAGTTGGGTGTGTCCGGTCAGACGGTCTCGGCCGTCACGGCCGGGTCGTTCTGGACATCGCGCCGGGTCAGCGCCAGGTAGGCGACGAAGCCGACGATGGCCACGGTCCAGGATGCGGTGACGGGGCCGAGGCCGAGGGCGAGACCGCCGCGCGCGTGGCTCAGCGCCATCCAGTCGGCGACCGACGCCCCGAGCGGGCGCGTGATGACGTACGCGGTCCAGAAGGCGGCGACCGCGTTCAGGGAACCCCAGCGGTGGGCGACGGCCGGGACCGCGATGGCCACGGCGTACAGCACGGCCGAGCCCAGGTAGCCGAGGCCGGCGGTGGCGGAGAGGTCGCCGGCGGCGGTGCCGAGCGCGAAGGTGGCGAGCACGGTGGCCCAGTAGAAGATCTCGCGGCGGCGAGTGCGGATGCTGTGGATGGAGAGCGTGCGCTCGCTGGCGTACCAGACGGCGAACACGGCGCCCAGCGCGACCATGAAGAGCGGCGTGGAGATCATGTACGGAACGCCGAGGCCGACATGGAGCACGTCCGCGGCCATCGTGCCGAACACGCTCACCATGACGATCGCGGTCCAGTAGATCCAGGCCACATAGCGGCGTACGGCGAACTGGAGCGCCAGCGAGGCCACGAGTGCCAGCCCGCCGAGGCCCACGGCGGGAATGGGGCCGAGCCAGTGGGCCAGGAAGTCGGAGGCCGTCTCTCCCATTCCGGTGGTCAGCACCTTGATCATCCAGAAGTACAACGTAACTTCCGGGACCTTGCTCGCCAGGACTGCGGCAGGCGGGATGCTTGGAGAGTGACGGGTGAGGTGCTCGGTGCTCATGACCCGCACCATGACACGGCCGACCGGCCTCGCCACAGAGGTCTTTGCCATCGCTTGGACGCTTCTGGAGCATGATTTGCCAGGAGCCGCGACGAGCCTGAACACGACCTGAACGACCGGGCGGAACGCCTGGTCGGCGCCATGATCCGGGTGATACGAAGGGAGGTCGCGCGGAGCTCCCGCGGCGGGCGCGGCTCCCGGAACCCCGGCAGGTCGGTACGTGTCGAGAATGTGCCCCCGGAACCTGTCCTGGCAACCCCCGGGCGCGTTCCGGCGTCGGCGCGACGCGCAGGAGAGGCCACGGGCCCGCCGACGTGAGGTCGGATGCGGCGGACCGGGACGGCCGGACTGTCAGTGCCACGCGTTACGTTGCGGGCATGGGTGTCTATCTGGTCAGCATCGGTGCGAGGGAGTGGTTCGGTGAGGACGAGAGCGAGGGCGGGTACGAGGACGAGGAGCAGGCCGGATTCGGCGAGCTCGCCTCCGCGCTGAACGGGGAGTTGCTGCGGCGCGGCCTGCCGCCGTTCGTGTCCCTGCCCGAGGCGGCGCCCTTCGTCCGGGGCTCCGGGACGGCGTTCGAGGAGAAGCTGAGCCCTCCGATGGACGGCTTCACCGAGCTGTGCCGGGCACATCTGTCACGCGAGGAGACCGACACACTGTGCGGCTGGTCGGCGCTCGTGCCGATATCGCTGGACGACGAGATCTGCCTGCCCGTCGAATGCGGCTACGCGGACGAGACGGTGGTCGCCGGTGCTCCGCAGGTGCTCGCGATCGCGGAGCGGCTGGCGCGGATCCTCGAGCTGCCGCCCGAGATACCGGCGGCCTCCGACAACCTGGATCTGACCATGTGGTTCCTGGACGGGCCGGCGAAGGACCTGGCCGCCGCCCGCCCGGCGCCATGGGGCGACGACCTCGACGCGGCCTTCTACGCGGCGCTGTACCTCCGCGCGGCCCAGTTCGTGCTGCGCCGCGGCTCCCCGGTCGTCTACTCCTGACCCGTCACGCTTCGCTCGTGAGCAGTACGACCTCCAGGGTGCGCGGACCGTGCACCCCCTCCACCCGGTCCAGCTCGATGTCGCTGGTGGCGGAGGGGCCGGAGATCCAGGTCAGCGGGCGCGCCGGGTCCAGGCGTTCCAGGGCCTGGGGGACGGAGGCCACCACTTGGTCCGGGACCCGGACGACACAGATGTGGTGGTCCGGGATCAGGGTGATCCGGCGCCGCCCCTGTTCCGGGCCGCCGTCGAGGACGATCGTGCCGGTCTCGGCGACGGCGAGGGCGCAGCCGGTCACCACGCTCTCCGCCTTGTCGAGTTCACCGGGCGTGCTCACGGCACGGTCGTGGATCCGGGTGGGATCCGCCGCCGACATCCAAGCGGGCGGGAGCCCCGGGGGCACGAGCACGTACTGGGGCCCGCGTTCGGCGAGCAGGCGCATGATGAGGTACGGGAGTTCCTCCTCGGTCGCGCGGTGCACGACGGCCCGGTAGTCCGCAAGGTTCTCCGCGAGGAGGTCCACCGTCTCCGCGGCACTGCGCGCGCCGTGCTCGCGCAGATAGCTCCGGCCGACGGCCCGCTCGTACCGGGAGTCACTCCCGGGCTGTTCGGGCGCCTGGGGAGTGTCGTCGTCCCGGGCCACGTCCGCGAGGGCCCGGCGCACCCGGCCGAGGACCAGATCCCTGCTGCTCACTTCGTCATGTCCTTTCCGCCCCGCGTCCGCTGCCACCACGCGCGGAACGACTCCGCCGGGACCGCGGGCAGTTCCCGGGTTTCGCTCCACGCCCTGCCGGGGCCCGGCAGGGTCCTTGGGTGGAAGCGGCGGGTCCCGGACGCCAGCCGCTGTCCGGCGCGCAGGGCGCCGGGACGGCCGAACGCCCAGCGCGCCGCGCGCATCGCCGCCCGCTCGGCGGCGTGTCCCTTGGCCGGCCTCAGTACGACCCTGTTGCCGTCGCGGGTCGCGGGTCCGCCCTGAGCCACCCGCTCGCGCAGATGGACGAGGACTTCGGGGATGTCGATGGCGACCGGACAGACCTCGTAACAGGCGCCGCACAACGAGGAGGCGAACGGCAGGGAGGCGTCGATCTCGCTCGCGGTGCCCCGGAGCTGCGGACTGAGGATCGCGCCGATCGGGCCCGGGTAGACCGAGCCGTACGCGTGGCCGCCCGCCCGCTCGTACACCGGGCAGACGTTGAGACAAGCCGAGCAGCGGATACAGCGCAGCGCCTGGCGTCCGACCTCGTCGGCGAGGGTGTCCGTACGGCCGTTGTCCAGCAGGACCAGATGGAAGTTCCGGGGTCCGTCCCCGTCCGTGGTGCCCGTCCACATCGACGTGTACGGGTTCATGCGCTCGGCCGTCGAGGAGCGCGGCAGGGTCTGAAGGAACACCTCCAGGTCCCGCCAGCTCGGCACGATCTTCTCGATGCCGACCACCGAGATCAGCGTCTCGGGGAGGGTCAGGCACATCCGGCCGTTGCCCTCGGACTCGACGACCACGAGGGTGCCGGTCTCGGCGACCATGAAGTTGGCGCCGGAGACGCCGACCTTGGCCCGCAGGAACTTCTCGCGCAGATGCAGACGCGCCGCCTCGGCCAGCTCGGCGGGAGTGTCGGTGAGTCCCTCGGGCGCCGCGCGGCCCCACGCGCCCATCTCGCGGACGAAGATGTCACGGATCTCGCCGCGGTTGCGGTGGATCGCCGGGACGAGGATGTGCGACGGCCTGTCCTTGCCCAACTGCACGATGAGCTCGGCGAGATCGGTCTCGTACGCGTGGATGCCCGCGGCCTCCAGCGCCTCGTTGAGCCCGATCTCCTGCGTGGCCATCGACTTGACCTTGACGACCTCGCTCTCGCCGGTCGCCCTGACCAGCTCGGTGACGATGCGGTTGGCCTCCTCGGCGTCGGCGGCCCAGTGCACGACACCACCGGCCGCGGTCACCGACTCCTCCAACTGCACGAGATACCGGTCGAGATGACGGAGCGTGTGGTCCTTGATCCGCTTGCCCGCCTCGCGCAGCTCCGCCCAGTCGGAGACCTCGGCCACCGCCTTGGCGCGTTTGGTGCGGATGGTGTGGGTGGCGTGGCGCAGATTTCCGCGCAGGGTCGGGTTGTTGACGGCCTCGTGCGCGGCCTTCGGGAAGGCCGGCATACCGACGAAGGTTCCGCTCATGCGCCCGGCTCCTCTGCCTCGCCCGCTTCCGCGCCTGTTGCTCCGGCCGCCGTGGTACGGCCTTGCGTGCCCGCCGCCGTACGCGCTGCCTCGCCCGCTTCGGTGCCGGCCGTCGGGCCCGCCTCCGTGCTCGCCAGGATCTCCGCGATGTGCACCGGCCGCATCCCCGTCCTGAGGCGGCCCATCGTGCCGCCGATGTGCATCAGACACGAGTTGTCCGCGGCGCACAGCACCTCGGCGCCCGTCGACTCGGCGTTGCGCACCTTGTCGGCGCCCATCGCCGCGGAGACGTCGGCGTTCTTGACGGCGAAGGTGCCGCCGAAGCCGCAGCACTCGTCCGCGCCGGGCAGCTCCCGCAGCTCAAGTCCTTTGACGGCGCTCAGCAGTCGGCGCGGGCGGTCGCCGAGTCCGAGGCTGCGCAGGCCGTGACAGGTGGGGTGGTACGTCACCGTGTGCGGGTAGTACGCCCCGACGTCCGTCACCCCGAGGACGTCGACCAGGAACTCGGTGAGCTCGTACGTCTTCGGCACGACCGGCGCCAGCGTCCTGGCCAGGGTGTCGCCGCGCCCTTCCGCGCGGGCCCGTTCACCCATCCGCGGATACAGCTCCCGCACCATCGCCCCGCACGATCCGGACGGCGTCACGATCGCCTCGTACTCCCTGAACACCTCGGCGAAACGCCGGGCGAGCGGTTCGGCCTCGTGGCGGTAGCCGGTGTTGTAGTGCGCCTGGCCGCAACAGGTCTGCCCCATCGGGAAGTCGACGTCGACACCCAGCCTGGTCAGCAGTTCCACCACGGCGCGGCCGGTGTCCGGATACAGCGTGTCGTTGACACAGGTCAGGAACAGGGCGACACGCATCGCGGCTCCTCGGGGTCGGTCATCAGATTCCTAGTGGCTACTCCGCCCTTCAGGGCGGAAAGGCACGGACTCCTGCGGAGCAGGGTGGAGAACGGCGATGTGTCGCCAGGGCAGAATGCGGCGCCGCAACCAGCTGGTTTGATCGTCATCTGAATTCGGGCTAGCTTGCGGCTATGGCCACGAGTCATGTGAAGCGGGCGTTCAAATACCGCTTCTATCCGACGGACGCGCAGGCGGTTGAACTGTCGCGAACGTTCGGGTGCGTGCGCAAGGTCTACAACCTGGCGCTGGCTGCCCGTAGCGAGGCGTGGGCGCGGCAGGAGCGGATCAACTACAACGTCACATCGGCGATGTTGACGGCGTGGAAGAAGACCGAGGAACTGGCCTTTCTCAACGACGTCTCGAGTGTTCCGCTCCAGCAGTGCTTGCGGCATCTGCAGGTGGCTTTCACGAATTTCTTCGCCAGGCGGTCGAGGTACCCGCGGTTCAAGTCGCGCAAGAAGTCGCGCAAGAGTGCGGAGTACACCACCAGCGGGTTTCGCTTCCGTGACGGCAGGCTGACGCTGGCCAAGATGTCTGAGCCGTTGGCCATCGTGTGGTCGCGGCTTCTGCCGGAGGGCGCGGTCCCGTCGACGGTGACCGTGTCGCAGGACGCGGCCGGCCGCTGGTTCGTCTCCATGCTCGTCGAGGACCCTGCCGTCGGACCCCTCCCCGCCGTGGACGCGGCGGTCGGTATCGACGTGGGCCTGACTCACCTGTTGACCCTGTCCACCGGTGAGAAGATCGCTAACCCGAGGTACGAGCACCGCGACCGTGCCCGGCTCGCGCTCGCCCAGCGTCGCCTGGCGAAGAAGGCGAAGGGCGACGGCGCGAACCGGGCCAAGGCCCGGCGTGAGGTCGCCAAGATCCACGCCCGGATCACTGACCGGCGCCGCGATCATCTGCACCGGCTGACCACCCGACTCGTGCGTGAGAACCAAACGCTCGTGATCGAGGACCTGCGTGTCCGCAACCTGGTCAAGAACCGGAACTTGGCCCGCGCCATCAGCGATGCGGCATGGTCGGAGTTCCGGAGCATGCTCGAGTACAAAGCCGCCTGGTACGGGCGAGAAGTGATCGTGGTCGACCGCTTTTTCCCCTCCTCCAAGCTGTGCTCTCACTGCGGCACCCTCGCCGGGACGGTGCCGCTCAGCGTCCGCGCCTGGACGTGCGGCTGCGGCACGGTCCACGACCGGGACGTGAACGCGGCGAAGAACCTGCTGGCCGCCGGACTGGCGGTGACAGCCTGTGGAGCGGGTGTGAGACCTCAACGGAAAACTCCGGGCGGGCAGTCGGCGATGAAGCAGGAAGTCCCACGGCGCGAGCCGTAGGAATCCCCGTCTTCAGGAGGGGAGGAAGTCAAGGATGGGTGCAGGGTACGTGGCGGTGTCCGCTTCACGGGTGTTTCACCCCTGGTGCCTCACGGCGTGCCGAGCCTCGCCTCGGCGGCGCGCCACGCCGCCGTGCCGCCGCGTGGCTCGTAGCGGCGGAGCGGCTGGGTGCGTGCGACCAGTCCGCGCATCTCGGCACGGTCGCCGACCAGCCCGTCCGCCCGCGCCTGGACGAGGACGTTGCCGAGCGCGGCCGCCTCCGCCGGGCCCGCCACGACCGGCAGTCCGCAGGCGTCGGCGGTGAGCCGGCACAACAGCTCGTTGCGGGTGCCGCCGCCGACGATGTGCACGACGTCGACCGGATGGTCCGCCAGGGACTGCGCCTCCTCGATCGCCCGGCGGTGGGCGAGCGCCAGGGAGTCGAGGATGCAGCGGGTGATCTCGGCGCGGGACTCCGGCACCGGCTGCCCCGAGGCCCGGCAGGCGTCCGCGATCCGCGCCGACATCCGGCCCGGCGCGAGGAACGCCGCGTCGCTCGCGTCCACGACGGACCGCAGCGGCGCCACCTCGGCCGCAGCCGCGAGGAGTTCACCCAGGCCGGGGTCGCCCCACTCCCGTACGCACTCCTGGAGCAGCCACAGGCCCATGATGTTGCGCAGGTAGCGGACCGTGCCGTCCAGGCCCAGTTCATTGGTGAAGTTGGCGGCCCGGCTAGCCTCGGTGAGGACGGGGGCGTCCAGCTCCAGGCCTGCCAGGGACCAGGTGCCGGTGCAGATGTAGGCGAACCGCTCCCCGGTCGCCGGGACGGCGGCCACCGCCGAGGCCGTGTCGTGCGAACCGACCGTCGTCACCGGCACCGGGCCGCTCATCCCGGTCTCCTCCAGCACCCGAGGCAGCAGGGTTCCGGCCCGGTCGCCGGGGCGGCGCAGCGGCGGGAACAGGCCGAGGTCGATCCCGAGCCGTTCCGCGAGACCGTACGACCAGTCGCGGGTCCTCGGATCGATCAGCTGGGTGGTGGAGGCGTTGGTGAGCTCGGTGCCCATGTCGCCCGTGAGCCAGTACGCCAGCAGGTCCGGTATCAGCAACAGGTGCTTCGCGGAGCCGAGTTGGACGGAGGAGCGGGCCGCCGCGAGCTGGTACAGGGTGTTGAAGGGCGCGTACTGGAGCCCCGTGGCCGCGTACAGCTCGGTGGCCGGCACACTCGCCCACACCTTCTCCGCGACACCCTCGGTACGGGCGTCGCGGTAGTGGACCGGGTTGCCGAGCAGTGCTCCGTCCGCGTCCAGCAGACCGTAGTCCACCGCCCAGCTGTCGATGCCGACGGAGTCGACCTGCCCGGCCGCGCGGAGTCCGTCGATGACGCCCGCGTACAGCCCGAGGATGTCCCAGCGCAGCCCCTCGGGGATGCGGACCGGCCGGTTCGGGAAGCGGTGCGCCTCGGTCAGGCCGAGTGTGTCCGGGCCGACGCGGCCGGTCATGACGCGCCCGCTGGACGCCCCGAGGTCGACGGCGGCGTAGGTACGCTCCGGGGCGGTGCGCGCGGACGAGGTACGCGCGGGGGAGGTGTTCGGGGAACTCATCGACGTCATCGCAGGAACGCGGCGGCCACGCCGGCGTCGACCGGGATGTGCAGGCCCGTCGTGTGGGTCAGGTCCCCGCCTGTCAGGGCGAACACGGCGGCCGCGACATGCTCCGGGAGCACCTCCCGCTTGAGGATGGTCCGCTGGGCGTAGAACTCGCCGAGCTTCTCCTCCTCGATGCCGTACGTCGCTGCCCGCTGCGCGCCCCAGCCGCTCGCGAAGATGCCGGAGCCGCGCACCACCCCGTCGGGGTTGACGCCGTTGACCCGGATGCCGTGCTCACCCAACTCGGCTGCCAGCAGACGGACTTGATGGGCCTGGTCGGCCTTGGTCGCGGAATAGGCGATGTTGTTGGGGCCGGCGAACACCGCGTTCTTGGACGCGATGTAGACGATGTCGCCGCCCAGCTTCTGCGCGATCATGATCCGGGCCGCCTCGCGCGAGACGAGGAAGGAGCCGCGCGCCATGATGTCGTGCTGGAGGTCCCAGTCCTTGGCGGTGGTCTCCAGGAGCGGCTTGGAGATGGAGATGCCCGCGTTGTTGACCACCAGGTCGACACCGCCGAAGGCCAGCACCGCGGCCTGGAAGGCTTCGGTGATCCGCTCCTCGGAGGTGACGTCCACCCCGACGGCGACGGCCTTGTCGGGGCCCCCGAGTTCGGCGGCGACCCGCTCGGCCCCCTCGGCGTTCAGGTCCGCGACCACGACGCAGGCGCCCTCGGCCACCAGCCGTTCGGCGATCGCCTTGCCGATGCCGCTGCCCGCGCCCGTCACCAGGGCGACCCGGGTGGCGAGCGGCTTGGGCTTCGGCATCCGCCGGAGCTTGGCCTCCTCGAGGGCCCAGTACTCGATGCGGAACTTCTCGGACTCCTCGATCGGCGCGTACGTCGAGACGGCCTCGGCCCCTCGCATCACGTTGATCGCGTTGACGTAGAACTCGCCCGCCACGCGCGCCGTCTGCTTGTCCTTGCCGAAGGAGAACATGCCGACCCCGGGGACCAGCACGATCGCCGGGTCCGCGCCGCGCATCGCGGGTGAGTCGGGCAGCGCGTGCCGCTCGTAGTAGGCCGCGTATTCCACGCGGTACTCGGCGTGCAGCTCCGCGAGCCGGGCGATCGCCTCGTCGAGCGGGGCGGCCGGCGGAAGGTCGAGCACGAGCGGCCTGACCTTGGTGCGCAGGAAGTGGTCCGGGCACGAGGTGCCGAGCTCCGCGAGCCGGGGGTGCTCGGCGCGGGCGAGGAAGTCCAGCACCTCGTCGGAGTCGGTGAAGTGGCCGACCTGCGGACGGTCCTGGGAGGCGAGGGCCCGGATGCGCGGGGCGAGCGCGGCGGCCCGCTCGCGGCGGTCCCCGGGGGCGAGCGACTCGTACCCCTCGACGGCCGGCCCGAACGGTTCCGGCTTCCCGCGGTCGGCGAGGAACGCCTCGGCGGTGCGGATGACGTACAGCGAGTTGCGCTCGCACTCCTCGGCGGTGGCGCCCCACGCGGTGATGCCGTGTCCGCCCAGGACACAGCCGACGGCCTGAGGGTTGGCCTCCTTGACCGCCGCGATGTCCAGCCCCAGCTGGAATCCCGGCCGGCGCCACGGGACCCACACCACACGGTCGCCGAAGCACTCGGCGGTCAGCTTCTCCCCGTCGGCCGCGCAGGCGAGCGCGATCCCCGAGTCGGGGTGCAGATGGTCCACGTGCGCGGCTTCTACGAGTCCGTGCATCGCCGTGTCGATGGACGGCGCGGCACCGCCCTTGCCGTGCAGGCAGTAGTCGAACGCGGCGACCATCTCGTCCTCGCGCTCCACCCCCGGGTACACCTCGGTCATCGCCCGCAGCCGGTCGAGCCGCAGCACCGCGAGCCCGGCCTCGGTGAGGGTGCCGAGGTCGCCGCCGGACCCCTTCACCCACATCAGCTCCACGTCACCGCCGGTCACGGGGTCGGTGCCGGTGCCCTTCGCGGAGGTGTTGCCGCCGGCGTAGTTGGTGTTGCGGGGATCGGCGCCGAGCCGGCGAGACCGGGCCAGCAGAGCGGCGGCTTCGGGATGGGGTGCCATGTTCCTGGTCCTTAGAGAGAGTTTGTACGTGCACTGGGACGAACCCGAGGAGGAGTGCCTCGTCAGGGGCGCGGGGAACTGCGCGACCGGCCACGACGCGACGTGCGGCCCGCGGACCACCGAGTGGGGCATACGCGACACGGAGGCCAAGGCCCCGACTCCGCGGGGTCGGGTCTCGCGGGCGGGGGGCGGCCGCCTGCGGGAGCCTGTCCCGCCGGGCCCCTCGATGGAGAGGCAGGCGGGCCGGTAAGAGGCCTACGCCCCCCACCCCGCCTGTTGCCCCCCGACCCGCTCGGCGGCGATCCGCTCGGCCCATCCGGACCGGTGGTACGCGGCCACCGGATCGGGGTCGAGCCCCAGCTCGGTGCGAACCTCCGCGAGCAGCGGTCGCACGTCCGTGTTGTAGGCGTCCATCACCACCGCGTTCGCGGCCAGCACGTCCCCGCTCCGCTGCGCCGCGGCGAGCGCGGCGCCGTCGACGAGGAGGGCCTTGGCGGTGGCCTCCTGGACGTTCATCACGGACCGGATGATCGCCGGGATCTTCGCCTCGATGTTGTGGCACTGGTCGAGCATGAAGGCGACGTCCGGGGTGAAGCCGCCGCCGCGGATCACCTCGTACATGATCCGGAACAGCTGGAAGGGGTCGGCGGCGCCCACCATCAGGTCGTCGTCGGCGTAGAAGCGGGAGTTGAAGTCGAAGGCGCCGAGCTTGTTCTCGCGCAGCAGCGTGGCGACGATGAACTCGATGTTGGTGCCGGGGGCGTGGTGGCCGGTGTCGACCACGACCTGCGCCTTGGGTCCGAGCTTGAGGCAGTGCGCGTAAGCGGTACCCCAGTCCGGGACGTCCGTCGCGTAGAAGGCGGGCTCGAAGAACTTGTACTCCAGCAGCATCCGCTGGTCGTCGCCGAGCCGGTCGTAGACCTGTGCCAGGGCCTCGGCAAGCCGGTCCTGGCGCTCGCGCAGGTCGTCCTGGCCGGGATAGTTCGTCCCGTCGGCGAACCACAGCTTCAGGTCCTTCGAACCCGTCGCGTCCATGATGTCGACGCATTCGAGCAGGTGGCCGACGGCCTTGCGGCGCACCGCGGCGTCCGGGTGGCAGACGGAACCGAGCCGGTAGTCGTCGTCCTGGAAGGTGTTGGAGTTGATCGCGCCCAGCTTCAGGCCGCGCTCCTCCGCGTGCTTGGCGAGCGCCGCGTAGTCGTCGGTCCTGTCCCAGGGGATGTGCAGCGCGACGATCGGGGCCGCGCCGGTGAACTCGTGCACCTTGGCCGCGTCGTCCAGCTTCTCCTGGGGGGTCCTGGGCACACCCGGTTGCGCGAACACCTTGAACCGGGTTCCCGAGTTCCCGTACGCCCACGACGGCGTCTCGACGGCCTGGGTCTTGAGCGCGGCCTTCACCGCGGCGAACTCGGTCACTTCGGGACTCCTACGACTTCGGATGGGACGGCATGTGCGACGGCTCCCTGAACCGTTCGGGGACGGTGTCCCCGGGCGCTGCCCGACGGACTTCTCCCAGGACGTCATCCCGTGCTGGTCACCGGGCTTGCCGAACGCATTGTCTGAAACGATTCAGAAGCTGAAGCTATGAGCCGCTCGAAGGGCTGTCAACCCCTCCGGCGGCGACGGTTCACGGTGACCCTCTTGTGACACAGGGCCGTCGAAGAATTTCGACACGAACCCATTGACGTGACCTGGGTGGCATGCCTAACGTCCCGGCAACCCAATTGAAACCTTTCACGACGCTGTGGGGCCGTCCCGCCGGCGTTGTCGAGGAGCCCCTCATGACCCACCCGTCCGACACGGGACCGACCCCGGTGCTGGCGCTGAAGGACATCTCGAAGTCCTTCGGAGCCGTACGCGCCCTGCGGGACGTGTCCCTGGAACTGTTCCCCGGCGAGGTGCACGCGCTCGCCGGAGAGAACGGCGCGGGCAAGTCGACCCTCATCAAGACGCTCGCCGGCGTGTATCGACCCGACGCCGGCCAGGTGCTGCTGGACGGCGAACCCACGGTCTTCCACGGCCCCGCCGACGCCCGTGACGCGGGCATCGCGGTGATCTACCAGGAGCCGACGCTCTTCCCCGACCTTTCCATCGCCGAGAACATCTTCATGGGCCGTCAGCCCCGGCGGGCCCTCGGCCGCATCGACCACGGGGCGACCCACGCGGCGACCGCCGCGCTGATGGAGCGCCTCGGCGTCCAGCTCGACCACGAGCGTCCGGCGCGCGGACTGTCCATCGCCGACCAGCAGATCGTCGAGATCGCCAAGGCGCTCTCCTTCGACGCCCGCGTCCTGATCATGGACGAGCCGACCGCCGCCCTCACCGGCAGCGAGGTGGCCCGCCTGTTCGGAGTCGTCCGCACCCTGCGCGAGCAGGGCTCCGCGGTGCTGTTCATCTCGCACCGGCTGGAGGAGATCTTCCAGATCTGCGGGCGGGTCACGACCCTGCGCGACGGTGCCCTGATCTCCAGCGAGCCGCTGGAGGGCATGACGGAGGACGACCTCGTACGCCGGATGGTCGGCCGCGACCTCGACGAGCTCTACCCCAAGCAGGACGTCGAGGCCGGCGAAGTCGCCCTCAGTGTGCGCCGGTTGACCCGCGAAGGCGTCTTCACCGATGTCTCCTTCGATGTGCGGCGCGGCGAGATCGTCGGGCTCGCCGGGCTCGTCGGCGCCGGCCGCACCGAGGTCGCGCGCTCCGTGTTCGGCGTGGACCGCTGGGACGCCGGAGAGGTGCGGGTCGACGGCCGCGCGCTGACGAACGGCGCGCCCTCCACCGCCATGGCCGCCGGGCTCGCCCTCGTCCCCGAGGACCGGCGCGCCCAGGGCCTGGTGATGGACATGTCCATCGAGCGCAACATCGGCCTGACCGGGCTGCGTACGACGGTCAGGGCGGGACTGATGGACCGCGGCGCCGAGCGCAGCCGCTCCCTCGACTGGGCGGTCAGGCTCCAGGTGAAGTACGCCCGGATCGGCGACACCGTCGCCACGCTCTCCGGCGGCAACCAGCAGAAGGTCGTCCTCGCCAAATGGCTGGCGACCGGTCCCAAGGTGCTGATCGTCGACGAGCCCACCCGTGGCATCGACGTCGGTACCAAGGCCGAAGTGCATCGGCTGCTCAGCGAGTTGGCCGCCGACGGAGTGGCCGTCCTGATGATCTCCTCCGATCTGCCCGAGATCCTCGGCATGGCCGACCGCGTGCTCGTCATGCACGAGGGCCGGCTCACCGCCGAGATCCCACGTTCCGAAGCCACCGAGGAATCCGTGATGGCCGCCGCCACCGGGAGGGCCGCCGCATGACAGCCGCCGAGAGGGCTGCCCGAATGACCCCGATCATCCCCCGGAGGGCCGCCGCATGACGGTGACCGCGCCCACCCCCGCCCCGCCCACCGAGGTGCCCAGGTCCAGCGGCACCCGGCTGGTGGACCGCGTCTTCAAGATGCGTGAACTCGCCATCCTGGCCGTCTTCCTGGTGATGATCGCCGTCACCCAGTTGGGCAACAGCGAGTTCCTGTCCGAGCAGGGCATCAAGGATTTGCTGCTGAACGCGACCATCCTCGTGCTCGTCGCCACCGGCCAGTCCCTCGTCGTCATCACCCGCAACGTCGACCTGTCCGTCGGCTCGACCCTCGGCATCAGCGCCTTCGCGGCCGGCACCTATCTCCAGGGCGGCGGCGACCCCGTCGTCGCGATCCTCCTCGCGGTGCTGCTCGGGATCGGCTGCGGACTGGTCAACGGCCTGCTCGTCAGCCTCGGCCAGGTACCCGCCCTCGTCGTCACCCTCGGCACCCTCTACATCATCCGCGGCATCGACTCCATCTGGGTCGGCTCCCGGCAGATCACGGCTGCCGATCTCCCCGGCGGCTTCGTCGACTTCGGCTCCGGCGGCCTCTCTGCGGTCCCGTACCTCGCGCTGATCGCCGTGGCCGTCCTGGTGGTCACCGCGAACTACCTCAAGCACTTCGGCAGCGGCCGCGAGCTGTACGCGCTCGGCTCCAACCCGGAGGCCGCGCGGCTGGCCGGCATCCCGGTCCGCAAGCGCATCCTGACCGCCTACACCGTCTGCGGCGGACTCGCGGGACTCGCCGGCGCCCTGTACCTCGCCCGGTTCGGCAACGTCGACTCCGGCACCGGCAACGGCTACGAACTCACCGTCGTCAGCGCGGTCGTGGTCGGCGGCGTCGTCTTCACCGGCGGCTCCGGCAGCGTCTACGGCGCCGCCCTCGGGGCGCTGCTGCTCACCTCGGTGAACAGCGTCCTGCCCGCCCTCGGCGTCAGCTCCGTCTGGGTGCTCGCCATCAACGGCGTCCTGCTCATCCTCGCCATCGCGGTCGACCGGATCGTCGCGCTGCGCGTGGCCTCCGCACTGAAGAAGAGGAACGCCCGCCATGGCTGACTCCGCTCTCGCGCGCGCCGTCCGCTGGGACACGGTCGTCGGCGCCCTCCTCATCGTCCTGCTGCTGTTCTCCTTCTCCTTCGTGGACGGCTTCGGCAACGCCCTCAACCTGTCGTTCCTGATCGGCAACACCCTGCCGATCGCGCTGGTCGCCCTGCCCATGACGCTGCTCGTGGTGGCCGGTGAGATCGACCTGTCCGTCGCCTCCACGGCCGGGCTGTCCGGCTCGGTGATGGGTGCCCTGTGGAACCAGGGCATGTCGATCGAGACGATCATCCCGCTCTGCCTGGTGCTCGGCGTGGTGTGCGGGCTCGTCAACGGCCTGCTGGTGACCCGGCTCGGGCTGTCGTCCCTGGCCGTCACCATCGGCACGCTCGCGGCCTACCGGGGCATCGCGCAGATCGTGCTCGGCTCCGACGCGGTCACCGACTTCCCCACCCAGTACCAGGACTTCGCGGCCGGACGCATCGGGGACAGCTTCGTGCCCCAGGCGCTCCCGCTCTTCCTGGTGCTGCTCGTGATCGCCGTGATCGTGCTGCACGCCACCCCCTTCGGGAGGTCGGCGTTCGCGATCGGCGCCAACGAGGAGGCCGCCCGGTTCGCCGGCATCCGCGTCAAGCGGCAGAAGCTGGTGCTGTTCGTAGCGACCGGCTTCATGGCCTCACTGACCGGTGTGTTCTGGGCCCTGCACTACGCGAGCGCCCGCTTCGACAACGCCACCGGGCTCGAACTGTCCGTCGTGGCCGCCGTCCTGCTCGGCGGTATCGACTTCGACGGCGGCAGGGGCACGCTGGGCGGCGCCATAGCGGGAGTGTTCCTGCTCGGCTCGCTTCAGAACGTGATGAGCCTGGTCAATGTCTCCGCGCAGTCGCAGATCGTCGTCACCGGCGTTCTGCTCGTCGTCTCCGTGCTCGGCCCCCGGGTCGGGCGCCAGATCTCCGTGGCGAGGGCGGGCCGCAGAGCCGCCGCCTCGACTCCGATCTCGTAACCCCGCTCCGCTCACCCTCGTAAAGGAACCTCACCCATGCGCAAGTCATCGATCCGCCGTACCTGCGCGGCGCTCGCCGCCGTCACCTCCCTCGCCCTGGCCGTCACCGCCTGCGGCGGCACCACGAAGAACGACGTCAAGGACTCGGGCGCCCCCAACGCCGCCGCCGGCGGCAAGGCCGACCCGAACGCGGCCACCAAGAAGGGCCTCACCGTCGGCTTCCTGCCCAAGCAGGTCAACAACCCGTACTTCACCTCCGCGGACAAGGGCGGCGAGAAGGCGCTCGCCGAACTGGGCTCGAAGTACAAGGAGGTCGGGCCGTCCTCCGCGACCGACACCAGCGGCCAGGTGAGCTACGTCAACACGCTCACCCAGCAGCAGGTCGACGCGATGGCGGTCTCGGCGCAGGACCCGGGCGCCCTGTGCACCGCGCTCAAGCAGGCCATGACGAACAAGATCAAGGTCGTCACCTACGACTCCGACACCAAGGCCGACTGCCGCAACGCCTTCGTCTCGCAGGCGAGCGCCGAGGACCTCGGCCGCACCGAGGTGCAGCTGATCGCGAAGCAGATCGGCTACAAGGGCGAGATCGCGATCCTGTCCGCCGCGCAGACCGCCACGAACCAGAACACCTGGATCGACTTCATGAAGGACGAGCTGAAGGACCCCAAGTACAAGGACGTCAAGCTCGTCAAGGTCGCCTACGGCAACGACGACGCCCAGCAGTCCTTCCAGCAGACCCAGGGCCTGCTTCAGGAGCACCCGGGGCTCGCCGGGATCATCTCCCCGACCACCGTCGGCATCAAGGCCGCCGCCCAGTACCTGTCCGGCTCCAAGTACAAGGGCAAGGTCAAGCTGACCGGCCTCGGCACCCCCAACGACATGCGCAAGTACGTCAAGAACGGCACCGTCGAGGGCTTCGAGCTGTGGGACCCGGCCAAGCTCGGCGAGCTGGCCGCCCGTACCGCCGTGGCGCTGTCCTCCGGCCAGATCACCGGCAAGGAGGGCGAGACCTTCAAGGCCGGTGACATGGGCTCGTTCACCATCGGCAAGGACGGCGTGATCAGCCTCGGCAAGCCGACCGTATTCGACGCGAAGAACATCGACCAGTTCGACTTCTGACGCCCCGTCGGGCCGGCGTTCCCGTTGTCTCGCCGGCCCGACTCCCAGGCCCCGGAGGGTCATTGATGCAACGCGTGTGCTTTCTGCTGAGGGTCCGTGCGGACCGCCTCGACGAGTACC
Source organism: Streptomyces sp. NPDC005281 (assembly GCF_040607495.1). NCBI lineage: Bacteria > Bacillati > Actinomycetota > Actinomycetes > Kitasatosporales > Streptomycetaceae > Streptomyces > Streptomyces sp. NPDC005281. The sequence continues at coordinate 60,108 of NZ_JBEXGX010000017.1, read as the reverse complement.
GCGAGCGGCACGCCGCCGTGTGGCCGGAGATGCTCGACGCGCTCTCGGCCACCGGCTGGCACAACTACTCGCTCTTCCTGCGCGAGGACGGTCTGCTGGTCGGCTATCTGGAGACCGCGGATTTCGCGGCCGCGCAGGCCGCCATGGAGGCCACCGACGTCAACGCCCGCTGGCAGAAGGAGATGGCGCCGTTCTTCACCGCGCTGGACGGCGCCGGGCCCGACGAGGCGATGAAACCCCTCACCGAGGTGTTCCACCTCGCCTGACCCACCCGTCCGCGGAGCAGGCCCGGTTCGCCCGCCCGCGAGCCGGCCCCGACCCACCGGCCGGACAGCCCCCGGCCATCCGCCCGCGTACCAGCCCCGACCCGCCCGCCCGCAGCCCGACCGAGGAGCCCGTACATGAGACGACGCACCGTACTGACGACGGCCCTGCTGGGCGCCGTGGCGGGACCCGCCGTCACCGCAGGGACGGCACGGGCGGCCGATCCCGGCCCCTCCGTGACCCTGTCAGGCACCACCCGACTCGACTCCCAGGCGATCTACTTCGTCTCCTACGACGGTCTGGTCAACAACAACTCGTTCCAGAAGAACGGCCTGTTGACCTACCGCGGCTACCAGTACGCGGCCTGGTACACCGCGGACCGCAGTGCGGTCGTCGCCCGCCGCGTCCTCGGCGCCACCACCTGGTCCAGGATCACGCTCGGCCACAAGCTCAAGAGCGACGACTCCCACAACGTCATCTCCATGGGCGTCTCAAGGGCCGACGGCAGGCTGCACCTGAACATGGACTCGCACAGCGACGGCTTCTTCTACGTCAAGTCGGTGGCCGGGCTGCTCGACAGCCCCGCGTCGACGGCTTGGACCTCCGCCGTCCTCGGGGCGGTCCAGACCTCACTGGACGGCCTCGCGCTCACCACGCAGTTCACCTATCCGCAGTTCGTCGCGACGCCCGAGGGCCGTCTCCAGCTGAGCTATCGCGTCGGCGTCTCGGGGAACGGGCGCAACGCCCTGGCGGAGTACGACGGTTCGTCCTGGACAGCGCTCGGCGAATGGTCCTCGGCCACCGGCACCTACACCAGCGCGCACGGGTCGAGCACCGCCCGCAACATGTACCTGCACGGCATCGACTACGACGTGAACGGCCGACTGCACTCCTTCTTCACCTGGCGCGAGCAGAACGCCGCCGTGATGTGCAACGCAGGCGGCATCACCAACCACGACACCGGCTACGTCTACTCCACCGACCGGGGCCGCAGTTGGCGCAACGACGCCGGCACGGTCGTCGGCACCACGGGAACCTCCGGCACGGTCGCCGTCACCGACGCGGGACTCGTCGTGGACTCCCTCGACCCCGACCACTCCCTGATGAACCAGGAGAGCCAGGCCACCGACTCGGCCGGCCTGCCGCACGCGATCATCAGCTATGTGCCCGGCCGTTTCGGGCAGTGCACGACGAACTACGTGAGTGACCGGACGGCGAACGGCCGGGCCTTCCACCTCCGCAAGAACGCCTCGGGCGGCTGGACCAAGACCGAGATCCCGGTCGCCCTCGGTTCAAGCCAGCGCACCAAGCTCGTCCTGGACCGGTACGGCAACGCCTACGCGATCCTGCCGTTCGGGCGGATCGCGGGCGCCTCGAAGTCCTCCGGGTACACCGACTGGACGCTCCTGTTCGACGGCGCAGGCCTGAACGCCTTCGGTGAGGTCGTGATCGACGAGACACGCGTCCCACAGGACGGAACGCTGTCCGTGATGTACCAGGAGAAGTCCGGCGGTACCACTCCGTCCGCCCTGCACGTCATCGATCTCCGACTGCCCGCATGACCACTGGATCCGGCCCGTTCGCGGGTAATCTGAGGGCCGGCCTGCCGCTTCTCGTTCTTCTGGAGGTTCCCGCCTGATGGCCCAGTCGGTGGGTATCAAGGACGTCGCCCGTGCCGCCGGAGTCTCCGTCGGCACGGTCTCGAACGTGATCAACCGCCCCGAATCGGTGGCCTCCGAGACCCGGGCACGCGTCCAGTCCGCCATCGACAGGCTGGGCTATGTGCGCAGCGAGTCGGCCCGCCAGCTGCGGGCCGGGCGCAGCCGGATCATGGGGCTCCTCGTGCTCGACATGGGCAACCCCTTCTTCGTGGACGTCGCGCGCGGTGCCGAGCGCGCCGCGCGGAACGCCGGGCTCGGGGTGATGGTCTGCAACAGCGCGCAGTCCCCGAGCGAGGAGGCCGACTATCTGTCGCTCTTCGCCGAGCAGCGGGTGCGCGGGGTGCTGCTGACGCCGTCGGACGCGAGCGGGCGCAACATCGAGGCGTTCCGCCGCAACGGCATCCCCTTCGTGCTGGTCGACCGGGTCGCCGAGGGCACCACCGAGTGCTCGGTATCGGTCGACGACGTGGCGGGCGGCGCGCTGGCCGTCCGGCACCTCGTCGACGCCGGACACCGCTCGATCGCGTACGTCAGCGGACCGCCCGGGCTGAGCCAGGTGAGGGACCGCCGTACGGGCGCGCTGAAGGCCCTGCGCGAGGCGGGCCTCGAACCCGGGAATCTGCGCGAGCTGCCCACCGAGCGCCTCGACGTCGCCGCGGGCCGTGACGCCGGCGCCAGGCTCCTCGGCCTCGCGGAACGGCCCACGGCCGTCTTCTGCGCCAACGACCTGCTCGCCCTCGGCGTCCTCCAGGCCATGTACGCGGCCGGTGTCGGCGTGCCCGACGACCTGGCGATCGTCGGCTACGACGACATCGAGTTCGCGGCCGCCGCGGCCGTCCCGCTCACCTCCGTGCGCCAGCCGGCCGTGACGATGGGCGCCCTCGCGGCCGAGCTGCTCCTGGAGGAGATCGACGCGGAGACCGCGCCCGCTCCGCACGAGCACCGCCGGGTCGTGCTCCAGCCCGAGCTGGTCGTACGCCACTCCAGCCTGGCGGCGCGCTGACCAGCCGTTCAGTTCCCCGTCGCCGGGCTGCTGAGTCGCTGTTCAGTCCATCTTCCCGATCCCCGGGCCGCGGAGCGCGGGCGACATGTGCTCAACTGGGACGCAGCCTGGAATCCGTACGTCTCGGGAGACCTGTTGACCGTCAGCTACCGCCAGCCCGGTGTCGTCCTCACCGACCACCGCTTCACCGTGCCGCTCGACCACGACCGACCGGCGGGCGAGACCATCGAACTGTTCGCCCGCGAGGTCGTCGCCGCCGACAAGGCGCACCAGAACCTGCCCTGGATGGTCTACCTCCAGGGCGGCCCCGGCTTCGGGGCGAATCGTTTCGTCGGCCGTCAGGCCTGGCTCGACCGGGCGCTGAACGACTTCCGTGTCCTGCTCCTCGACCAGCGCGGCACCGGATTCTCCACCCCCGCGAACCGGCAGACGCTCCCGCTGCGCGGAGGCCCCCGCGAGCAGGCCGACCACCTCGCGCTCTTCCGTGCCGACTCCATCGTCCGGGACTGCGAGGCCATCCGGCCCGGACTCACCGGCGGAGCGCCCTGGACGGTGCTGGGCCAGAGCTTCGGCGGCTTCTGCACGGTGCACTACCTCTCCAGCGCCCCCGAAGGGCTGAGCGCCGCCGTCGTCACCGGCGGCCTGCCCTCCCTCGACGGGCACGCGGACGACGTCTACCGCGCCGCCTACCCGCGCATCGAGCGCAAGGTCGCCGCGCACTACGCCCGCTACCCGCAGGACGTCGAGCGCGCCCGCCGCATCGCGGAGTACCTGCTCCAGCACGAGCCGGTGCTGAACGGCGGCTACCGCCTGACCGCCGAGGCCTTCCAGTCGCTCGGCATCCTGCTCGGCGGCAGCGACGGCAGCCACCGACTGCACTTCCTGCTGGAGGACGCGTTCGTCCGCACCCCGCAGGGGCCCGCCCTCTCCGACGCCTTCCAGGAGGAGGTCCAGGCCCTCCTGTCGTACGCGGGCCACCCCCTGTACGCCCTGGTCCACGAGGCCATCTACGCCCAGGGCGGCCGCCCCACCGCGTGGTCCGCCGAGCGCGTGCGCGCCGAGTTCCCCCAGTTCGACGCGGCCAAGACGCTCACGGACGACGCGCCGCTGCTCTTCACCGGCGAGTCCGTCCACCCCTGGACCTTCGAGACCGACCCGGCGCTGCGCCCGCTGCGCGACACCGCCGAGGAACTGGCCGCCCGCACCGACTGGGCGCCGCTGTACGACCCGGCCCGCCTCGCCGCGAACGAGGTACCCGTCGCGGCCGCGGTCTACCACGACGACATGTACGTCGACGCGGACCACTCGCTGCGCACCGCCCGTGCCGTCCGGGGACTGCGCACCTGGGTGACCGACGAGTTCGAGCACGACGGAGTGCGCGCCGGCGGCCCGCGCGTGCTGGACCGGCTGCTGGCCCTCACGCGCGACGACGTCTGAGACACCCGTCCTCCTCTAGGATTCTGACGGCCTGTCAGAATCCTGAGGGGGTACGGATGATCGACACCACCCGCACGGACATCCCGGAGGGCGAGGAACGCCTCCGCCTCGACATCGAGGACGGCATCGGCGTACTCACCCTGTGCCGGCCGGCGAAGCTCAACGCGTGGAGCTGGGAGTCCACACGCCAACTCGGCCTGTTCGCCGACCGGATCCGCTTCGACCCGTCCATCCGGGCCGTGCTGCTGCGGGCCGAGGGGCGGGCCTTCTGCGCGGGCATCGACGTGAGCGCCCCGGGCGGCGCGATCACCGGCCGCTCGGGTTCCGAGCGCGCCCGCGCCTACTACGAGGGCATCCGCTGGGCCCACGAGCGCTTCGCCGCCTTCTCGCGGCTCCCGCAGCCCGTCGTCGCTGCCGTCCAGGGCTATTGCCTCGGCTTCGGGTTCGAGCTGGCGCTGATGGCGGACATCAGGATCGCCGCCCGCGACGCCGTGTTCGCCCTGCCCGAGGCCCAGTTGGGGCTCGCCGTCGACGCCGGCGGGGATCTGCGGATCGCCCGCGAGGCGGGCGCGGGGTGGGCGAAGTACCTCGCGCTGACCGGCAGGCGGCTGGACGCGGGGACGGCCGAGCGCCTGCATCTCGTCCAACTCGTCGCGGCGGAGGCCGAGCTGGAGGCGACGGCCCGAGCCGTCGCGGCCGAGATCGCGGTGAACGCGCCGCTCGCCGTGCAGGGCGTCAAGCACGACATCGACGCGTACGCCGAGGCCCCCGTGACCGCGGCTCTCGACCGGGTCGCCCTGTCCGCCGCGCTCACTCTCACCTCCGACGACGCGGAGGAGGGGTACGCGGCCGGAGGCGCCCGTCGCGCGCCCCGCTTCGAGGGAAAGTGACCCACGTGTTTTGATCGGTCACCGGCGCGTACGACGAGACTGGGGGATCGATGCACGACAGTGAAGTGCTCGCGGACGAGTTCGAGGAGCAACGGGGCCGGCTGCGGGCCGTGGCCTACCGGATGCTGGGGTCGCTGAGCGAGGCGGACGACGCGGTCCAGGAGACGTGGCTGAAGCTCGGCCGCACCGGTGCGGACGAGATCAAGAACCTGGGCGGCTGGCTGACCACCGTGACCGGGCGGGTGTGCCTGGACATGCTGCGCTCCCGCACCGCGCGCCGCGAGGACCCCCTGGAGCCCTCCGGCACCTTCGTTCCCGACCCCGTGGTCAGCCCTCTGGACCGGATCGACCCCGAACAGGAGGTGCTGCTGGCCGACTCGGTCGGGCTCGCCCTCCTCGTCGTCCTGGAGACCCTGGAACCCGCCGAGCGGCTCGCCTTCGTGCTGCACGACATGTTCGCGGTGCCCTTCGACGACATCGCGCCCGTCGTGGGCCGCAACCCCGCCGCCACCCGCCAGCTCGCCAGCCGGGCCCGCCGCCGGGTCAAGGGAGCCACCCCCGAGCCCGAACGGGACGTCGTCCGGCAGCGGGAGGCTCTCGGTGCTTTCCTCGCGGCCTCGCGCGACGGGGACTTCGAGGCGCTCGTCACCGTCCTCGATCCCGATGTCGTGCTGCGGGCCGACGCGGGCGCGCTGGTCGGCGGCGTGACCGTGTCCAAGCTGGTGCGCGGCGCCGAGGCGGTGGCCCGGCAGGCGCTCACCTTCCGCCGGTTCGCGGCGAGTTCGCGGCTCGTCCAGGTCAACGGGGAGGCGGGCGTCGTCTCGATCGTGGACGGCCGGCCGCAGTCGGTCATGGGTGTCACCGTCGTCGACGGCAGGATCGTCGCGATGTACATCCTGGCCGACCCCGAACGGCTCGCCCGGCTCGATCTGGCGGGGGAGCGGCCGGGGGAGTGACGGTCAGCCGGTGAAGGGACCACGCCCCAACTGGTCCCGCACCGGCGTGACCGGCGGGGTGACCAGATCCCTGCGCTGCCAGTTGGCGCCGTCCACCACCAGGGTGTGACCGGTGATGAAACGGGCGTAGGGCGACGCCAGGAAGGTGGCGGCCCAGCCGAGTTCACGAGGTGCGCCGACGCGCAGAGCCGGCTGACGCCGGTCGAGCGCGCCGCGCCGCCCGTCGTCCTCGCCGCCAGGGCCGCCCCCTCCGCCCTCCCCGGCTCGGGTGCGGGCGCCGTCCCCGGCGTTCGCGCCGTCCGCCGGGGCGGTTTCGGCCGCGGCCCGGGCCAGGTTGCCGCGGATGTCGTCCGTCATGTCCTCGTGCGGCATCAGCCCCGGCACCAGACCGTTGACCTGGATGCCGTACGGCCCCCACTCCACGGCCAGGGTCCGCACGAGGCTCTCCACGCCCGCCTTGGCGGCCGCGCTGTGCGCGAAACCGGGGCCGCCGGTCCAGGCGTAGGACGCGCCGACGTCGATGACCGAACCCGGTGTTCCCGCCGCCAGATGCCGGCGCCCGAACTCACGGGTCATCAGAAACGTTCCCGTGAGCGTGATGTCGACGACCGCCTGCCACGCGTTCGGGGACATGTCCTCCGTGGCGACGGGGAAGTTGGCGGCGGCGTTGTTGACCAGTACGTCGGGCAGCGCGCAGCCGTCGAACACCTCGGAGACGCGCTTGGGGTCCCGGATGTCGCAGACGGCGGACCTGACCCGGGTCCCCAGCCTCGCCAACTCCACCCGGGCCGGGGCGAGATGCCGCTCACGACGGCTGACGATCAGAAGATCGGCGCCCAGCCGGGCGAACTCCGCCGCGATCGCCTTGCCGAGTCCCGTTCCGCCACCGGTGACCAGTACCAGGGAGCCCTCGTACGTCCCGGCAGGCAGGGCGCTCGCGCCCAGCGGGGGAGGGGCGGGCAGGCCGGGGAACGCCGTGGAGTCCATGGCGGACTCGATACCCGGCGCCGCCGTGGAACATCCGGACGGGAAGCGCCGGGAACACCCCGCCTGCGGTCCGGGACGTCATGTCGGCCCGGCTCGGGGAGTGTTCCGCTGAGTAGGCTGGAGACCATGCACGAAGACGCAGGCACATCCCCCGACCCGCGAACCGAACTGCGAGCCGACTGCGGCCGGTGCTTCGGACTGTGCTGCGTCGCCCTGCCCTTCGCCCGCTCGGCCGACTTCGCGATCGGCAAGGGCGCGGGCGAGCCCTGCCCGAATCTGCGGAGCGACTCCCGGTGCGGTATCCACGACCGGTTGCGGCAGACGGGCTTCACGGGCTGCACGGTCTACGACTGCTTCGGCGCCGGGCAGCACGTCTCCCAGGTGACCTTCGGCGGCGTGGACTGGCGCTCGGGGTCCAGGGAGCGCGCCCGGCTGATGGTCGACGCGTTCCCCGTCGTACGCCACCTCCACGAACTGCTGTGGTACCTGAACGAGGCACTGACGCTCCCCGCCGCGCGTCCGGTGCACCCCGACGTACGGCGCCTGATCGCCACGACCGAGCGCCTCACGCGGGGGACCCCGGAGGAACTGGCCGCGCTGGACGCCGGCGCGCACCGGCAGGAGGCCGGCGATGTGCTGCTGCGGGCCAGTGAGCTCGTACGGGCGGGGGCGGGCGGGGGCAGGAGGAAGGACCGGCGCGGCGCCGATCTGATGGGTGCCCGTCTGAAGGGCGCCGACCTGCGCGGCGCGAGCCTGCGCGGGGCGCTGCTCATCGCCGCCGATCTCGCCGGCGCCGATCTGCGCGGTGCCGACCTGCTCGGCGCCGACCTCCGGGACACCGACCTCACCGACGCCGATCTGACCGGGGCCCTCTTCCTCACCCAGCCGCAGCTGAACGCGGCCCGCGGCGGCGACGGCACCCGGCTCCCGGACTTGCTCGCCCGCCCCGGCCACTGGACCTCTCCGAGCTGAGCGGGCCTGCGGGGACCTTGGGCCGGGAGACCTCCGGCCGGCAGTCGGGCCTCACTCGGCCGCACGGGCCAGGGTCGCCTCCCGCCCCGGAAGCACGGGCGGACGCCGTTCGAGGTGCAGGCGCAGGCCCTCCGGCATCAGCGTCAGCCGCTCGGCCACCCGCAGCCGGTAGCCGGGGTCGGGCCGCAGGTCGTAGCGGCGCAGCAGCAGTCCGAGGACGAGCGTCGCCTCGTGCAGCGCGAACTGGCGGCCGATACAGGCGCGGGCCCCGGTGCCGAACGGCTTGAAGGTGTGCGCGGGCCGGGCCCGTACCGCCTTCGCGTCGAAGCGGTCCGGGTCGAACTCCTCCGCGTCGGCGCCCCACACCTGCGGATCGCGGTGCAGCATCGCGGTCAGCACCAGGGCCCACGCCCCCTGCCGCATCGGATGGACACCGCCGAGCACGGTGTCGTGCCGGGCCTCTCGCGCGAACGCCGGGGCCGTCGGCCACAGCCGCAGCGACTCGTCGAGGACCCGGCGGACGTAGCGGAGTCTGGCGACCTGCTCGTAGGCCGGCCGGTCGGTGTCGCCCCAGACGCGCTCGACCTCGGCTCGCGCACGGGCGGCGGCCTCCGGGTGCCGGGACAGGTAGTGCAGGGCGAAGGACAGCGCGCCCGAGGTGGTCTCGTGGCCGGCGATCAGGAACGTGATGACCTGGCGGCGGATGTTCTCCGGGGTCAGTCGCTCCCCGGTTTCGGGGTGTGCCGTCTCCAGCATGCGGTCGAGCAGGTCGCCCTCGCCGCCGCCGGCGGCCCGGCGCGAGGCCACCACGGCGTCGACCGTGCGGTTGAGGTGGGCCATGTCCGCCGCGTTGCGCCGGGAGGCGCCCCGCAGCAGCAGCGGGGCCAGCGGGACGGGGACGACGTTGAGGCGCTGAGCGTAGGTCAGCGTGCCCACCATCGCGTTCACGAACGGGTGCGGCCGGGACCGCTCGAAGGAGGCGAAGTCATGGCCGAAGCCGGTCCTGGCGATCGTCTCCAGCGTCAGTTTGGTCATGTCGCCGGGCACATCGACCGTGCGGCCCGCGGCCTGTTCCCGGTCCCAGTGGTCCGTCAGCCGCTCGGTCACGGCCAGCATCATCGGGTGGTAGCCCTCCATGGCCTCGCGGCTGAAGCCGGGGGCGAGGACGTCGTGCGCCAGCTGCCAGTTGGGCTCGTGGTTGTAGGCGGTGAACAGTCCGTCCCCGGCGACCGGGCGGAGGTTGGCGACTCCCAGGCCCACGTGCTTGGCGAACCGCGACTCGTCGGCCAGTTCGGCGGCGAGATCCGCGCCCCAGACGAAGACGATCTCGTTGCGGAAGGCGCGGCGCCGGAAGATCGGTCCGAGTTGCCGCCCGAACTTCATGGAGTCCTGCAAGGGGGAGCGGATGTCGGCGCCGAGCACATCACCGACCAGAGGCACGCGGCGCGGCGGGTGCGGGATGCGGTGCAGCTCCGGCCAGCCCAGTTCCGCGCTGCGGAACCCCTTGGGCCGCGCCGCCTCCGTCGTCTCCGCCATCACGCCATCTCCCTTGTGTCCCGGGCAGGTTGACTCTGTTGTACTCGAGTTCAATAGCGGTGTTCAGTCTGATCCCGTTGTTGAACCGGCGTCAAGTAAAGTGCGGGCATGACGGGGAAGCAGGGGGAGCGCGCACGCCGCCGGCTCAGTACCGAGGAGCGCCGGGAGCAGCTGCTGTCGGTCGGCGCCTGCCTCTTCTCGGAGAGTCCGTACGACGACGTCTGGATCGAGCAGGTCGCCGAGATCGCCGGAGTCTCACGCGGGCTGCTGTACCACTACTTCCCGACCAAGCGGGACTTCTTCGCCGCCGTGGTCGAGCGGGAGAGCGGGCGGATGCTGCGGATGACCGCGGCGGTGCCCGGTGTCCCGGTGCGCGAGCAACTGGGCGCGGGCCTGGACACCTTCCTGGCGTACGTGGAGGAGCACGCGCACGGGTTCCGCGCCTTCCACCGCGCCGACGCGGCCGGTGACCGGACCGTGCGCCGGGTCTACCAGCAGGCGCTCGCCGCGCAGGAACAGCAGATCCTTCAGGCCCTGGCCGCGGATCCCGAGCTCGGCCGCTCCTCGGAGGACAGGCCCGAACTGCGTGTCGCCGTCCGCGGGTGGCTGGCCTTCACCACGGCCGTGTGCCTGGAGTGGCTCCGGGGCGCGGATCTGACCCGGGACCAGGTGCGGGATCTGTGCGCGCGGGCGCTGCTCGGCGCGATCACACCCTGAGGCCCGCCGTGCCGGGTGACCGCGTCGCCCGTGCCGGCGGGCGTTGATCCGGCGGCGCGCCCATCGGTCGGTGAGGCGTGGTTGGCGTACGCCCCGATCTTCGATAGGTTAGGCAAGCCTTACCTAAGGAGGAAGTCGATGGGTGACCGTCACACCTGGACGGCCGCGCCCGCCGCGGCGGAGCACGCCCGCTCGGTGCTCGCCGCGGCCTGGTCCTGCGCGGTGAGCGCCGAGGGCGGCCGGGAGGAGTTCGTCGGCTCGCACTCGGTCACGGCGGACGGCCGGGTGCTTCTGCGGGTGCCGGAGGACAGCGCGCTGCTCGCCGCCGCCATCTGCTCGCCGCGCGGAGAACCGTCCGCCGTCCTGGAGTTCGCCGATGTCGCGCCGGTGCCGGTACGGAACCGGATCCGGGCCCGGCTGTGGCTCGCCGGCTGGTTCGTCCCCGAGGGCGGGCGGCTGTCGTTCCGTCCCACCCGCGCGGTGCTGCGCCGGCCCGGCGGGACCGTGGTGGTCGACCTGGACGAACTGGCCGCCGCCGGGCCCGACCCGCTCGCCCTCGCCGAGGCCCAGCTCCTCACCCATCTCGCCGACGCCCACCCGGACGCCGTCGAGCGGCTCACCCGTCTCGTCGAACCGGACAGCCTGCACGGCGTGGTGCGGGTCCAGCCCCTCGCCGTCGACCGCCACGGACTCACCCTGCGCATCGAACGGGCGCGCGGCAACGGCGATGTGCGCCTGCCGTTCCACGCGCCCGCCGACGACGTCTCCCAGCTCACGGAGCGCATGCACGTCCTGCTCACGCAGGCGAGCGCCGCCTCCTGCCCGCGCCCGCTACAGCGGCAGCGCACAGACCGCGAGGGGTGAGGCGAACGGCTCGCCCGTGCGCCGGAGTTCACCGCTGTTCCGGTCGACCTCGAAGACCGTGACCGTGCTCGACCGCTGGTTCGCCGCGAAGAGCAGCCGTCCGTCCGGCGAGAACGCGATGTGGCGCGGGAAGTCGCCGCCGGCCGGCACCGTGTCCAGGAGCCGCAGTCGGGCGCCGTCCGCCTCGATCGCGTACCGCGTCAGGCTGTTGTGGCCGCGGTTGGCGAGATACGCGTACGAGCCGTTCGGCGTCACCAGGATCTCGGCCGGGTAACTCGTGCCGCTTCCCGTGCCCGTGGGCTGCGGTTCGCCCACCGAGAGGCGGCCGGTCGCCGGGTCGTAGCCGCAGACCGTCACCGTGTTGTCCACCTCGTCGGCGAGATACGCGTACCGGCCTCCCGGATGGAAGGTGAGATGGCGAGGGCCCGCGCCCGGCCTCGCCCGTGCCCTGGAGACCTCGGTGAGCGTGCCCCGGGTGTCGTCGAGGCGGTAGGTGTAGACCGTGTCGGTGCCCAGGTCCACGGCGAGCAGGTGCCCGCCGTCCGGAGTGGTGACGAACTGGTGCGCGTGCGGGCCCTGTTGGCCAGGTCCGGGCGCCGGGGTCGAGTGCGTCACCAGATCCGTGCGTTCGCCGAGCGCGCCGGAGGCGTCGACGGGATGCACCGCGACGCTTCCCGAGGCGTAGTTCGCGCTCAGCAGCCAGCGGCCGCTCGGATGCACGGACAGATGGCAGGGACCCGAGCCACCGGTGGGGCGGCTGCCCAGCACCTCGGCCCCCGGCAGGCGCACCGCCGTGACCGCCCCGGCGGCCTGCTCGTCGACCGCGTACAGCGTCCGGCCGTCCGGATGCGCCGCGAGGAACGACGGGTTGTCCACGCCCGCGACCACGCCCCCGCCGGTGATCGCGCCGGTCACCGGGTCGTACGTGGCGACACCGATCCCCTTCCCGCCGCCGTCGCCTGAGGTGTAGGTGCCCAGGAACAGCGGACGCGGACCGGAGCGGGGGGCCGGGGACGAAGGAGCCGACGCGGACGCCGAAGCGGAGGGGCCGGCCGGCGGCGCCTTCGGGAGCGGCGCCGCCACGGTGGGGTCCGCCCGGGGCGCGGCCGGTGCCGGGACCGTCGTGATCGCGGCGGCCCCCGCCAGCACGCCGACGAAGCGGCGTCTGGTCCAGCCGCCGCCCGCGCCGTGCGACGGCCGTGCGCCACTGCTCATGCCTGCACCTCGGGGTGTCGGTTGCCTCGGCCGGGACAGCCACCTTGGCGTGCGACACCCAGGAAGTGCAAGAAAGGCACCGCGCGTTGCACGGCACGCAACGCGGAGAGCCGTCGAGCGCTGCCGGCCGCCGTCCCGGACGGGCCCGCCCGGCGCGTCACCGGGCGGCCGCATCACATGGGACTCGTCACTTGGAAGGACGGGAGGCGGCGGAACGCTTCCGGCTGCGGCGCCGCGGACGCAGCCGGCTCCGCAGCCGGGTCAGGCGCGGCCGGCGCTCGCGCTGCTCACGGGTGCAGCGATCCAGCTCCTCGAACAGCCTGCGGGTGCGGTGCTCCGTGTCGAGCTCGTCGATGATGCGGGTGGTCTCGGTCAGGACGGAGCCGTGCAGCTGCCACTGGCTCGGATCGCGCCGGACGTCCTCGAGGAACAGCTGGGCCAGTTTGTCGCGGGTGGCGGCGGCGGTGGTGAGTTCGGCGCTGAGCCGCTCCTCGGCGGACGCGGCGTTCTGGGCGACATCGGTGGTCACCAGCACCGCGAAGCTGACGATCGCGTCGGCCACCTCGGAGAGCAGCTCCTGGAGGACCGCCCCGGCCTGCGGCTCGAACAGGGGCCGGGGCTCCCGTTCCTTGGCCAGGTCGGTGAGGCTGCGCGCGAGAACCCGCAGGACGACCGTGCAGATCTCCAGGGTGTCCAGGCCGGTACGCAGCACGACCCGGTGCAGCAGTCCCTCGCGCACCCGCGGGTTCAGCTTCAGACTGTCCTCGGCCTGCCGCAGGGCCGCGTCGACACCGGAGATGTCGTGATCGAGCCGACGGGCTTCATGCAATTGTTCGGCCGCCACGTGGTACGGGGTGTGCCCGGCGGCCTGATCGCCGACCCGCAGCATCAACTGGCGCATCCGGCGCGCCAGGTCCTCGATCTGCTCCCCGGCCATGTCGACCCACACAGGCGGCGCGAGCACGAGGTTGCAGGTGAGGCCCACGACAGCCCCGATCAGTGTCTCCAGCACCCGGGCCCACGCGGTGTCACCCACTCGGGTGACGCCGAGGACCAGCATGGCGCTGATCGCGACCTCGGGCACGAACTCGCTGACCCGGACCAGGTGTCCCACCGCCAGCGAGGCGAGGATGATCAGGCCCAGACTCCACCAGGTCAGGCCCACGAGGCTGCTGAAGCCGATGGCGATGACGACGCCCACCACCACGGAGTTCACGCGCCGGATCGCGGTGGTGATCGTCGAGTACAGGGTGACCTGGACGACGAGCAGCGCGGTCAGGGGCGCGGTCAGCGGCGCGGGCTCGGGACTGAGATGGATGGCCACCACGTACGCGATCGTCGCGGCGGCCGTCGAACGAAGTGTCTGGACGACCACCGGCTCCCGGCGCCGCTCCACGATCTTCGCGACGGATGCCGTCCACTCACCACGTGCCTCGCGCATCCTTGGGGCCTTCCCGTTTAACACGGGTACCGAACGTGCCGATTGCGGATAACACGGGTACCTGACGTGCCGATTGCGGACCGTATCTGTCCGCAAAGGGTCCTAGATTGAAGGCATCAGCTGGGTCGGACCGCATCAGGAGGCACCGGAATGAGCGCAACGAGCAACGTCGAGGGCATCGAACTGCTGACGCTGTCGCACGACCGGCTGCGCGCCGTGGTCGCGGGTGTGCCCGAGGGCGCCTGGTCGGTGCCGACGCCGTGCAGCGAGTGGACGGTGGCCCAGGTCCTCAATCACGCCCGCCTCGACCAGCAGGCGTACGGGGCGGCGGTCACCGGCACCGGGTGGCCCGAGGCGGACGCCTTCCACCCGGCGGACGCTCTGGACGTCGACGTGACGGCGGAGCTCGACAAGGTCCTCACCGGCGTCGCCGACGTCTACGCGGGGCTGCCCGCCGACGCGGAGGAGGTCGCGACGCCGCTCGGACCGCTGCCGTTCCGCGTGGCGGCGGCCGCGGCCGCCATGGACGCGGCCGTGCACGCCTGGGACATCGCCGTGGCGACCGGTCAGGCGTCCCCCCTCGACGACGCCCTGGCCGGGGGTGTCCGGCTCGCAGCGGACCGGCTGGCCGACCACCTCCGCGACGCGTTCGGCGTGTTCGCCGCCGCACGCGAGGTCCCGGAGGGTGCCGGCCGGGCCGAGGCGCTGCTCGCCTTCCTGGGCCGTGACCCGCACTGGGCGCCCGCCGGGGCCTGACGGGCTCCCGGCGTCCGAGCGGCGCCCCGCGAGCTCCCGGCGCCGGAGCGGCTCCCGGCCGTCTCACGGGCGTCCGTGCGGCCGCCGGGTTCAGTCGTGCAGCTTCGCCAGGAAGGCGGACAGGTTGTCCACCGTCCGGGCGATCTGCTGTTCCGTCGTGAGGGTCTCCTCGAAGCGGCTGCCCGGCCGGAGGGCCTTCCTGCCGCGGACGTAGAGGGAGCAGGCCAGGTCGGCGCAGATGTAGACGCCGACCGAGTTCCCCTGACGGCCCGCCGCGCCCGCCTTGCGGGCCGTCATCAGCGAGACCCCGTCCCCCGGGTGCGTGGTCAGGCACAGTGAGCACATGCTGCGGTGCGGAAACCCGCGCCGGGAGCAGGGCAGGCGCAGGGTGACGCCGATGAGGCCCCCGTCGTGTTCGGCCACGAGACAGCTCCGGTCGGGAGCGCCGGGATCGCGCCAGCCCAGGAAGTCCAGGTCGTCCCAGGGGCGTTCGCCGAGATCGCGGGGGACCGCGAGCCGTCCGGCCTCACCCCGGGAACAGTTGACGAACGAGTCGCGGACGGCCTGCTCGGTGAGTGATCTCAAGGGGTCCTCCTGGTCTTCCTGATGGGCTTCGATCGAAATCCGAGGCAAACCTAGGGGTACTAGGTTTTGACCGAAGGTACCTAGTTCAATGGCCAGGAGCCAGTGGATTTGAGGAGGAGCGACGACCGCCCCGACGCGATCGGCCGGGGTGCGAACACCCCGGCCGACAGCGTTTCCGGTGACTCAGGCCGCCTTGCTCGCACCCCTGCGATGCTCGCGGACGATCTCCGCGTAACGGTGACCGCTGCCCTTCACCGTCCGTACCTGCGTCTTGTAGTCGACGTGCACCAGACCGAACCGCTTGTCGTAGCCGTACGCCCACTCGAAGTTGTCCAGCAGCGACCAGGCGAAGTACCCGGCCAGCGGAACGCCCTTGCGGGCCGCCGAGGCGCAGGCCGCCAGATGCTGTTCGAGGTACGCGACGCGCTCCGGGTCGTCGACGGTGCCGTCGGGGCGTACGACGTCGGGATAGGCGGAGCCGTTCTCCGTTACGTACAGCTTGCGGGCGCCGTACTCGTTCGTCAGGCGCAGCAGCAGACGCTCGATGCCGGCGGCCTCGACCTCCCAGTCCATGCCCGTGACGGGGACGCCCGGCCGGCGGAGCGAGCGCGCGTACGGGGCCGGACCCGTCGGGTCGTCGACGACGCTGGACGGGAAGTAGTAGTTCAGCCCCAGCCAGTCGAGCGGCTCGGCCATCGTCTTCAGGTCACCCGCGACCTCCGGGAGCTCGACCCCGTAGACCTCGACCATGTCGGCGGGGAAGCCGCGGCCGTGCACCGGGTCGAGCCACCAGCGGTTGGTGTGCCCGTCCTGCCGCCTCGCCGCCGCGATGTCCTCCGGGCGGTCGGTGGCGGCCTCGATGCTGCCCAGGTTGTTGACGATGCCGATCTGCGCGCCCGGCACGGCCGCGCGGATCGCCTGGGTGGCGAGTCCGTGGCCGAGCAGGAGGTGGTACGAGGCCCGGACCGCGGCCGTGAGGTCGGTCAGGCCGGGGGCCATCCGCCCCTCCAGGTGGCCGATCCAGGCCGAGCACAGCGGCTCGTTGAGGGTGGTCCAGTGCTGGACGCGGTCACCGAGGCGCTCGGCGACGGCCGACGCGTAGGCGGCGAGGTGGTAGGCCGTGTCACGGGCGGGCCAGCCGCCCCGGTCCTGGAGCACCTGCGGCAGGTCCCAGTGGTAGAGGGTGACCGAGGGCGTGATGCCCGCCTCCAGCAGGCCGTCGATCAGCGCGTCGTAGTGGTCGAGTCCCTTGGCGTTGACCGGGCCGTCGCCGTCCGGCATCACCCGGGGCCAGGCGATGGACAGCCGGTAGGCGTTGGTGCCGAGCCCGCGCATGAGCCCGATGTCCTCGCGCCAGCGGTGGTAGTGATCGCAGGCGAGGTCCCCGTCGTCGCCGTTGTCGATCTTGCCCGGAGTGTGCGAGAAGGTGTCCCAGATGGACGGGGAGCGGCCGTCCTCGGCTACGGCGCCCTCGATCTGGTAGGCCGACGTGGCCGTGCCCCACAGGAAGTCCTCGGGGAGGGCGGCGAGGTCGATGGTCACTGAAGTCCCTTCGTCATCGGTGGAGTCGGTGGTGGTGGGATCCGTGGCGATGGAGTCCGTCACTTGACGGCTCCCGCCGTGAGACCGGCGACGAGATAGCGCTGGAGCAGCAGGAAGCCGGCCACCACGGGGACGCTGACGACCAGCGAGGCGGCCATGATCTGGTTCCAGTACACGTCGTTGAGCGTGGAGTAGCCCTGGAGACCGACGGCGAGTGTGCGGGTGGCGTCGTTGGTCATCACCGACGCGAACAGCACCTCGCCCCAGGCGGTCATGAAGGCGTAGACGGCGACCGCGACGATGCCCGGGATCGCCGCCGGAACGACGACCCGGAAGAGCGCCCCGAGCGGCCCGCAGCCGTCCACGAGCGCCGCCTCGTCGAGATCGCGGGGCACCGAGTCGAAGTACCCGATCAGCATCCAGATCGAGAACGGCAGCGAGAAGGTCAGATACGTGAGGATCAGGCCGCCGCGCGAGCCGAACAGCGCGATCCCGGTGGCGTTGCCGATGTTGACGTAGATGAGGAACAGCGGCAGCAGGAACAGGATGCCGGGGAACATCTGCGTGGAGAGCACGGTAACCGTGAAGACGCGCTTGCCGCGGAAGCTGTAGCGGCTGACGGCGTAGGCGGAGAAGACGGCGATCACGACCGAGCAGGCCGTGGCCGCCCCCGCCACGATCAGCGAGTTCACGAAGTACTTCGCCAGCGGCACGGTCGACCAGATGTCGATGTACGGCCGCAGGGTCAGACCGCTCGGTATCCAGCGGAACTTCCCCGAGACGTCCGCGAGCGGCTTCAGCGAGCTGGAGACCATGACGTAGACGGGCACCAGGACGAAGCTCGTGAGCGCGGTGAGGAAGATCCGCCGGGACCACAGGAAGGAACGCGGCGGCGCCATCGGGGAGCGGGGCGTGGTGGAGGTGCTAGACATCGGCCGTCTTCCTTCCCCGGGAGGTCAGCAGCAGGTAGGCGCCGGTCACCACGAGCAGGAAGAGCAGCAGGAGCACGGACATCGCCGAGCCGGTGCCGAAGTTCCAGGTGACGAAGGACGCCTGGTAGATGTGGACCGAGATGAGGTCCGCCTGGTCGGGGGCGGTCCTGCCGAACAGCACGAACGGCGTGTTGAAGTCGTTGAACGTCCACAGGAACAGCACGAGCACCAGCACCTGGTTGACCGGCCGCAGCGACGGCATCGTGATGCGGCGCAGCTGCTGCCACAGTCCCGCGCCGTCGAGGGCGGCGGCCTCGTACAGTTCGCCCGGGATGTTCTGGAGGCCCGCCATGACGATCAGGAAGGCGAACGGCCAGCCCTTCCAGACGGACACGGTGAGCAGGGCGTAGAAGCTGTTGTCGCCGATCAGCCAGAAGGACGGCTTGTCGGTGAGGTGCAGCTGGTCGTGCAGGACGTGGTTCACCAGGCCGTTGTCGTGCTGGAACATGAACACCCAGGTGATCACTGCCGCGTAGACGGGCAGCGCGTACGGCACCAGGAACAGGGCCCGCAGCACACCGCGCCCCACGAAGTTGTCCTGCATGTAGACCGCGGCCGCCGTGCCGATCAGCCAGCACAGGCCGACCGAGAGCAGGGTGAAGGCGATGGTGACGAAGAAGGAGTGCAGCAGCGCCTTGCCGACGGGCTCGTCGAAGTGCACCGACACCGAGTAGTTGTCGAAGCCGGCCCAGGGCGCCGTGCTCCAGTCGCGGATGTAGAACTGCGTGAGCTCCTTGAAGCTCATCACGATGCCGATCACCATCGGCACCAGGTGGACCAGGAGTTCGAGGACCAGCGCGGGCAGAAGCAGCAGGTAGGGGAGTGCGATGCGCTTGATCCGCCCGGTGCGGCGCGGGCCGCGCGCCGCACCGGGGGAGCTCTTGCGCACCGTCCGCTCGCCGGGTTCGGCGGAAGCGGCGGTCGTGGTGGTCATGGCGGTGTCCGCACTCACTTCTTCGGCATCTGCTGCTGGGCCTTCTCGAGCGCCGCCTTCACCGACGCCGTGGTCACCGCGCGTCCGGCGGCGGCTTCGGCGAACAGGCCCTTGACGGCCGTACCGACCGCGGTCTCGAACTGGGACTCGTCGGCGACCTGCGGCAGGGCGGCGGCACTCTTGGCCAGGGTGTCCTTGAGAACCGCGTTCGAGGGGGAGTTGAACGCGGTGTCCGTCTGGGCGGTCTTGACCGGCGGGATCGAGGTGTAGGCGCCGTTGAGGATCTTCTGCTCGGGGTCACTGGTCAGGAACTTCACGAACTTCGCGGCGCCGTCTAGGTTCTTGGTGTTCTTGAACACCGCGAGGTTGATGCCCGCGACCATCGAGTTGACGTTCGTGCCCGTTCCCGGGGCGCCGGACTGCACGGGCACCGGGGCGATGCCGTACGTGTCGTCGGCCATGCCCTGCGACTTGAGGTTGGCGGCCGCGGACTGCCACAGCAGCATCGCGTTCTTGCCCTTGGCGAAGTCGCTCACCGACTGGTTCTGGGCGTACTCGGCGTTGCCCGGGGCGATGATCTTGTCCTTGGCCATCAGGTCGACGTACTGCTTGACCGCGGAGACGACCCCGTCGTTGGTGAAGTCGGCAGTGCCGTCGGCGGTGAAGAAGTCGGCGCCGTGCTGCTTGGCGAAGACGAAGGCGTGGTGGATGTTCTCCGAGGCGTTCGAACCCTCCGCGCCGAGGCCCCACTTGCCGCCCTTGGAGAGCTTCTTGCCGTCGGCGACCAGCTCGTCCCAGGTGGCCGGCGGGCCCGCGATCCCGGCATCGGCGAACATCTGCTTGTTGTAGTAGAGCGCGTACGCCATCGAGTACAGCGGCACCGCGGCGGGGTCCTTGCCCTCGGCGCCGGTGGAGCCGAGGGCGGAGTCGACGAAGCGGTCCCTGCCTCCGATCTTGGCGAAGTTCTTCGCGTCCCACGGCAGCAGTGCGCCGGTGGCCTGGAGCGAGGCGCTCCAGGTGTTGCCTATGTTCAGGACGTCCGGGCCCTGGCCCGAGGTGGTGGCGGTGAGGATCCGGTTCAGCAGGTCGGACCAGGGCACGACCTCCAGCTTCACCTTGATGCCGGTCTGCTTCTGGAACTTGGCCAGCTCGGGTGCGAGCACCTTCTTGTCGATCTCGATGCTGGCGCCCTGGTTGGACGCCCAGTAGGTGAGCGTCTTCGGCGAGGCGTTGGACCCGCCGCTCGACGAGCCGCCGCCACAGGCGGTCGCGGCGGTCAGCAGGGAGATGGTGACCGCACCGGCGGCCGCGGCTCGGATTCTGCGCATGGCTGCGTATGTCCCTTTCCCGGAGGGAGCGCACGAGGGGCGTCCGTGTTCACTTCCCGAACGATCCTCATGGCTTAATTTAGGACGTGAGTTAAGACCCGGAAGAAAGTCGCGTCAAGGGATCGCGCAGGGGTATCTTGCAGGTCGGGCAGGCCGGAAGGGACATCACATGGCGGGGCGGAACGGGCGGACAGTGCGTGACCTGCGACGGGGCAATCGCACCGCCGTACTACAACGGTTGTATTTCGACGGGCCGATGAGCCGCTACGAGCTCGGTCCCGCGACCGGGCTGAGTTCCGGATCCATCAGCAACGTGGTCGCCGAACTCGTCGCCGACGGCCTCGTGGAGGAGGCCGGAAGCGTCGACTCCGACGGTGGCCGCCCCCGTACCCTGCTCCGTGTCGTGCCCGGCAGCGGCCACATGATCGGTGTCGACGTCGGCGAAACCCGCGTCCGCATCGAGCTGTTCGACCTCACCCTCACCGAACTCGCCCGCGTCGAAAGGCCGTTGGAGCGCCAGGGGTACGAGACGGACCGGCCGCTCAGGCGCCAGGAGTACGACGTCGACGTCATCGTGGGCCACATCCGCGACGGCATCGCGGAGGTCCTCGCCGAGGCGGACATCGCCCCCGAACAGCTCCTGGGCGTCGGCATAGGGGTGCCCGGCATCGTCGCCCGGACCCCCGAGCGCGGCGCGGTCGTGCACGGCCAGACCATCGGCTGGGACGCCGTCCCGCTGGAGTCCCTGCTCCGCTCCGCCTGCGAACTCCCCGACACCGTCCCGTACTTCGCGGACAACGGCGCCCGCACCCTCGGCCAGGCCGAGATGTGGTTCGGTGCCGGACGCGGTGCCCGCAACGCGGTGGTCGTGCTCTTCGGTTCAGGCGTGGGCGCCTCTCTCGTCACCGAGGACGTCGAGAACGGCCGCTCCGTGGAGTGGGGCCATCTGACCGTACGGGTCAGGGGCCGCCGCTGCCGCTGCGGCGCCCTCGGCTGTCTGGAGGCGTACGCGGGCGCGGAGGCGCTGCTCGACCGCTGGCGCGAGGAGGGCGGGCGGCCCCCGGAGGGCACCGACGAGGAGACCGCGCTCACCGCGATGCTCGCGGCCGCCTACCCGCCCGAGGGCACCGAACCCGACCCCATCGCGCTCGCCGTCCTGGAGGAGACCGCCGAGTACCTGGGCGCCGGACTCTCCGACCTGATCAACCTCTTCCAGCCCGAACGCATCCTCATCGGCGGCTGGGCCGGCCTTCAGCTCGGCTCCCGCTTCCTGCCCGCCGTCCGCCGTCACGCCTCCTCGTACGCCCTGCGCTACCCCGCCCAGCACGTCACAGTGGACCTCGGCCGCCTCGGCCCCGACGCCGTCACGGTCGGCGCCGCGATCCTGCCGCTGGCCGACTTCTTCGCCCGCGGCGGCCGGCGCGCGGAACCGGCGCCGACGGGCCCGTCACCCGCCTGGCGCACGGCCCTGGAGGAACGGGCTCCGCACTGACCGCGGGCGCATGACCCCGGAGGTAATCGACGTCGCCGTGGCGTCCCGGAACCATGAAGGGAAGAGCAACTCGCCCTGAGCACCACCGGATTCCGGGAGGTCCACATGCCCTGCTTCGAGAGCCCCGTCGACGGCGCCCGCCTGCACTTCGTCGACCACGGCCCCGCCACCGGGCAGGTCGCCGTGTTCGTCAACAGCTCCTACCTCGGCACGGAGATGTGGGAGTACCAGATGCTGCCGCTCGCCGAGGCCGGCTACCGCTGCGTCGGCTTCGACCGGCGGGGACACGGCCGGTCCGACGACGTCTGGGGCGGCTTCGACCTCGACAGCCTCGCCGACGACGTCGACGGCCTGCTCCGGCACCTCGACCTGCGCGAGGTGACCCTGGTCGGGCACTCCGTCGGGGCCGCCGAGGTCGTCCGCTGCCTCACCCGGCACGGTTCAGGGCGGGTCTCGAGGGTGGTGCTCGTCGCCGGCATGACGCCGGGACTCGTGCGGTCCGCGGACCACCCCGAGGGCGTCGACCCCGCGCTCGTCGAGACCGGCAACGAGACGTTCCGCCGCGACCGGGCCGCGTTCTTCGAGGACGGCGCCCGCGCGTTCCTCGCCCTCGACCTCCCCGGCAACGAACTCTCCGACGCCTACGTGCGGTCCTTGATCAACCGCTGCCTCGGATCCACCGCACGCGCCGGGACGGCCCTCGGCGACCTCGTCCTCACCCTGGACGTCGCGCCCGAACTCGCCAAGATCGACCTGCCCGTGCTCGTCGTGCACGGCACGCACGACGTGTCGGCACCGCTGGAACTCACCGGCCGCCGGGCAGCGCAGCTGCTGCCCGACAGCACGTTGAAGGTCTACGAGAACGCCGGCCACGGCCTGTTCGCCACTCACCGCGAACAACTGACGGCGGATCTGCGAGAGTTCATGTCGGGCTCCTGAAGGCAGAAGCCCGCGCGACTCACGCGAAGGCGTTCACTCCGGTCAGCTCCGCCGACAACTCCCAGAGCCGGGCGGCCTGTTCGGGGTCGGTGGCCCAGGAGCGCACGCCGGTGCGGGCACCGTCCGCCGGGGCGGGCTCGGCGATGTCGCAGTCCTCGCAGTACACCCCGCCCAGGCCGGCGAGCCGGGGCGAGGTCGCGGCCCAGACCTGCGTCGCCGCTCCCTGCTGGGGCGACTTGAAGCCCTCGGGGTTCAGCGGCCTGCCGTCCTCGTCGATCCAGCCGCGCTCGACCATCTCCTGCTTGGGCAGGTGCCGCTGGAGCGGGGTGAGGATGCCGCCGGGGTGCAGCGCGAAGGCCCGTACGTCGGACTCCTTGCCGCGCCGGTCGAGTTCCACGGCGAACAGCACGTTCGCCGTCTTCGCCTGCCCGTAGGCCTCCCACTTGTCGTAGCCGGTCCGCCAGTGCACGTCGTCCCAGCGGATGCCGGAGTAGTGGTGGCCCGCGGAGGACACGGAAACGACCCGCGCGCCACCCGGCGCGATCGCCGGCCAGAGCCGGTTGACGAGCGCGAAGTGACCGAGGTGATTGGTCGCGAACTGCGCCTCCCAGCCGGGACCGACCCGCGTCTCCGGGCAGGCCATGATGCCCGCGCTGTCGATGACGATGTCGACGGGGCGGCCCGAGGCGAGGAACCGCTCGGCGAAGGTGCGCACGCTGTCCAGGTCGCCGAGGTCGAGCTCGTCCGTCTCGACACCCTCGATGCCGTTCAGTGCCTCACGCGCGGTCGCCGGGCGCCGGGCGGGGACGACGACCCGGGCGCCCGCCCGGGCCAGCGCCCGGGTCGTCTCCATGCCGAGCCCCGAGTAGCCGCCCGTGACGATGGCGAGCTTTCCGGAGAGGTCGATCCCGTCGAGGACGTCGTCGGCGGTGCTCCGGGCGCCGAACCCCGAACCGATCTTGTGCTGTGCAGTGCTCATGCCTCGCACGCTACGAATTGGAGCGGACTCGAAGTCAAGCGGACACGGCCGGCGCGGCGGACGTCCGGCCCCGGCCCCGGCCCGGTGCGGGGCAAAGGAAAGACCCCGACCGGACGGGGGAATCTCGGTCGGGGTCGCCTGTGGTGGGCGCCGATGGCGGTCGCCTCGCGGCGAATCGCTCCACAGGGCTTCAGCCGGACGATCGTCCCTGCGGGCAGAGGTGAGGCCCGGGGACACTGTCCCATCCGCACCCACGGTTCGTTCAACGGGTAACTACCTGTCGGTGTTCCCCGGAACCGTGCCACCTGCGGTGACGTGCGTCACGGTGCCTCATGGGTCCGGAGTCGTGGTGTCTCCCGGGCCTGGGGGTCACTGAGTTTCCCGGGTCCGGGGCTCACAGCGTCCCCCGGAACCGGGAGTCACGGTGTCTCACGGGTCCGGGCCCAGGTGAGCAGCTGCTCCAGGGGCCATGTGGTGACGACACGCTCCGGCGGTACCCCGCACTCCTCGGCCCGCGCGCACCCGTGGATCTGCCAGTCGAGTTGTCCGGGCGCGTGCGCGTCCGTGTCCAGGGAGAACAGGACACCCGCGTCCACCGCCCGGCGCAGCAGCCGGCGCGGCGGGTCGAGGCGTTCCGGGCGGCTGTTGATCTCGACGGCCGTGCCGGTCTCCGCGCAGGCCGCGAAGACGGCGTCCGCGTCGAACTCGGACTCGGGCCGGCCGCGGCCGGCGATCAGCCGGCCGGTGCAGTGGCCGAGGATGTCCGCGTGCGGATTGCGGACGGCGGCGATCATGCGGCGGGTCATCGGCCGTGCGTCCATGCGGAGCTTGGAGTGGACGGACACGACCACCACGTCCAGCCGCTCCAGCAACTCCGGCTCCTGGTCGAGCGATCCGTCGTCGAGGATGTCGCACTCGATGCCGGTGAGCAGCCGGAAGGGGGCCCAGCCTTCGTTCAGGGCGGCGACCACCGCCAGTTGCTCGCGCAGCCGCTCCGGGGACAGGCCGTTCGCCACGGTGAGCCGGGGCGAGTGATCGGTGAGCACCGCCCACTCGTGGCCGAGCCGCGCCGCCGTACGCCCCATCTCCTCGATCGGGCTGCCGCCGTCCGACCAGTCGGAATGCAGATGACAGTCTCCTCGCAGCAGCTCGCGCAGTGCCTCACCGCCCTCGGCGAGCGGGCCCGCGGCCTCGCGCTCCACCTTCTCCAGGTAGCCGGGCACCTCGCCTGCCAGTGCCTCCCGCACCACCTGCGCGGTCTTCGGGCCGATGCCCTTGAGCGACTCCAGGGTCCCGTTCTCCGCGCGCTCACGGACCTCGGCGGGAGGCAGCCCGGCGAGCAGGGTCCGCGCGGTACGAAAGGCCCGTACGCGATAGGTGGGGGCCAGGCTCCGCTCCAGCAGGAACGCGATCCGGTCCAGGGCCTCGACGGGGTCCATCGGCGTCCCTCCCTGTCGTCGTGTCGGCCGTCGCACGCTCTCCCCAGCGTTGCCCAGCCGCCGCCCGGCCGCACGGCGGACGTCCGGTGCGTGCGCGGTGCCGTGCTCCGGACCCGCCCGGCCCGGAGCCTCACCCGACCGGGTGAACGCCCGGTTGTCCGCCGCTGCGTCCCGGCCGGGCCGCACGGGCGGCGGACTCGCGGCGCGCCACCGCTGACCAGCGGGAAGAGCGGAGACGCCCTTACGCTCGTGTCATGACCGAAAGCGCGAGCCCTCACATCTCCAACCCGCGGATCATGGTGCTCGGGGTGCAGCCGGGCACGCCGCCGTTCCGGATCATGGAGATCGACGGCGAGATGGTGGGCGAGGCGAAGGCGATCACGGACGTCCTGGAGTACGCGGCCGCCTACGGCATCACGGTCCACGATCTCGACGACCCCGACGTGGTCCGCTGGGTGGGCGGCGACAAACTCACCTGGTATCCCGGCTGACGCGGTTGCTCTGGAGCCGGAGTTCCTTCGCCCTGTCCCAGGCGCGCAGTCCCCAGCGGAAGGTGTGCAGGTCGCCGGGGCCGAGCTCCACCAGACCGGCGCCGCTGCGGAACGCGTCCGGCGGACACGACATCGGTTCCACCGCGACACCTCGGCGTCGAACCGGCCCGGACAGCGTGTCACCCGTGTACACCTGGAGGAAGTCGGCTCCTTCGCCCAGCCAGAGTTCGCTGCCGTGCGAACCCGAGGGGTGTTCGAGCCGTACCAGGGCACGGCTGGAGGAGTCCCGCCGGAGGTCGGTGAAGGGGGTGTCCAGGCGCTGTGAGCCGATGGCGCGCGGCGTGCGGAAGTCGAACGGCGTGCCGTCCACGGGCTGGGCCACGGCGAAGTCCCCACCGTCCGCGGCCGGGAGCCACTTGCGGGCCGGGAGGGTCAGCACCCCCTCGTCCACCGTGTCGGTGCCCACCGTCAGGTAGGGGTGCTGGCCGACGCCGTAGGGCGCGGCCACCGTGCCGAGGTTGCGCGCCGTCACAGTGACCGCAAGTCCCTCGGCGCCCAGCCGGTACTCCGCACGGACTCCGAGGTGGAAGGGATATCCAGGCTGCGGAAAAACGGTCGCTCCGAGCAGGACACGGTCCTCCGACCGCTCCAGCGGCTGCCACGACGCCCAGCGGAGCAGTCCGTGGATGGCATTGCCCGCCTCCGGCTCGGTCAGCGGCAGTTGCAGATCATTGCCTCTCCAGCGATACCGCCCGCCGCCGATCCGGTTCGGCCATGGCACCAGCAACTGCCCGCGACCGCCCGTGATCTGCTCGTCGGCGGCGAAGCCGTCGAGCAGGGCACGGCCGCCGACCGTGCAGCAGCGCAGCGCCGCGCCGAGCTCCACCACTACGGCGCTGCTCTCACCACTTTGAAGCTCGTAGTGCTGTCCGGTCGGGCTCTGGGACATGGCGGGCCTCCGAGTAGAGCGGGGAGCGCGACGAGCGCGGTTCACGGGGACGACACGGGGGCCGGCGGCGGAGCGGGGGCGAGCCGCAGCGAGAGGACGTAGGAGACCACCACCGCGACAATCACGAGCGGCATCACGGTGAGGCCCTGCGTTCCCAGCAGCAGAGTGGCCAGCAGGACCGCGGTCATCGGCAGCTTCAGCATCGCCACGCACATCGCCCCGACACCCATCGCGAAGCCGGACGTCACGTCCAGTCCGGGCAGATGGGCCATGGCGAGTCCGCCGGCCGCTCCCACGAACATCGACGGGAAGACGGGGCCGCCGCGGAAGCTGCTGAGCGAAAGGCTGTAGGCGACGGCCTTGCAGACCACCAGGACCATCAGGGTGCCGACTGTGTAGCCGGCCTGACCGGCCAGCAGCGGGCTCAGCGCGTTCTGGCCGGAGTACAGCACCTCTGATGCGTCGTTGCCCGTCCCTTCGGCGTACACCAGCGCGGCCACTCCCACGAGCGTCCCGGTCAGTACCGTGACCACCACCCGCCGCCGTTCGACCCGGGCCTGCAGGAAGAGGGCCGACCGGTGGATCCCGGCGCCGAGGAGGGCCGAGGCGACGCCGATGACGAGTGCCCAGCCGAAGCCGGCGATGTCGGGGCGGTCGGCATGCGGCACATGACCGAGGACCAGCGAGTACGTCCCCAGGCCCGTCCACGAATCCAGACCGGTGAAGATCAGCGCGCCCACCCCGGCCGCGAGCAGGCCCGGTGCCAGAACGACCCCCATCATCGTGCCACCGAGGCCGGCCGCCTCCATCAGGAGGAACGCCCCGAGCAGCGGCGAGCCGAGCAGAGTGCTCACGGCCGCGAAACTCCCCGCTGCCCCCAGCACAGTGCTCGCGCCCGGCTGGATGTCACGCTTCACGGACCGGACGGCGAACACCGCCAGGCCGCCGCCGAGCGCGATGAGGGGCGCTTCGGGCCCGATCACCGCCCCGGCCGCCAGCGAGGCCACCGCGGCGAGTGCGATCCCGGGGAGTTCCGCCGCCGACGGCGCTCCCTTCGAGACCAGCCCCTCGGCCGGTTTGTGTCCGCCCTCGCCCGGCAGATACCGGATCGCCAGCGCCACCAGCAGTCCGGCCACGGTGAGCAGCGGGATCGGCCACCACGAAGGCGTCCCGGCGAAACCGAGCCCCCTGGGCAGGTCGGTGTAGGTCAGCGACTGAAGTTCGGAGACGAGCGCGAGGAAGCCGAACGCCGCCGCTGAGATCGGAATGCCGAGAAGCGCTGTCATGACGAGCAGCACGGCGTACCCGCGTGAGCGGACCACTGTGAGGGGATCGGGCGGAGCCGGGGCGGACGGCCCGATGGGGGTGGCTGACACGCTCATCGTCTCGTCAGCCGCCGGTGGCGAAGCCGGGGAAGAGGGTCATCCCGCCGTCGACGAACAGGGTCGTGCCCACGACGTAGTCCATGAGGTCCGAGGCCAGTACCGTCACCGCGGCGGCGATGTCGGCGGTGTCGCCGACCCTGCGGTAGGGGATCAGTTTGAGCAGTTCGGCTTCCGCCTCGGGGGTCTCCCAGGCGCTGCGGTTGATCGGGGTCTTGATGGCACCGGGGGCGACCGCGTTGACCCGGACTCCGTGCGGGCCCAGTTCCTGTGCCAGGGTCTGCATGAGCATGAGGACGCCGCCCTTGGACGCGGCGTAGTTCAGATGGCCGGACCACGGAATGATCTGGTGCACGGAACTCATGCAGATGATCTTTCCGGCGGAGCGGGAGACCTCCGGCACGACACCGCGCCGCAGGAACTCCTTGGTCGCCTCCCTGGCGCACAGGAACTGGCCGGTGAGGTTGACGTCGATGACCTTGTGCCACTGCTCGACGGTCATCTCCGTCACCGGCGCGTCCCGTTGCAGGCCCGCGTTGGCCACCAGGATGTCGATCGTGCCGAACTCCTCCATCATGCGCGCGAACATCCCGACGACCTGACGTTCGTCGGACACGTCCGCCTCGCACGCGAAGGCCCGTACGCCGAAGCCCTGGATCTGCCGGACCACGTCCTCGGCGGCTTCCTGCCCGTGGACGTAGTTGACGACGACGTCGGCGCCCGCCTGGCCCAGTGCGACCGCCGTCGCCAGTCCGATGCCGGAGTTCGCCCCGGTCACCAGGGCTTTCTGACCCTTCAGCAACGGCAGCGCCGCCAGCTGCGCACCTGTCTCCGTGCCTGAGGTCACTGCCGTCTCCCGTCGCTCGCCGAACTTCGGTACCGAGGCACAACATTCCTCGGCCTTCGGCCCGTGCGCGGGCCGAAGGGTCGCCCCACCCGCCCATCCGGGCAGGGATTGCCCCCCAACGGCCCAGCGCGGGCTCGTCTCATCCGTCGGAGGAGATCCGCCGGCGGAAGACGTGGTAGGTCCAGCCCTGGTAGCAGAGGACGACGGGGAGCAGGACGAGGGCGACCACGGTCATGACCTTGAGCGCGTAGGGGCCGGACGCGGTGTTGTGGACGGTCAGGTCGTAGGCGCTTCCCGTGCTGGAGACCATGACTCTGGGGTAGAGCTCGGTGAAGAGCGACGCCACGGTTCCGGCGATGGCGAGAGTGGTGGCGCTGAAAGCCCAGCCGTCGTGGCCGCCGCTGATCAGCCAGGCCGCTGCGGCGACGGCCAGGACGGTGGCGAGTTCGGCGAGGTTGAGCAGGATGCCGCCGCTCGCGAGCGAGCGGGTCCAGAAGACGTAGGCGAGGGCCACCAGGCCGGCGGGCAGGACGGTGAGCCGGGCCAGTCGGCGGGCCTTGTCGCGGATGTCCCCGCTGGTCTTCAGTGAGAGGAAGGTCGCGCCGTGCAGGAGGCAGAGCACGGTGAGAGTGATCCCGGTGAAGACGCCGTAGCCGGTGAACAGGTCGGCGAAGGTGCCCGTGTACTCCTGGTCGTGGCCGATGGGGATGCCGTGCAGCAGGTCACCGAGGGCGATGCCGAGCACCAGGGGCACGGTCACGCTGCTCGCGGTCAGCAAGGCCGTCCAGTTCCGCCGCCATCGCGCGCTGTCGACGCGGCCGCGGTACTCGATGGCGATGCCGCGGACGATGAGTCCGGCCAGCAGGAGCACGAGAGCGAGGTAGAAGCCGGAGAACAGGGTGGCGTACCAGCCCGGGAAGGCGGCGAACATCGCGGCGCCGGCGGTGACCAGCCAGACCTCGTTGCCGTCCCACACCGGTCCGATGGTGTGCAGCACGGCCTGGCGTTTCGATTCGTCGCGGGAGAGCAGTCCGTGGAGCATGCCGACCCCGAAGTCGAAGCCCTCCAGAACGAAGAAGCCCGTCCACAGCACGGTGACAAGGATGAACCAGAGGGTGGTGAATGCCATCGCGGGCCTTCCGGCGGCTCGGGACCTCAGTAGGTCATCTCGGGGGCGGGCTGGTCGTCCTGATGCAGGGGGCCGGTGCCCTTGCGTGTGTGGCGTGTCATCAGCACGGCGGCGATCACGGCCATCGCGGCGTAGAGGAGGAAGAAGGCCACGATGCTGATGGCGACCTCGGCGGTGCTGACGGAGGAGGAGACGCCGTTCTTCGTCAACTGGAGGCCTTGCACGATCCAGGGCTGGCGTCCGTTCTCGGTGAGGAGCCAGCCGGAGGTGTTGATGAGGAACGGCAGCAGCACGGCCCACACCGCCGCGGTCAGGAACCAGTGTGAGCGGGTGAGCCGTTCGCGCCGCAGCAGCCACAGACCCCACACTCCGAGGAGGAGGGCGAGCGAGGCGAGGTAGGCCATGACGCGCATCGCCCAGTACTGGATGAAGACGTTGGGTACGTAGTCGCCCGGACCGTACGCCTGCTGGTACTGGCTGTTGACCTCGTTGAGGCCGAGGACCTTGCCGTTCCAGTGGTTGGTGGCCAGCAGGGAGAGCAGGTGCGGGATCTCCAGGATCTGTGTGGGCGTCTGGTCGTTGTTGCCCCCGCCGATCTGGAAGAGGGAGAAGGAGCAGGGCTGGCAGGTCTTCCACTGAGCCTCGGCCGCCGCGATCTTCATCGGCTGGTACTTGCCCTCGGTGACGCCGAGTTCACTGCCCACGAGCATGGCGAACAGCAGGGCCGGTACGAGGATGAACAGCGACAGGCGGGCTGACAGCCGGAACCCCGAGGCCGCCTCCTTCCCTGCGTCCGGGGCGCCCTCGTCCCCGACCTCGGCCTGAACCTCGGTCCGGACCTGGGTGGCCTTGTCCTCGGCGCGGCCCTTGTCTTCGCCCTCGCCGTCTCGGAGGACCTTGCGCAGATGCCAGGCGGACACGGAGAGCATGACCATCGAGCCGGTGACCAGCGCGGCCAGCAGGACGTGCAGGTAGCCGCGAAGGAAGACGGGGTTGGTGAACAGGGCCCATACGTCATCGAGCTGCGGGCGGCCGGTGGACGGGTCGATCTTGTAGCCGACCGGGTGCTGCATCCACGAGTTCGCGGCCATGATGAACAGCGCCGACAGCGCGCTGCCGGCCGCCACCGCCCAGATGGTCGCCAGGTGGACGCGCCGGGACAGTTTGTCCCAGCCGAAGATCCACAGGCCGAGGAACGTCGACTCCAGGAAGAACGCGGCGAGGCCTTCCATCGCCAGGGGCGCCCCGAACACGTCACCGACCGTGCGGGAGTAGCCCGACCAGTCCATACCGAACTGGAACTCCTGGACCAGGCCGGTCACCACTCCGACGGCGACGTTGATCACCAGCAGGGTCCCGAAGAACCGTGTCAGCCGCAGGTACGCGACCTGCCCTCCTCGGTACCAGGCGGTCTGGAGCAGGGCCGTCAGCAGGCTCAGCCCGATCGTCACCGGGACGAACAGGAAGTGGTAGATCGACGTCATCGCGAACTGCAGCCGCGCCAAGTCCAGCTGGCTCATCTGCCCTCATCCATCGGATCGCACCGCAACGTCAGCTGATTCGACCGCCCGGACAGACGGGTTCCCCGCCAGTCGACGAACCGTGCTCGTGGAGGGCCATGGCCATCCGTTTGGGGGATTTCCTCCGTCACCCTCGTCGGCCTCCCGGCCGTCAACGTGCTTGCCTGCCAACGTCGCGGAAGCCCGGGTCACCCGGACGGCTTCGCGGCGGTGCGTGCCGTACGCCGGTGTAGTGGATTGGACCTCGACGCAACTGCTGCGTCCCCATGGCCGGTCCGGGTGCGGGCGTACTCGTCGGATGCCCTGAAGGCGGCCCTCGTCCGCGTCGAGTCGGGCGCGGTCGGATTTCAAGATCCCCTGGAGGCGGGGCGCAGGGATGGTGGACGCGCTCGAAATCCCGCGGCACCGAGCGGTGGAACGAGGACGGCCGCCATGACCGATGAGGACATCCTCCTGGGCATCGCCCTGACTGTCGCCCTCGCCACGGGCTCACAGATCCTGGCGAACAAGCTGCGCGTCCCCGCGCTGATCATCCTCTTGCCCGTCGGCTTCACGACGGGCGCGCTGATGGACGTCATCCACCCCGGACGGCTCGTCGGTGCGGACTTCCCCGCGCTGGTCTCGCTGTCCGTCGCCGTGATCCTCTACGACGCGGGTCTGGGGCTGAACCTGCGCAACCTGACCGGCCGTACCCGCTCGACCGTCGTCCGTCTGCTGATCATCGGCATCCTGGTCACCTTCCTCGCCGTCGCCGCCATCGGACCGGCCCTGTTCGGCATCCCGCTGCGGGGGGCCGCGATGATCGGCATGATCCTCGTCGTGTCCGGTCCCACCGTCGTCGGCCCCCTGCTCGAATACGTCCGGCCGACGGACCGGCTGAGGCGCATCCTGATCTGGGAAGGAACACTGACCGACC
This sequence comes from Streptomyces sp. NPDC005281, assembly GCF_040607495.1. NCBI lineage: Bacteria > Bacillati > Actinomycetota > Actinomycetes > Kitasatosporales > Streptomycetaceae > Streptomyces > Streptomyces sp. NPDC005281. Next base: position 27,945 of record NZ_JBEXGX010000017.1, on the reverse strand, counting down.
CGATCGGCGCCATCCTCGGAGCCTGCTGAACCACATCGAGGCGTTCCTGCACGCCGTCGGACGTGCCGGAACCCGCGGCCGGTACGTGCTCGCCGACGACCGTGGCAGGCCACGCGTCGTGCTGCCCGGCCGCCCCTGGGAGAACTACCTGGAACTCGCTGTCACCGAGATCCGCGACTTCGGTGCGACTTCCGTCCAGGTCTGCCGGCGGCTCCGGGCCCTCCTCGAGGGTCTCCTCGCAGCGATGCCGGACGTTTGCGGTCCCGCGATCCGCGCCGAACTCCGCCTTCTCGACGACGCGGTCGAAAGAGAGTTCGGCCACGCCCCCCGTCGCGACGACGCGCGGACGGCCGACCCCCAGGGCATCGGGGGACGGCGCAGACAGGGTGCACCTCGCGACGCCTCACCACAGGGGGAGCCCGGCCCGTAGGGCATCTGCAGGGCGTCCTCACCAAGATCCCGGAAAGCGCCGCCCCATGTGAACGCTCCATCGCCGGTACCGTGTCGTCTTTGGCGGCGAGGTGTATTACTCCGAGCCTTCCTGCCGCGGGCCCCGCGCCTGATCCGCACTCAACTGCTGCACTACCCGGCCGGAGAGCCCCTGGCGAACATCGTGACGAAAGGATCACCCTGAGACGCCTTGAGATCTTGGCGTCCTTGAGCGCGAGAAGAGCCGGTCCAGTGCCAAGGTGCGGTCAGTGCCGCCGGTGGGCCTCGAAGTCTGCCAGGGCGGCCTCTGCCGACTCCACGATCTCCTCCGCGCCGGATGCGGCGTCGATGACCAGCCCGGGCTCTTCCGCTCGCAACGGTTCCAGGTCGGCGAACTGGGAGTCGAGGAGGGAGGCCGGCATGAAGTGTCCGGTCCGCTGCGCGATCCGCGCCCGCGCTGTCTCGGGGTCCAAGGTGAGATGGAGGAACCACACCCCGGCGCCGGCCGTGCCAAGGAGCTGTCGGTAGCGGTATCTGAGCGCCGAGCACGAGATCACGACACCCTCCCCGCATTCCGTCGCAGTTCGAATACGGGCGGCGATGACCCGCAGCCAAGGCGCGCGGTCTTCGTCGGTCAAAGCCTCGTCGGCCGACATCTTCGCCATGTTCGAGGGAGGGTGGAGATCATCACCCTCCACGAAAGGCACACCGCGGCGGCGGGCGAGCAGCTTGCCCAGGGTCGTCTTGCCCGAACCGGAGACGCCCGTCACCACGATGATCGTCGGTGTTACTGCAGATCCGGTCACGATCCTCCTCGCAGTCGTTCACCGAAACCCGGTCCCACCTGGTCCCGACCTCGCAGACCGCCAGGGAAGGACAGCGGCGGAGTCGCGAGGGCCTTCGGTGCCCGGTGCTCAGCCCAGGCGCTCGGCGATGCGGTCTCCGACCCGTAGGGCGTTGGCGATGGCGGTCAGCGACGGGTTCACCGCGCCGATGCTCGGGAAGAAGCTGGTGTCGACGACGTAGAGGTTGTCCAGATCGTGTGCCTTGCAGTCGACGTCGAGGGCCGAGGCCGTCGGGTCGGCGCCGAAGCGCACGGTGCCCGCCTGATGGGCGGTGGCGCCGATCGGCATGCCCTTGTGCAGGTAGAGGCTGTGTGGCAAGAGATGGTGAGGGTGCATGCCGAGGTGGCCGAGCATCTTTCGCAGCTTGTGCTGGAGGCGCTTCAGCCCTTCGGTGTTGTTCTTCTCGTCCAGGGCGAGGTGAATGGCCCCGTCGCCGTCGAGCGTGACGCGGTTGTCGGGGTGAGGGAGATCCTCACCGCAGAGCCAGAAGTCCACCGCGTGATGGGCCAGCAGTTCGAAGGGAAGATCCGGCGAGGCCATGCCGGCCCACCGCGGCGCCTCGCCGTGGATCTGGTCGGAGTCCGACTTGCCGAGCATCTGGATGCCGCCCAGCGGGTAGTCCCAGTCGTCCGCCCCCAGGTACCAGTCGTTCAGAGCAAGAGTCTTCTGGAACTGGGTGTTGTTGGGCTCCTTCGACACCGCCATCAGGGCGAGGTTGTTGTGCCGCATGTAGTGGCGGCCCACCACGCCCGAGCTGTTGGCCAAGCCGTCCGGATGGCCGTCGTTGGCCGAACGCAACAGCAGAGCGGCGGAGTTGACGGCGCCACACGCCACCACCACGATGTCGGCGGAGTACTCCGCGACAGACCCGTCAGCGAGTTCGGCGATGACCTTGTCGACACTGCGGCCGGTCGGGCCGGTCTCCAGCCGGCGAACGTTCGCCCCGGTGACCATCGTGACGTTGGAGTGCTCCAGAGCTGGGTCGACACAGATGACCTGGGCATCGGCCTTGCCCTGCACCAGGCACGGGAATCCGTCGACGCGGTTGCAGCGGATACACACGCTTCCGTGAGCTGCTCCACCATGGGCGTCCTGGGTGAGGTTGACTCCGATCGGCAGGTGGAAGGGGTGCAGGCCCTGCTTCTCCAGGTCGTCGCTGAGCTGTTGGATCCGCAGTTCGTGCCGCACCGGCGGATACGCGTACTGGGCACTGACAGGCCCCTCACCCGGGTCCTCGCCGTGGCGGCCGTGCACCAGGTACAGGTGCTCGGCCTGGGTGTAATAGGGCTCCAGATCCTCGTAACGGATCGGCCAGGCCGGGGAGATGCCGCCGTGGTGACGCAACTCGCCGAAGTCCTCGGGGCGCAGACGGAACAGCGCGGCGCCGTAGAACTTGGTGTTCCCGCCCACGTAGTAGTTCACTTCGGGCGGGAACTCCTCGCCGTGCTTGTCGTACCAGAATTCCGGTGCGCGGTATTTGCCCTTGACGAAGACCGCGGTGGACTCCCAGTTGTCCCGCTCGCGCGGCAGATATCCGCCGCGTTCGAGAATCAGGACACGCTTGCCGGTGGGAGCGAGGCGGTGGGCGAGAGTGCCACCGCCTGCTCCGCTGCCGATGACGATGACGTCGTAATGCTCGGTTCCTGTCATGGGGGCGCCTCGGATCACGGGGGGATGGGTGCGGGCCGGCCGGGACCAGTCGGCTCATGGGTCACAGGATGGCGATGGGATTGACGGGTGAGCCCGTGGCCGCGGGGAGCCGCAGGGGTGCGACGACGCAGAGGAACGACCAGCGGTCCGCCTCCTCGCAGAGCGGCACCAGGTCCTCGAACCGCAGGTAGTCCATGAAGGGCAACCCAAGGGCGTGGATGCCCAGGACGTGGACGGGGAAGTCCACGCCCTCGGTGAGGCTGGGGGCCGTGTCGTTGTTGCCGTCGCCGCCCAGTACGGCAACCCGGCGCTCGGCCAGGAACTCCATGGCGGCCGGGTGCAGGCCGGCCCGGCTGCGCGAGGCATCCCACGGTCCCGCCTCCTCACGTCTGCGGCGGTGGCCGACCCGCACGAGGAGGATGTCCCCCGTCCCGACCCGCACGCCCTGGGCGCCCTCGGCGGCTCTGAGGTCGTCGGCGGTGACGTGGTCGCCGGGCTCCAGCCACGGCACGCCCCGCAGTCGCGGGATGTCGAGCAGCACGCCACGGCCGACGATTCCGTCGTGAAGGAGTTCCACGGACAGTGCCGTGGCACCCTCCGCCGTCACGGTGCTCGCCGGGACGCCGCCGTGCAGCGTGCCGTTGTAGACGACGTGACACAGGGCGTCGAGGTGACTGTCGGCATCGCCGTGAACGTTCATGGCGAAACGGTCGGTGGCGAAGTGCAGCCCCGTGGCCGCCGCCGCGGTCTCCGGGCCGCTGGTGAGCCGGTGGGAGGCCGGGTGCGGATCGTCGGGAGTCACGTCGGTCTCGATCGGAGACGACAGCGACGCCGTCCGGCCCGAGCGGACCTCGGCCGCCGCGGCCAGGACCGTCGCCGGGGTGATGGCGGCCAGCGCCCCGGGGCTGTCCGTGGAGGGCGGAGATCCGGAGGCGTCCGCCCGCTGCCGCAGGCGCGCGTACAGGGCGTCGAAGGCGCCTCGGCTCTGTGCGCGGCGCTCGGCGTTCGGCGCGCCCGGACCCGGCTGCCCGGGCTCCGGCTCAGCCACGCTGCCGGTCAATGGCCTCGTCCAGGGTCGATGCCGCCATGATCAGCGACAGATGGGTGAACGCCTGGGGGAAGTTGCCGAGTTGCTCACCACTCGGGCCGATCTCCTCGGCGAACAGGCCGACATGGTTGGCGTAGGTATGCATCTTCTCGAAGGTGTAGCGGGCCGGACGGATCCGCCCGGCGCGGGCCAGGGCGTCGACGTAGAGGTAGGTGCAGAGGCTGAAGGTCCCTTCCGAGCCGCGGAGACCGTCCGGGGAGGCGGCCGGGTCGTACCGGTACACGAGACTGTCCGACACGAGCTTGCGCTCCATGGCATCCAGGGTGGAGAGCCAGCCGGGGCTCTTCGCGGCGAGAAACCCGACACGCGGGATCAGCAGGAGGGAGGCGTCCAGCACGGCTCCGCCGTAGTGCTGCACCAGGGCCTGCTCGGCCTGGCTCCACCCCTTGTCCATCACCTGTTCGAGGATGTTGTCCCGGGCGTTGCGCCAGCGCGGGATGTCGGCGGGCCGGCTGAGCTCCGTGGCCAGGCGCAGGCTCCGATCGAAGGCGACCCAGCACATCACCCGGCTGAACGTGAAGTCGTTGCGGCCTCCGCGCGTCTCCCAGACGCCCTCGTCCGGACGGTCCCAGTTGTCGGCCAGCCAGTCCAGCGTCCGGGCGAGCCCCTTCCAGCCGTGGAAGCCCAGTTCCTCGCTGACATCCATGCCCTCGGCCATCGCGTAGAGGGCCTCGCCGTAGATGTCGAGCTGCAACTGGTCCGCGGCGGCGTTGCCGGCACGTACGGGCCTGGATCCCCGGTAACCCTCCCAGTGGTCGAGGATCTCCTCGGTCAGGTGCGGGTCCCCGTCCACCCGGTACATGATCTGCAGCCGCTCGCCGGGCAGGTCCGCCCGGTCGCGCATCCGCTCACCCAGCCACTTGGTGAACGCAGACGCCTCCTCGGCGAACCCGAGGTCGAGCAGGGCCCGCACGGAGAGCGATCCGTCTCTCACCCACGAATACCGGTAGTCCCAGTTGCGCTCACCACCGACCTGTTCCGGCAGACCCATGGTGGCGGCAGCGACCGGCGCACCCGTCGGGTGGTAGGTCATGAGCTTGATCGTGATGGCGGAGCGGTTGACCATCTCGGCCCAGCGGCCCCGGTAGTGGGAGGTGTGCAGCCACTTCTGCCAGAAGTCCACCTCACGCCACAACGCCTCTGTCACACCGTCGACCGTGAGCGGAGGCGGCGCCTCGCCGTCGACGGCGCACGTGGTGAACACGGCGACGGCCGACTCGCCGATTCCGAGGGTGACCGCGCCCTTCACGTCCTGCCCGTCCCGGGTCAGCGGAAAGGACGCCTGCAGGTGACCCGCGATCCCGGGTCCTCGGAACACCGCCTCCTGGGGCCGTAGGTCCAGCTCGTGGTCGGCCCGGCCGTAGTCGAACCGCGGCCGGCACTCCAGCAGGAACCGCACGGTTCCGCGCACCACGCGAATCACCCTTATCAAGCTGTGCCGGTCGGTGGGGGTGCGACTGGTGTTCGCGGGCATCCAGTCGATGACCTCACCGACGCCCTCCGGCGACATGAACCTCGTGACCAGCACACCGGTGTCCGGGTAGTAGAGCTGCTTGCACGTGACGTCCGAGTGCTCCGGCGCAAGCCGGAAATACCCGCCGCGGTCGTGATCGAGCAGCGAGGCGAAGACACTCGGCGAGTCGAACCTCGGCGAGCAGAACCAGTTCACCACGCCCTCGGAGGACACCAGGGCGGCGGTCTGCAGGTCGCCCACCAGACCGTGGTTGGCGATGGGGGGATAGCGGTCCATGAGCGTCCAATCGAGGAATTTCCGTCGCGGTCCACTGTCTGACAGGCCTCGTACGGACGCCTCTCGGCGCTCCGGACGGGCGAATCGGGCCATGGACAACGGCCCGCGGTGGCCGCGAGCCCGGATGCTCCGCGCCGCCTGCCTCCATTTCCGTCGCTCCACGGTCAGACGGCACTCCCGGGCGGGCCGTATGGGCGAGTCGGTGTCAGCCCGCCGGCTGGACCGCAACCGTGATCCCGTTCGGATCGAGCGGTCCGCGGTGCTCGCACCGGCCTCCCTCGCTTGACGGCGCCGGGCGACCCGCGCCGCCATGCGGGGTGCCCGGGACAGTTCTACGGTTGAGGGGAAGCACTGCGCTCACAGACGTTCGAAGAACCACCGGCGTCGGTATCGAGGGGCCAGGGCTGAGAGCAGCCTCCCAGCCGGACAAATGATCGGCGCGGTCCACGAAGAGGCCGACGGAGCATGGGGACATGCCCTGACCGTCGTGTTCCCTGGCGCGCCGAGGACCACAGGGGCAGGAATGGAGAGCCTCCGATGCCCAAGCGTGCGAGCACGGCGATGCGTACGTCACCTCACGCGACACCCGCGGAGCGCGAGGCTCTGGGCAAGGAGGCACGTCGCCGCTGTCCGCGGTCGGCGCACGCGGTGTACAAGCCCGGCTCGAAGAGACCGGACCCGCTGGCGATTCTGGAGTTGCAGTCCGCGGCCCGGGTGCAGGAGTTGGTGCCGATCCGGTACAGCCGGATGACCGAGTCCCCGTTCCGGTTCTACCGGGGCGCTGCGGCGATCATGGCGTCCGACCTGGCCGGCAGTCCCGTCTCGGGCATCAACGCTCAGTTGTGCGGAGACGCCCATCTGCTCAACTTCCGGCTGCTGGCCTCGCCCGAGCGGAAGTTGATGTTCGACATCAACGATTTCGACGAGACCCTGCCGGGCCCGTGGGAGTGGGACGTCAAGCGGCTGTCGGCGAGCTTCGTCATCGCCGCCCGGGCCAACGGCTTCGACGACGCCGAGCGTGCCCGGATCGTGAGCGGCACCGTGCGCTCGTACCGCGACGCCATGCGCCGTTTCGCAGGCATGAGCAATCTCGATGTCTGGTACGCGAAGATCGACGCCGAGCGCCTCAAGGACCTCACGACGGACCAGCTCCGCAAGCGTGGGCAGGAGAAGCTGGACCACGCCTTGGCGAAGGCCCGCTCGCGCGACACGGTGCAGGTCTTCGACAAGCTCACGCGCCAGGTCGACGGCCGGCCGGTGATCGCGCCGGATCCCCCGTTGCTCGTGCCCATCACCGATCTGCTGCCGAACGCCGAACGCACCACACTGGAACGCCAGTTCCGGGGACTCATCGAGCGGTACGGAGTCACGCTGCCGTCCGACCGGCGCGCCCTCCTTGACGACTACCAACTGGCGGACGTCGCCCGCAAGGTGGTCGGAGTCGGCAGTGTCGGCACCCGGTGCTGGATCATCCTGCTCCTCGGCCGGGACGGCCGCGACCCGCTCTTCCTGCAGGCCAAGGAGGCCGACACCTCCGTTCTCGCCGACCACGTCGGGGCCAGCCAGTACCGCAACCAGGGCGAACGCGTCGTCGCGGGACAGCGGTTGATGCAGGCGGCGAGCGACATGTTCCTCGGCTGGGAACGCGTGGACGGCGTCGACGGCAAGCGCCGCGACTTCTACGTACGGCAACTGCGGGACTGGAAGGGCATCGCGATGCCGGAGACTATGTCGCCCCTTCAGCTGGAGACCTTCGGAGGCGTCTGCGGCCTCACGCTCGCCCGCGCGCACGCTCGGTCCGGTGATCGGATCGCGATCGCTTCGTACCTGGGTACGAAGGACTCCTTCGACCGGGCTCTCGTCGCGTTCGCGGAGGCGTACGCCGACCAGAACGAGCGCGACCACCAGGCACTCGTCGACGCGGTGCGGGCGGGACGGCTACCCGCGGAGGACGTCCCGTCCGACTGACCACGCCTGCCGAAGCAGGGATCTTGGGTGGGCGGACGCCCCGGTGCCGCGTCGACACGTTCACACCGGGGCGCCTCGTCGTGCGGGCGGACCGTTCGCTCAGTCCTCGAACGGCTGAGACGAGCGGTGTGTCAGCCCACCGTCCACTTCTGGTTGGCGCCGCCGGTGCACGTCCAGATCTGCAGGCGGGTACCGTTGGCCGCGTTGCCGCCCGTGACGTCCAGGCATTTGTTCGCCTGCGGATTCACGAGGTCGTGAGCCGCGGTGACCGTCCATTTCTGGTTGGGTCCGCCGGTGCAGTCCCAGAGCTGGACCGTCGAGCCGTCCGCCGTGCCGTTGCCCGTGACGTCCAGGCACTTGCCGAGCGCGCGGATCGTGCCGTCGGCGGACACCGTCCACTGCTGGGCGCCCGTTCCGTTGCAGTCGTAGAGCTGTACGGGCGTCCCGTTGGCGGAGTTGGCGGCGGCCACGTCCACGCACTTGCCCGCGAGGCCCTTGATCGGGCCGCCGGTGCCGCCCGAACTGTCGCTCGTGGTCACCTTCACCTCGTCGACGACGAGTTGCTGCGGGAAGGAGGTGGAGCCGTCGGGGTCGCCCGGCCAGTATCCGCCGACCGCGAGGTTCAGGATCAGGAAGAACGGCTTGTTGAACACCCAGGTGTTGCCGCCCAGATCGGCGGGCGTCCGCGTCTGGTAGACCGTGCCGTCCACCGACCAGGTGATCGAGTTCGGTGCCCAGTCGACCGCGAAGGTGTGGAAGGCGTCCGCGAAGGCCTGGCCGTTCGGGAGGGAGTAGCCGGCACCGATACCGGCGGAGCCGGAGTACCCGGGACCGTGGATCGTGCCGTGCACGGTGGACGGCTCGAAGCCGACGTTCTCCATGACGTCGATCTCACCGGAGTTCGGCCAGCCGACCTGCCCGATGTCGCTGCCCAGCATCCAGAACGCCGGCCACATGCCCTGCCCGCGCGGGATCTTCATCCGGGCCTCGACGTGACCGTACGTCGACGTGAACTTCCCGGAGGTGTTCATCCGGGCCGACGTGTACTGGCATGTGCCGTACCAGCACTGATAGTTGGCCGGATTCTCCTTGCGGGCCGTGATCACCAGATGGCCCTGGCCGTCCAGCGCGGCGTTCTTGTTGCCCGACGTGTAGTACTGCCGCTCGTGGTTGTTGACGTTGTCGCCGGTCTCGAGCTGCCACTTGGCGGAGTCGACGGCCGAACCGTCGGAACCGTCGAAGGTGTCCTGGAACGTCACGGCCGCCGCGGCGGCCGCCGGACCCGCGTGGGCGGGAGCGGCGACGGTCGAGGCGGAGGCGACGAGCGCGGCGGACAGCGCGGCTAAAAGACATCGGCGGAGCAGGCGTGGGGAGTCCATGACACTCATTTCCGTACGGCCGCCCGTGACGGGTGAGCCGACTGAGGTGGGGGGTCAATGGTGGGGGGTCCATGCTTCGCCTCTTGATTTAAGGAGTGAGGAAACAAGGTGTCAATACTCTGGTACGGACCAGCGGTTGCCGTCGGCTCAGGCGCGAGCTCAGCCGCGAGAGCGCTTCCTGGGGTGCACTGCCCGGCCGAGTCGTCGGCCCAGGAGGAGGTAACCCACCAGCGCCCCGGTCGTGTTGAGGATGACGTCGTCGATGTCGAAGGAGCGTCCGGTGATGAGGGCTCCCTGAACCAGCTCGACCAGGAGCATGACCGCCGCGGTGAGCGCGAGGACGCGCAGGATTCCGCGGGTCTTCGGGAACACCACCGGCAGCAGCACACCGAAGGGCACCCCGAGCACGATGTTCCCGCCGATCTGCTTGACGGCGTCGCGCAACTCCGGCTGGTCGAGATAGGCCCGCAGCGAGGCCCCGGGGTGGAGATTGTTGTGGATCAGTGCCGTGGACGCGGGTGACGGCTCCAGTGTCAGCCGGGCCAGTACGACGGCGAACCCCACCATGGCCGCGAACGCGACCAGCATGGCCAGGAACCGGAAGGGCAGAGCCAGCGCCCGGGTCTCCCGCGCCGGCGCGGGGGTCCGTGCCGGTGTCCGCTTCGGCGTCCCACGTCCGAAGAGTGACCGTGACTTCCCCTTCGTGCCCCGTTCCGCCTTCGATGCGGACCTGCCGCGCGAGGACTTCGACGCCGGCTTTTCCCGTTCCGACTTCGACTCGGTCTTGCCGCGCTCGGCCTTCGGCGCGGACTTTCCGCGGACCGATCCCGACTTCGGCGCCGGCTTCAGGCCGCCGACCTTCGCGGCACGAACGCGCCATGCGGTGCGGACCATCGGATCCTCCCCTTTTCAACTGCTCACTGGTGCAGCCCGCATACCCCCGAAGGGGCCGAGAATGCCGGGGTCCGGCGAGCGGTGCGGGCTTTGAGACAGAGGGGGGACTGCCATCCCCACGACCGTCATCCCCAGGGCTGCCACCACCAGGACTCCCCGGGACCGGCGTCCCCAGGTCCGCCGTCCGCGGGACCCGCTCCGTGACGGCCGTCGGCCCGGGCGGCCATGAGCCGGGCCCGGCGCCGACGGCGGTGCCCCGGCTCAGGCAGCTCCGTAGGTGACGGTCACCTCCGTGAAGCCGAGAGAGCGCAGCAGGCCCTCGAGCATGGTCCTGGTGTTGTCCTCGGCGCGCGCGGTGAGGCGGCTGTCCTGCGCGGCCTTGCCGATGTGCTTGGCCGCGAGCCGCTGCACGGCCCGCTCGTCGTTCGGGTTGTCCGAGAACATGTCACCGATCCGGTCGAGGAGACCCCGCTGTTTCGAGACGGCGTAGGAGTGGTCGGGGTCGAGGGCCGGTTTGCCCAGTGCCGCGTGCGGCAGACGGAGCGTGGCCGACGTACGGTCGCTGTTGACCGTCACGTCCCTCTGTCCGAGACGCCCCAGATCGACATAGGCGTCGACGGTGCCGGCCCCCACGTACAGCGTGCGGGTGCCGCGGATCGCGTCGGGCAAATACTTCGCGTCCTTCTCCAGGTCCACGACCACCTGGAAGTTGCCCGAAGCGGCGTCGTAACGGCTCATGTCCTGAATGGACTTGAGCAGGGTGGGGCCCGAATTGTCGTGGCTTTCCGTGCCGAACACATCGCGCAGCCCCGGCAGAACGGCCAGCCGCAGCCCGGCGAAGAGCACCACGAGCACCAGCACGAAGGCGGATACGACCTTCGCCCAGCCGGGCATGCGCTTGATGGACGTCGTCATGTCGACGTTCCTCCTTTCAACCGTCCGTCTACCCTCCAAGTCCCCGGGCAGGCCGCCGGGCGCGTCCGGCACTTCGTGAGCGGATCCGCAACCGGAAACTCCCCGGTCGAAGGCCCGAAAGGTCCCCAGTAGCATGAGGTGCGCACTCCGGGCCGATCTTGCGCCCGGCGACGCAATCCGGTTCGATCATGCGAGGAGCGGACGTGCGTGACATCGCCGTGTTCAGCGGTAGTGCCCATCCCGAGCTCGCGGCCGAGCTCTGCGCGCACCTCGGTGTGCCGCTCAGCCCGACCCGTGTCAGTCGGTTCGCCAACGACTGCCTGGAGGTGCAGCTCCAGGCCAACTGCCGCGAGCGTGACGTCTTCCTCGTGCAGCCCCTCGTCACTCCGGTGCAGGAGCACCTGGTCGAGCTGCTGATGATGTGCGACGCGGCGCGCGGTGCCTCCGCCGGGCGGATCACCGTGGTCATGCCGCACTATTCGTATGCACGTTCGGACAAGAAGGACATGCCCCGGATCTCCCTCGGCGGCCGGCTCGTGGCGGATCTGCTGGTGGCGGCCGGCGCGAGCCGTGTCCTCGCGATGACCCTGCACTCCCCGCAGGTCCACGGCTTCTTCTCGGTGCCGGTCGACCATCTGCACGCGCTTCGGGAGCTGGCCGCCCACTTCCGGACCAACGACCTCTCGCGTACGACGGTGGTCTCGCCCGATCTCGGCAACGCCAAGGAGGCCGCCGCGTTCGCGCGGCTGATCGGCGCCCAGGTGGCCGCCGGTGCCAAGCAGCGGTTCGCCGACGACCGGGTGAGCATCAGCTCCGTCATCGGCGAGATCTCCGGGCGCGATGTCATCGTCCTCGACGACGAGATAGCCAAGGGCAGTACGGTCCTCGAACTCCTGGACCGGCTGCGCGAGTTGGGTCCCCGGTCGATTCGAGTCGCCTGCACCCACGGCCTGTTCGCTGCGGGCGCGCTCAAGCGGCTCAGCGAACAGCCGGACGTACTGGAGATCGTCTGCACCAACACCGTGCCGGTCCCGGTCGAGGAGCACACCGAGAAGCTGAGCGTCCTGTCCATCGCCCCGGCGCTCGCCGAGGCGGTGCGGCGCATTCACAACGGTGAGTCCGTCAGCGCTCTGTTCGACGCGCCGCGGAGCCAATAGACAGGAGGGAGCGGAACTTCCCTCCCCGTCGCCCGGTCACCAGGACCGGCTGCCGTGCCCGGCCGGGAAGCCGCTGAGCAACGCTCGGCGTCACCCAGGTGATCAGGAGGGCTCGCAGTGGCCAAGGCGAAATTCCAGCGGACCAAGCCGCATGTGAACATCGGCACCATCGGGCACATCGACCACGGCAAGACGACGCTGACCGCGGCCGTCACCAAAGTGCTGCACGACCGCTTCCCCGATCTGAACCCGTTCACGCCGTTCGACCAGATCGACAAGGCGCCCGAGGAACGGCAGCGCGGCATCACGATCTCGATCGCCCATGTCGAGTACCAGACGGAGAACCGGCACTACGCGCACGTGGACTGCCCGGGACACGCGGACTACATCAAGAACATGATCACGGGGGCCGCGCAGATGGACGGCGCGATCCTCGTCGTCGCGGCGACCGACGGCCCGATGCCGCAGACCAAGGAACACGTCCTGCTGGCACGGCAGGTCGGCGTCCCGTACATCGTGGTCGCGCTCAACAAGACCGACATGGTGGACGACGAGGAGATCCTGGAACTCGTGGAGCTGGAGGTGCGCGAACTGCTCAGCGAGTACGAGTTCCCGGGCGACGACGTCCCGGTCGTCCGGGTCTCCGCGCTGAAGGCACTGGAGGGCGACCCCGAATGGAGCGCGACGATCGTCGAACTCCTCGCGGCCGTCGACGCGTTCGTTCCGGAACCGGTGCGCGATGTGGACCGGCCCTTCCTGCTGCCGATCGAGGACGTCTTCACCATCACGGGCCGCGGCACGGTCGTCACCGGCCGGATCGAGCGCGGGGTGCTGAAGGTGAACAGCGAGGTCGAGATCATCGGCATCCACGAGCAGAAGACGCGGACGACCGTCACCGGCGTCGAGATGTTCCGCAAGCTCCTCGACGAGGGCCGGGCGGGCGAGAACGTCGGGCTGCTGCTGCGGGGGGTCAAGCGCGAGGACGTGGAGCGGGGGCAGGTCGTCATCAAGCCGGGTTCGGTGACCCCGCACACCAGGTTCGAGGCGCGCGCCTAAATCCTCTCCAAGGACGAGGGCGGCCGGCACACGCCCTTCTTCGACAACTACCGCCCGCAGTTCTACTTCCGCACGACGGACGTGACCGGAGTGGTGACCCTGCCCAGGGGGACGGAGATGGTCATGCCGGGCGACAACACCACCATGGAGGTGCAGTTGATCCAGCCGATCGCGATGGAGGAGGGGCTGAAGTTCGCCATTCGTGAGGGCGGCCGGACGGTCGGCGCCGGGCAGGTCACGAAGATCCGCGAGTAGGCTCCGGGGCGATGGACAGGACGCTCAGCGCCTCCTCCAGGGAGGCCGAGGGCGGCAGGATCCGCGAGAGCCCCGTCAGCCGGAACATGCGGAGGGTCAGCGGGTGGGTGCACACCAGGTGCAGCCGGCCGCCCCTGTCCTCGACGCGGCGCCTGGCGCGGTACAGCAGCCGCAGGCCGGAGCAGTCGAAGAACTCGACGCACCGCAGGTCGATCACGACCTGCGGTGCGGGGTCCGAGGTCACCGCGTCCAGCAGCGGGGTGATCTCCACTGCGGCGACCAGGTCGATCTCCCCGTGCAGTTCCAGCACCACATGACCGTGGCCGTGGTGGATCCGCAGATGCCTGGTGCATGGTGCGGAGTCGCTCTTCACGCGGACATCACCTCCAGCCGGCTGTCGGCCCGCTCCTGACGGCAGGAGTGCGGGTTCACCGGAGGCCGGGGCGACGACACGTCAAGCGATCACTGGACACGACCCCGGGCGCCGGTTCGAGTAAAACCGTTTGCTGCCCTGCAAGTTACCCTCGTTGAGGTGAATTCCAGCATGTTCGATTGACATATGTCTCCGCTGTGCGCGGCGAGTTGGCCATTCTTGACCGGCTGACCGGCTGACCGGCTGACCGGCTGACCGGCTGACCGGCTGACCGGCTGACCGGCTGACCGGCTGACCGGCCGCACGCCGCACGTCCGCGCGACCGTCCCGTCGTCCCGTCGCCCTGTCGCCCCGTCGTCAGTCGACCACCAGGACGAGCTTCCCCGTGGTGCGGCCCGTGTCGCCCAGGGCGTGCGCCTTGGCGGCGTCGGCCAGCGGGAAGGTCTCGGCGACCGTGGCACGCAGCGCGCCCTTCTCGACGAGATCCGCGACCGCCTTCATGCCCGACCGGTCGGCGTCGACGAGCATCCGCACCGCCCGGACTCCGAGCCGCTCGGCCTCCTCGTAGAACTCGTCGGAACCGACGGGCAGGATCGAGACGACCACGCCCCCGGGACGCAGCACCCGCAGTGAGCGCAGCCCGGTCTCGCCGCCGACCGTGTCCAGGACGACATCCACGTCGCGCACGGCCTCGGCGAAGTCGACGGAGGTGTAGTCGACCGGCTCGTCCACGCCGATGGACCGCAGGAAGTCGTGCTTGCCCGCGCTCGCGGTGCCGATCACATGGGCGCCGAGGGACTTGGCGATCTGCACGGCCACATGGCCGACCCCGCCGGCCGCCGCGTGGATCAGCACTCGCTGCCCGGGCCGGACGTCGGCGCGCTCGGTCAGGGCCTGCCAGGCGGTCAGGGAGACCAGCGGGAGGGCAGCGGCCTGCGTGTGGTCGATCGTCGCCGGCTTGTGGGTGAAGGCGCGGGCCGGACCGGTCACGTACTCGGCGTGCGAGCCGTGACCGAAGGGGTACGGCAGCATGCCGAAGACCTCGTCGCCGGGCCGGAAGTGGGCGACGCCGATCCCGGTCGCCTCGACCACGCCGGAGACGTCCCAGCCGAGGACGAAGGGCGGCTCGCCGAGGAACCCTCCGGTCGCGCGGTGCTTCCAGTCGGTCGGGTTGATGCCCGCGGCCCGTACCCGGATGAGGATCTCGTTCGGCCGCGGCGAGGGCCGTTCCAGGGTCACTTCCTCAAGAACCTCGGGACCGCCGAGGACGGTCTGGCTGATGGCTCGCATGGTGTTCTCAGTGCTCATGGTGAACCAGCCTGCCCGGGAGCGCCCCGACAGAAAATGGCATGATTGCCAACCTTCGATAAGATCGTGCCATGAAGCAGGAGCAGGAGCAGGAGCAGGAGCAGGAGCAGGTGGAGCGGGTCGTCGTCCTGGCGCTCGACGGCGTCTATCCCTTCGAGCTGGGCATGCCCAGCCGGATCCTCGGCGCGGCGGACGGCCGCTACGAGGTGGTGACCTGCACCGTCGACGGAGGGCCGGTCCGTACCGACGCCGACTTCTCCATCACCGTCGACCACGGCCCGGAGGTCCTGCGCACCGCGGACACGGTGGTGATCGCGGCCGTCACCCCGGCCCGGATCGCCGCCGCCCTCTCCGGCGAGGTGGCCGCCGTGCTCGCGCTCATCCGTCCGGGCACCCGGGTCGTGTCCATCTGCACGGGCGCGTTCGTGCTGGCCGCCGCCGGACTGCTGGACGGACGACGGGCGACCACGCACTGGCATGTGACGGACGCGTTCCGGCGCATGTTCCCGCTGGTCGACCTGGACCCGGACGTCCTGTTCGTCGACGACGGCGACATCCTCACCTCCGCCGGGGCCGCGTCCGGCATCGACATCTGCCTGCACATCGTGCGCCGCGACCACGGCAGCGAGCTGGCCAACAAGGTGGCCAGGCGCTGTGTGGTCCCGCCGCTGCGCGAGGGCGGCCAGGCCCAGTTCATCGAGCAGCCCGTCCCGGAACCGTCGACGGCGAGCACCGCCGCCACCCGCGACTGGGCGCTGGCGCGTCTCGGCGATCCGCTGACCCTGACCGAGCTCGCCGCTCACGCCGGAATGAGCCTGCGCACCTTCGCCCGCCGCTTCAACGACGAGGTGGGCCTCAGTCCCGGCCGCTGGCTCATCCAGCAGCGGGTCGCCAGGGCGCGCCATCTGCTGGAGTCCAGCGATCTGCCGGTGGACCGGGTCGCGGGCGAGGTCGGCTTCGCGACGGGCGCCTCGCTGCGTCAGCACCTCCAGGCGACGATCGGTGTCTCGCCCCAGACGTACCGCCGGACCTTCCAGACCACGCGCTGACCGGCGAACGAACCTGCGCACCCGTGCGTCGTAGGAGGACGAACGAGGGGCGGAGGGACAGTGGTGGGGACGCGCAGCGGGATCGTGGCCGCGGTGGTGCTTGTGGGGTTCGCGGCGGTGGGGTGCGGCGGGGACGGGCACGGCCCTCTGGTGGTGACCGGCACCGCGCCGGTGACCCCGTACGCCGGGCCGCTGAACCTTCCGTACACGACGGGGGGCGACGGGGACGCGCAGGAGAGTTCGGGCGCGGCCGGCCGGGCGCTGGAGTGCG
The DNA here is from genome assembly GCF_040607495.1 of Streptomyces sp. NPDC005281. Lineage (NCBI taxonomy): Bacteria > Bacillati > Actinomycetota > Actinomycetes > Kitasatosporales > Streptomycetaceae > Streptomyces > Streptomyces sp. NPDC005281. The sequence goes on along the minus strand of NZ_JBEXGX010000017.1, from coordinate 11,538 downwards.
ACGGCGCGATCCGGGCGGGCGACGCGGGCGACTCGTGGAGCAAGGGGGACGGCGGCGCGACGCCCGAGGAGGGGCTGAGGGCGTACTTCGACATCTACCAGCCCGAACTGCCGGAGCGGGGCTACCGGATGGAGCGCGAGGAAGGGGATCGCGTCCTGTTCTCGTACGACGTCGGGGGCCGGACCAGGGTCGCCGTCGTCGTCGCCAAGGACCAGCCACGGAGGCCGGGTTGGGGCCCGGAGACCAGCGCGTCCTGCGACCCGTCCGAGTTCCCGGCGAGCTGGACGAAGGCGCGCGGGTTCGAGATCTGGACGGACCGGGACGGCCGGCGGGTGCCGACCACCGAGGTGTCCAGTTCGGCCGGCCCCGAGCACTGCGACTGGCAGAGCGCGCACTTCCTCGACCTCGGCCGGTACGGCCGTCAGTACGTGCGCGATCCGCACGGGGTCCTTCCGCCCGACGGGCCCGCCGCCGCGTACGACGTGCACGTTCGCATGCCCGCCGACGCGCGGGACACGGGTTATCGCTACGGCGACTGGCGGCTCTGGCTGACGCCGGACAGGTCCACTGCGTACATGAAGACCTCCGAAGGGGTGGAGGCGTGGACGGCGACGACGTCCCGCTTCGGCTGCCGGTGAGAGGCGCGGGCGGCGCCCCGCCGGGTACCTCGGGTGATCCGTACGCCCGTGGTGTCACCTGCTCATGTGCAGGGCGACGAGAAGCTGCCAGACCTCGTCCGCGACGGTGTCCGGGGTGCCCTCCAGCAGGCCGTGCAGCCAGTCCGCGAGGACGCCCGCGAACGTGGCGGCCACCGCGGACGCGACGAGGGGGGCGTCCGGCGCGCCCGCGAGGGTGCGCTCGGCGAGGCTGCGGGCCCGCAGATCGCGGTGGAGCACGAGTCCGAGCGGGCCGCCGCCGCCCGGACTCAGCAGCGCGCGGTAGAGACCGGCGTGCGGGGCGAGCCCGGTGAAGAAGGCGCGCAGCGCGGGGGGAGCGGACACCGGGTCGGGCCGGCCGCGCCAGGCGTGCAGCGCCTCCACCGCCTCCCGTACGACATCGGCGCACGCGTCGACCGCCAGCGCCTCCAGGTCGGCGTAGTGCACGTAGAAGGTGGCCCGGCCCACCCCGGCCCGCCGCACCAGCGCGGCGACGCCGGTCTCCTCCAGAGGGTGCTCGGCGCACTCCTCCAGCAACGCCTGCCTCAGTTTCGCGCGGGTCCGGGCGGCGCGTGGGTCGTCGGGCGTCATCCGGCGAGCAGGACGGCGGCGAGGGCGATCGCCCCCGGCAGCGCCTGCGCGAAGAGGATGCGGCGGTTGGCGGTGACCGATCCGTACACACCCGCGACCACGACACAGCACAGGAAGAACACCTGCGCGTCGTGGCCGGTCGGGTCGTCCGCGATCAGCCCCCAGACCAGGCCCGCGGCCAGAAATCCGTTGTAGAGCCCCTGGTTGGCGGCGAGCGGCGCGGTCGCCCGGGCCATCGGCGCGTCGAATCCATGGAGCCCCCGCCCCGGCTTCCTCTCCCACAGGAACATCTCCAGCACCAGGATGTACGCGTGCAGCGCGGCCACCAGGCCCACCAGCACGTTCGCGACCGTTTCCACCGTCGAAGACTCCGATCCGCCTCGTCACTTCTTGGACAGGTGTCCACTATAGCTGGACGACTGTCCAAGAAGCGACGGCCGGTGGGCGTCAGGCGTCCGGTGCCGCGTACACGCGCTCCCCTCCGACGTAGGTGAGCGCGACCCCGGTCTCCTTGATCGCCTCCGGCGGCCCCGCGAAGGGGTCGCGGTCCAGGACGACGAGATCCGCGAGGGCGCCCACCCGTACGCTTCCGGTGTCGTCGAGGTGGTTCACGTACGCCGTTCCCGCGGTGTACGCCGTCAACGCGGCCCTCAGATCGACGCGTTCGGCCGGCAGGAACACCGGCCCCCGCTCGTCCGGGCTCACCCGGTTGACCGCGACATGGATGCCCTGGAGCGGGTCGGGACTGCTGACCGGCCAGTCGCTGCCCGCCGCCAGCCGTGCGCCGGAGCGCAGCAGCGACCCGAACGGGTACTGCCAGGTCGCGCGTTCGGGCCCGAGGAAGGGGATGGTCAGCTCGTCCATCTGTGGCTCGTGGGCGGCCCACAGCGGCTGGATGTTCGCCGTGGCCCCGAGCGCCGCGAAGCGGGGAACGTCGTCGGGGTGCACGACCTGGAGATGCGCCAGGTGCGGACGGGTGTCGCTCGGCCCGTTCGCCTTCCGCGCCGCCTCCACGGCGTCCAGGGCGTGGCGTACGGCGCCGTCGCCGAGCGCGTGGAAGTGGCACTGGAACCCGAGAGCGTCCAACTCGGTCACGTACGCGGGCAGACGATCCGGATCGATGAAGCTCTTGCCCCGATTCGCCGTGGCGCAGCCGCACTTGTCGAGGTAGGGGTCGAGCAGCGCGGCGGTGCCGTTCTCGGCGACGCCGTCCAGCATCATTTTGACGCTGGTCGCCCGGAACCTGCCGTGCGCCAACGCGGCCCGCCGCTCGACGAGTTCGGGGATCTGCTCGGCACCGCGGGCCCGGTCCCACCACAGGGCGCCGACCACTCGCGCGGTCAGCGAACCGTCACGGGCCGCCGTCATGTACGCCTCGGACGGGTCCTCCATGCCGAGGAAGTCGCCGAGGATCGCGTCCTGCCAGGCGGTGATGCCCAGCGCGTGGAGATGCCGCTGGGCGTGCAGCAGCGCCGCCAGCCGGTCGGCCGGCGTGGCCGGCGGGGTGAGCCGGCCGACCGACTGCATGGCCCCTTCCTGGAGCATGCCGGTCGGCTCACCCGACGCGTCCCGTTCGAAGCGCCCGTCGGCGGGGTCGGGTGTGTCCCGGGTGACGCCGGCGAGTTCGAGCGCGCGGCTGTTGGCCCAGGCGCCGTGATGGTCCCGGTTGGGCAGATACACCGGCCGGTCCGGTACGACCGCGTCCAGGAGCTCCTTCGTCGGCGTACCGCCCGCGAAGGCCTCCATGGACCAGCCGCCGCCCGTGATCCACTCCCGCTCGGGGTGGGTCTCGGCGTACGCGCGGACGGTGGCGACGGTGTCCTCGGCGGTCCGCGCGCCGGTGAGATCGCACTGGCCGAGTTCCAGGCCGGCGGGGAGCGGGTGGACGTGCGCGTCCTGGAACCCGGGCAGCAGCAGCCGCCCGGCCAGGTCGACGACCTCGGTGCGGGGGCCGGTCAGTTCATGGACCTCGGCGTTCCCGACGGCGATGATCCGATCGCCGGTGACGGCCACCGCGGTCGCGGCGCGGCCCTCGGGAGTGAACACCGGGCCGCCGGTGAAGAGAAGGTCAGCGTGCATGGTTCCGTTTCCTTGTCCGAGCGCCCGGAAGCGCTCAGTTGGGGGTGGCCAGGAGCTGGGGAGCGTCGGCGTCGGTTCCCCGTCCGGTGGTGAAGTACGCGGACTTGCGGACCCACTTGGCCCACGCGGCGGCCACGAAGCCCGAGAGGACCATGACGGTCGGGGCCAGCAGCAGGAACCAGCCGTTGTCCGCGCTGACCTCGAAATGATCGGTCGAGTCGTAGAAGGACCAGGCGAGGTAGCCGCCGAGGCCGAGCAGCGCCACGGCGCTCAGGGCGGGCAGGACCACCGCGCGTATCCCGTCCCACAGGTTCTCGCGCAGCAGTCCGCGGAACCGGGCGGCCGCCGCGAGGGCGATGAGCGCGTACGACAGCGCCACGACGATCCCGACGGCGTTGACCGTCGCCATGATCATGTCGGAGAGCCGGGGAATCACCAGGGAGAGCGTGGCCACGACGACGGCCATCGCGCCGATCAGCAGCGTGCCGGTCGCCGGAGTCCCGTACCGGGCACTGACCTTGGACCACACGGGTCCGAGCGTACGGTCCCGGCTCATCGCGAACATCCCGCGCGCCGTCGGGATCACCCCGGCCTGGAGCGAGGCGACCGCCGAGAACATCAGCGCCACCAGTGGCAGCGCGGCCAGCGGCTGGTCGGCGAGCCGGTTGCCGAGGAAGGCCAGTCCCTCGGCGCCGTGCCCGGCCAGCTCGTTCTCGGACAGCACCCGCTGGAAGGCCACCGAGCCGAGCAGGAACAGTCCCAGCATGGTCACCAGCGTGATGGTCCCGGCCCGTGAGGCGTCCCGCGGATCGCGCACCTCCTCGTTCACGGTGAACGCCGCCTCGAAGCCCCAGTAGCAGAACACCGAAAGCAGCAGCCCCTGCGCCAGTGCCGTCGCCGAGGGGATCTGGAACGGGTCGAACCAGCTCAGGCTGAAGGGGTGCGGACCCGTCACGATGCCGTATCCGCAAAAGCCCAGCAGGACGACGTACTCGAAGACCAGCAGCCCGCTCTGGAGCCGCGCCGCCGTTTTGACGCCGGTCACCGCGGTGAGGGTGACGGCGACGAGGATCAGGACGCCCACGGCCGTGGTCTGGGCGGTCGAACCCGGGTCCAGCGCCAGCCCCGCCACCTTGTGCACGCCCGCCTGGCCGGCGAGCTGGATCATCGCCGAACCCGTCACAGCCGTGGTGTACGCGAGGAACGCCACCGTGGCCACGATGCTCACCCATCCGACCAGGAAGCCCAGCCAGGGGCTGAGCGAACGGCCCACCCACACATAGCCGTTGCCCGCGTTCGGCTCGACCTTGTTCAGCCGGGAGAACGCGCCGGCGATCCCGAGGATCGGCACGAAGGCCAGCAGCATGATCGCGGGCAGATGCAGCCCGACCACCCCCGCCGTCACTCCGAGTCCGATCCCGATGCTGGTCGTGGCCGCCGTGCTGGAGGCGGCGATGGCGACACCGTCCATGACGCCGAGCGTCCTGCGCAAGGACGGGGGATCCACACCGTACGACTTCTGCGTCATGGCCTGCTCCGATCGCACCCGGGGCCTGATTCCGGCCCGATGACCGGAAATGAAACTGCCCGGGGCCTTAACAGGTCAACGGCGTTGACATAAGGTGCCCGCACCGGGGGAGACCTCATGACGGCCACGTGCCCGCACTGGAGGGAGACCTCATGACGCCACGTGCCCGCACTGGAGGGAGACCCCATGACGTCCACGTGCCCGCATCGGAGGGAGACCCCATGACGTCCACGAACGACCGCGTCGTCCCGCCCGCCGCCCGGCGGCGCAGACGCCCCACCAAGACCGGCGTCGTCCTCACCGAGGAACTGATCGTCGAGACCGCCCTGCGGCTGCTGAAGGAGCACGGCGCCGACGCGCTCACCGTCCGCCGCCTCGGCCTCGCCCTCGGCGCCGACCCCAGCGCCCTGTACCGCTACTTCCGCGACACCGACGACCTGCTGCTCGCCATCGCCGACGAGCTCATCGGCCGGACCCTGTACGCCTGGCGCCCCACCGGGGACTGGCGCGCCGACCTCCGGGATCTCGGCCTGCGTGTGCACGCCGGATCGCTCGCCCATCCCCAGGCCGCCGTGCTCAGTTCCTACCGGGTGACCGGCCGGGCCCACGAGATCCAGGCGGTGGAGACGATCCTCGGCGTGCTCCGCGGCGCCGGGTTCCCCGACCCGGAGGCCGTACGGATCTACCACGCCTTCATCGACCAGGCGCTCGCGTTCGCGGCCCTGGACGCCGCCAGTCTCGCCCTCCCCCCGGCCACCCGCGAGGCCGAGGCGGCCGTGTGGCGGGCTCTCTACGCCCGGCTGCCGGCGGACAGCCACCCGAACATCGCGGCGGCGGCCCGCCATCTCGTGCTCGACATGCGGCGCAGCGCCTACCCGACGGCACTCGGCATGCTGCTGAGCGCGGCGGCGGCCCGGCTCGCGGAGATCACGGCGGACGGCGCCGCGGCAGGACCCGTGCGGGTGGGTGAGGGCGCAGGACCCGTGCCGGTGGGCGGAGACGCGGCAGGCCCGGCGCCGCGATCGTCCGGCCCGTCACACTGAGGCCTTCTCGACCGTCATCCGTGCAGAGCCACCCGCCCGCACCGGGGCGGGTGCGCTGCCCGTCCGCCGTATGCCGCGCGCCGCACACCGTGCGCCCTCGCGATCAGGAGGCCGTCCGCAGATGAATCCGCCCGTCCGTACCCGCAAGCAGCGCAAGCAGGACACGCTCGACCGGCTGGAGTCCGACGTCGACGTCTGGGTGTCCACCGCCGACAGCGCCGGGGGAGTGCCCGCTCTCGTCCCCCTGTCCTACCTCTGGGACGGAACGACCGTCCTGCTGGCCACCCCCGCCGCCAGTCCCACCGGCCGCAACCTGCGCGCGACCGGGGTCGTACGGCTCGGCTTCGGGCCGACCCGGGACGTCGTGATGATCGACGGCACCGTCCGGACCCTCGAAGCCGACGAACTGGCCGAGGGGGCCGGTGACGCGTTCGCCGCCAGAACCGGTTTCGACCCGCGCGGACTCAGCACCCACTACCGGTACTTCAGCGTCAGGCCGGTCCGGGTGCAGGCCTGGCGCGAGGCCGACGAGCTCTCCGGACGCGACCTGATGCGGGACGGCGAGTGGCTCGTGGCCGACTGAGACACCCGGGCGGGGGAACCCGGTACGGGCAGGGCGGTGGCGGTCGGCTGCCACCGCCCTGCCCGTAAGAGAACCCTCAAGGGCACGGGCCCCCAGGTTCGTGCCGCCTCAGTCGCGGCCGGACTTGTCGGGGGAGGGCCAGACGCCCGTGGAACGCTCGATGGCCTTCGCGCCCGAGCGGTCCACCGCGCTGCGCACGACGGCGAAGATCGCGCCCTGGAGGGCGGCGGCCAGCAACACCTCGCCCCAGCCGCGGTCCCGGTCCAGGGCGTCGGGAGCGTCCTCCTCATGACGTATCGCCATCCAGGCCTTCTGGAAGGCGATTCCGGCGACAGCGCCTCCGGCCCAGCTCAGCACGAAGCCGACCGGTTTGTACGCCAGGGACAGTTTGCGCTTCTTCTGCTTCTTCGACACCGAGGCTCCTTCTCCGCTCGTGAGGCCGCGGACCCGCGGCGGCCTCCTCCCGTCGGGTACGGGTGCCCTGTGTGCCGCGCTCGTACCCTCGGCCCGATTCTCCCGGCCGGCCCGGTGTGAGGTGCGGCCCCGAGGGAAACCGGCCGGTGTGAGTGGTCAAGAGACGACGGAGACGACGGAAGGACCCGATCGCGCCCCATCGGCGCGACAGCGGCGGCGGAAGGAGGACGGCTCGGACGGCAGGACCAAGGTCACCGTGATCGTGGCGCTGGGCGCCAACCTGCTGATCGCCGTGGCCAAGGCGGTGGGCGGCCTGATCTCGGGATCGCCCGCGCTCCTCTCGGAGGCCGCGCACTCCGTGGCGGACAGCATGAACGAGGTGTTCCTGCTGGCGGCGCTGCGCCGCAGCCGCCGGCCCGCCGACCGGCGGCATCCGTTCGGCTACGGCAAGGAGCGGTTCTTCTGGTCACTGCTCGCGGCCGTCGGCATCTTCGTCATGGGCGGCTGCTTCTCCTTCTTCCAGGGCTTCGAGGCGCTGCGCAACGGCGCCGAGGAATCCTTCCGCGGCTACATGACGGGGATCGCGGTCCTCGTCGTGGCCCTGCTCGCGGAAGGCGCCTCGCTGCTGCGGGCTCTCGTGCAGGCGCGTGGCAAGGCGGGCGACGGCATGCGCGACCCGGCCCTGCGGACGGTCGTCGCCGAGGACGGCACCGCGGTACTGGGCGTGAGCCTCGCGATCGTCGGCATGGTGCTCCACATGATCACGGGCCAGGTCGTGTGGGAGGCCTCCGCGTCCTTCGCCATCGGGCTGCTGCTCGTGTCCATAGCCTTCTGGCTCGGCAGCGACGCCCGCGAGCAGCTCATCGGACGGGCCGTCGACGAGGAGCAGAGCGGCCGGATCCGCGAACTGCTGAAGGCACAGCCCGAGATCGACAGTGTCGAGGCGCTGCTGACCATGGAGCTCGGCCTCGACTCGACCCTGGTGGCCGCACGGATCGACCTGGTCCCCGGGCTCGACAGCGAGGAGGTCGAGGAGGTCGCCGTCCGTATCAAGCGCTCCGTCGCCCACACCTTCCCCGAGGCCGACCAGATCTTCCTCGACGTGACGGACGCGGAGGCGGCGCGGTCGGCCGCGCGCCGCGACGAGAGCGACGAGAGCGGGGCGAGCGGGGCGAGTGACGGGGGCCGGAGCGGCGACGTGCCGACGGGAGCCGCGGCTGCGGTGGAAGACCCCGCTTCCGGGTGAGTTCCGGCGCCCGGAGGAGGTCACGCCTCCGGGGGAGACGCGTCCGGGGGAGACCCCGCCACGTCAGGAAGCCCCGCCGCGACGGGGGAGCGCGGCGGGGCCTGACATGCGGGTGCCCGGTGTCCTTCGGTTCATGCGCACCGACACGGGGGACATTCGGGAGTACCGGTACGCCTGGGTCAGCCGGCCGGCTCCAGGACGAAGAGGGGGATCACCCGGTCGGTCTTCTCCTGGTAGTCGGCGTACGGGGGATACGCGGCGACCGCGCGCTCCCACCACCGGTCCTTCTCGTCTCCGGTGATCTCCCGGGCCGTGAACTCCTTGCGCTCGGACCCGTCCTGGAGCTCGACGCGAGGGTCGGAGATGACGTTGTGGTACCAGACCGGGTGCTTGGGAGCGCCGCCGAGCGACGCGACCACGGCGTAACGTCCGTCGTGCTCGACGCGCATCAGCGGGGTCTTGCGGATCTTGCCGCTCTTGGCGCCGCGTGTCGTGAGAATGATGACGGGCATGCCGGTGTCCATCAGGGTCGTTCCCTTGGTCCCACCGGAACTCTCGTACAACTCCACCTGGTCCCGGACCCACTGCGTGGGGCTGGGCTCGTACTCGCCCTCAAGTGGCATGACTTCCGTCCCATCGTCGCGTCGGACTGGTCGTGTCTCGGCACGATTCAACACCAGGGCGGACGAGAATCTTCCGCACCGCGGCCCGCGTGGCTCCCCGCGCCGGGCTGATCCCCCGGTGGGGCGTACCCGGTGCGACCGGCGTACCGGGCGTGCACCGGCCGGCGGCCCGGGTTCTCATGAAGGGGCCACGAGTACGCGTACGGCCAGCAGCATGATCACGGCGCTCGACGCGAGCCCCGTCACCAGCCGCCCCCGGTGTCCCGTCAGAGTCCGGCCGAGGAGGGCGCCGCCCCCGGCGATCAGGAGCTGCCAGCTCGCCGACGCCGCGAACGCGGCGAGGACGAACACCCCCTGTTCCAGCGGACGTACCGCCTCGGCCGTCCGGCTGCCGAGCACCAGCGCGGCGAAGTAGACGACGGTGGTCGGGTTCAGCAGGGTGATACCCAGAAGCGCCAGGTAGGCGCGGCCGGGGTGCGGAGGATCCTGCCCGGTCCGCTCGGCGAGCCGGCGTTCGCGGTACTGGCGGACCGCGCCGATCGCCCCCCGGACCGCCAGCACGGCGAGGACGAACGCGGAAGCCCGGCTCAGCGGGAGCATCACCGGCTGGAGCGCCGCGGCGAGCGCCGCACCTCCGAGGGCGGCGACCAGGGCGTACAGGCCGTCGGCCGTCGCCACGCCGAGCGCGGCCGAGGCGCCGATCCGCAGGGACGTACGAGCGGTGAGGGAGACGAGGTAGGTCGCGACCGCTCCGACGGGCATGGCGATGCCATAGCCCGCGAGAAGCCCCGCGACGAGCGCGGCGGTCACGACCGGGGAAGCTCGGGCCTCCGCGGTCGGCCGGGCTGCTGCTGGACCCGCACCGGACGGACGGCGGCGGAGGTCGGCGGCAGGAAGGCTTCGATCGTGGACATGGGCCGATGTTCGGGCCGCCGGACGGCCCGCGCAACCCATTTTCGGAAGGGGTCTCCCGAGGGGTTCGAGCCATCGCCGGGCAGTCGGGGAGCCGGCGGGATGCCGGAGGGGCCGCGAAATCCGCGGGAACCGGAACCGGGCCCACCGCGCTTCGGCCAGATCGCGCGAGCCGCTCATCTGGCCGAACTTCGTGTGGCCGTGTAGGTGCCTGGGGCATCTAATGAAGATCGGCAAGAGGGAACCGTCGCTTGCGAGGTCACTCATGACAGAAACCCCCCTGACCCGATCCCCGGCATTCCGGCCCGCGGAGTCCGAGCCGTCACCGGTCGCCTTTCCGCAGGACCGGACATGCCCCTACCACCCGCCCGCCGCCTACGCGCCGTTGCGTGAGGGGCGTCCGCTCTCGCGGATCTCCCTCTTCGACGGGCACGTCGTCTGGGTGGTCACCGGTCACGGTGCCGCCCGTGAACTCCTCGCCGATCCACGGCTGTCCACGGACCGTACGCGGCCCGCGTTCCCGGCGGTCACCGAGCGGTTCGCCGCGGCGCGCAACCGCAGGATCGCGCTCCTCGGTGTCGACGACCCCGAGCACCACGTCCAACGCCGCATGCTGGTACCGAGTTTCACCCTCAAGCGGATCGGCGCGCTGCGCCCCGGCATCCAGGAGACCGTCGACCGGCTGCTCGACCGGATGGCGCGACAAGGCCCGCCCGCCGAGCTGGTGAACGACTTCGCGCTCCCCGTGCCCTCCATGGTGATCTGCGCCCTTCTCGGTGTGCCGTACGGCGACCACGACTTCTTCGAGGCACAGTCCCGCCGGCTGCTGCGCGGCCCGGCCGCCGCGGACATCGAGGACGCGCGGGACCAACTGGACGCCTACTTCGGCTCGTTGATCGAACGCAAGGAGAAGGACCCCGGGGACGGGCTCCTCGACGAACTGATCCGTGATCAGCTGCGCGAGGGAAGGGTGGATCGCCAGGAGCTGATCTCGCTGGCGACGATTCTGCTCGTCGCCGGGCACGAGACCACGGCGAACATGATCTCGCTCGGCACCTTCACCCTGCTCAGTCATCCGGAACAGCTCGCCGAACTGCGGGCCGAGCCGGCTCTGATGCCCGCCGCCGTGGAGGAACTGCTGCGGTTCCTGTCCATCGCGGACGGCCTGTTGAGGGTCGCGGTCCAGGACATCGGGATCGCCGGGGTGACGATCCGTGAAGGCGAGGGTGTGGTCTTCTCCACGTCCGTCATCAACCGCGACGAGCAGGCGTTCCCCGAGCCCGACACCGTGGACTGGCACCGGTCGGCCCGGCACCATGTCGCGTTCGGCTTCGGCATCCACCAGTGCCTCGGCCAGAACCTCGCGCGGGCCGAGATGGAGATCGCGCTGCGCTCCCTCTTCGGCCGCTTCCCCGGCCTGCGGCTCGCCGTCCCCGCCGACACCGTGCCCTTCAAGCCCGCAGACACGATCCAGGGGATGCTCGAACTCCCCGTGACCTGGTGAGCGGCGGCGTTGCCATGGACATCGGCATCACGATCGACAAGGACGTCTGCATCGGCGCGGGCCAGTGCGCCCTCGCCGCGCCGGGGGTCTTCACCCAGGACGACGACGGATTCAGCGCGTTGCTGCCGGACCGTGCGCGGGGCGGCGGCGATCCGATGCTCCGGGAGGCGGTCCGGGCCTGCCCCGTGGGCGCCATCGCGCTGACGGAGCCGGCCGCCTCGACCCGCGACCGGCCCTGACTCCCTTCCGGGTGCGTCTCCGTCACCTACCTCTGATTTTGCGAGAGTGCCCCGGCCTTCAGGCCGGGGGTGAATCGCATCTTGGACTGCTTTGACCTCAGCTGTGGGCACGGGCCTGTA